>JAOASG010000047.1 GCA_025210235.1 Vallitalea sp.
AAATAAAAGAATACACAAAATAATATATTGATCCTACTTTCTTTGTTGGAAGTAGGTCTTTTTTTATTGCTCAAAAATAAATTATCTGTTAATATTAATAGAGTAATATCGGGAACGGGATTATATACTAAATGTCAATTTAGTGGACAAGTTAAAAAGCTTGTCCTTTTTTGCGAATTTTGATTCCAAATTATGATATTATTTTTATTCAAAGTAAAGTAGTATATAAGTATAAAAATTTAAGGAGGAAATTATATGAAGAAAGTTATAATGATTATTAGTTGTGTGTTAATTATGGTTAGCTCCACTTCTATGGTAGCAATGGCTGCTCCAGCTAGTTGTCATGTGCATGGGATTCATCAAATGCATCCAAGAGGTGGGGGCAGTGCGTACGAAGGTAATTATGTATCAACTCCGCCTTTTATTGAAGGGTCATTGTATCAGTGCGATTGCGGTGAAACAATTGTTTTCGATGGACATTTTAGTGTTGAATTAAGTGGCTATCTAGGTAGATTTCTCTTAACACAATGGAATATAATAAATCCAACTAATCCTTTTCCTTATGAGGAGTATCTATTATACCAAGATCCAAACAATATAATGAATGTTCATTCAAAAACCTTACCAGGTTATCAATTTTATAGTTATTAATGTTAATGGATTAGTATAACAACAAAAGCACTGATTAGTACATAATAATCCTACCTGTATGGTAGGTCTTTTTTATGCACAAAACGGATATATATTACAATATTTTACAGAAAATAACCGAATACCACAGATAAACAACCGAATATCACAAAGGTATTTACAAGTTAAATTATAAGGCATATATTTAATAAGTAATACTATTTATTATTAATGGTATTAATGCTGCAGCTTTAATATAAATATAAAAAATACGAGGAGGATAAAAATGAAAAGAAAAATTTTATCTTTATTTTTGATTTTTGGACTTATATTGACATTCAGTACAAGCATTTATGCAGCTAAAAAAGATGGAGTAGAATATTACATTTATAAAGACGGTGATAAAATAAGTATTCAAGTAATGTCAGAAAGACGATTCGATAATAAGGATTATGAAATCAATATTAAATATTATGATTGTAGTGATGATTTGATTGATTCAGAAGTATATGAAAAACGTAATACAGATTATTTTAAAAAAAGAGTAAGACCACCAAGAGGTACTGATCACGAAACAATTAGGATTATTGCCAATGGTAAGATTATACATGAGGCGGGGTATAATTTTTGATAGTAATCTATCTATGCTTAAGTACATAAATTTATTTCTTATCTAAATAGACCGTATTAATATAACAACACTGATTAGTACATAACAAACTATCAGACAATTTAAAAGCTATAGGAAAGAATTATCTGACAACATAACAATAGCCTACCTTAATCGGTAGGCTTTGCTAGTTCCTCTAATGTAATATTAAGTCCTTTTGCAATCTTAACAGCAGTAGAAAACTTACAGTCTCCACGTTTAATTATATCCTCTATAGTTCTAATAGGTACACCACTTAATTCGGATATTTTCTTATTGGTAAGTCCTTTTTCGATTCTAATTTCTCTTAGTCTCATGAGATCATTCCTTTTGAGTTTTAAAATACGCATATATTTTTACTAATAATATTACGAAGTATATAGCATAAAGTATAGCAAATAATGGTGAAAGATTATCCCTAATAAGATGTAGTATAAAAATGAGTACAACAATTAAATCTGTTGAGAATTCCTTAAATATACTCTTCATAATTATCGGTATGAGTGATATAATAGGGATAGGGAGTTAAATCCTACCCCTAAGAGATACTTATTTATGTTTGTTCTTTTTCAGCTTTTCGTAAATCGTGAGCAGATTTATTATGTAGGCTGAAAGTAAAACAAATATTTCAAGTATCTCTTTTATTTTTACACTCATATCATTCCCCCTTTCCTATTTGATAATACTATTATACCACTTAAACACGTGGAAGTCAAGCAATAATAATATAATTTTACACAAAAAAAATAGCCCCTAAAGGCTATTCTTTGTTTATACACTTGGTATACTAAGGGGTTGTTTAAGGAAACGCCCTAAACAACTAGAAGCATTTAAACATAACACAATAATAACTATACACCTCTTATTGAACTATGTCAAATAATACCAAAATTTTCCACTTGATTTTAGTATGCTAACGTGAGAAAAATAATATATAGACATTATTATAGACATCAGGGGGCATCTAATATGGAGAGACTAATCAGAATAACAAGACTCAGGGAAGTTAGACAATTGACGCAGTATGAACTTGCGAAAATGGTAGGAATATCAAGGGTAGAATTAAGTAAAATTGAGAGAGGGACGGTTGACCCTAGATTATCAACCGTTAAATCAATTGCAAAAGCTTTAAATGTCAGAATTGACTGCGTTGTTTCTACAAATAACGCAAATGTAAACTATAGTTTACAAAAAGTCTAAACAATCCAATCTATAAAATGTGGTATTATATATATAACAGCTGTAATCAATAATTAGTTCGCGGACTAAAGACCATAGACACCATTTGCAAACTTCTTACACGACACTTATATGACATTTGGGGAAATATATAGACGAACAAACGTTTGGCATGGTATAATGTATATTGTAGTTTATAATTGTTATAGGGGATGGTTGAAACGCAAGATAAAATTAATACTTCTTAGTATTGTTATGGTTTTAGGCAAAAAACTTACATTAACATATACCAAGGAGGAATAAGGATGACAGAAGCTTTATTGATTAATAAATTCAATACAGAAAAATACAGATTTGAAAGAGAAGGATATGTAATTAGATGTACGGCTATAGGTGATTACACTCCAAAAGATGCAGAAACGTTCATAAAGATTGCAAGAGCCTATTTTAGCACAATAGAGGATATACATAAATGTACCTTAATAGTAGATGCTAGGAGACAGAATGTATTAAGAAAAGAGGTTTTGCCCTATCTAGAAGAAGTGGAAAACTTATACATGAATACACCTTTCAAAGAGAGGAAGTTCTTACCACTATATGATGCAAAGGCTAACATGCAAGTAATCTCAATGGCAGGCAAAAGATTCTATGAAATGTTTGAACCTATTGAGGAGGAAGAATTAGAAGAAACAAGAAATATTAATAGTGATGCTTTAGAGGAATTACATGCTATGGAAGCAGAGTTCCAAGCGATCGTTAACGATATTAATTTACACCCAGAACACGTAGGTGACTACGACTTGTTTGGGATGGTAAAAGAAATGGAAGAGAGAAGTGTTTTGGTATCTGAAAAATCAAAGCATATACTTGATAGTAACAATATAGAAAAAATTGAGAAACAAGCTATTTTAAAAATGTCTAAAATGGATAAAGAAGAATTAAAAACATTCAAAACTTTATTAGTAACAATTTTTGATACTGCAATTTTAAAAGAATAAAAATTTAGAATCCGCATTAATATTAGTGTAGATTCTTTATGCTAGATGTCTATATTGTCTTAGAGTGTTCGTGACTGTGTACTTGTACTCTTCACCTCCATCAATCAAAGTTACAATTAAATTTACATCTATACTTCAAAGACGGTTATCTACTTAACGAATATGTGGATAATCTTTTTTTGTTCTTTTAAGAATAGATAATATTTTTCTAGTCTCGTTTATCGTTATCAAAAAAATAAAGCAGTGAAGGTTAATTCTTGTATTTTATAATATGTTTTTATTCTTATCATACAAAATTTTAAAAAAGAAAAAATACATAGAAAACATACCTAAAGAATAATCATTAGAAATGAAAAAGAATATAGCTAATAAAATTATTAAAATGTTATCATTATATTTGTTAATTAATTTTCGCATAAAAACACTCCTTAAAAAGATTATATCATAAATAAGATCAGGTAGAAACAAAAATATAAATAGTATTATTAGAGAATAATTTGATTAGACAGAAAGAGGAGGGACAATATGGAAGAAATATATTTTGCAGGTGGATGTCTATGGGGAGTACAAGCCTACATAAAAACTTTGCCTGGGGTTGCGTTTACAGAAGCCGGAAGAGCCAATGGAACAAGTAATACACTTGAAGGTGACTATGATGGTTATGCTGAATGTGTAAAAACAAAATTTGATCCAACTGTCGTATCTATAGAGCAATTAATGGAATATTTCTTTGAAATAATTGACCCGTATAGTTTAAATAAACAAGGACACGATATTGGGGAAAAATATAGAACAGGAGTGTATAGTGAAAATCCTAAACATTTGGAAGAGGTAAAGGCGTTTATTAGTAAAAGAAATGATAGCGACCTTATAGTTGTTGAAGTATTACCTCTTACAAACTACGTTAGAAGTGCAGAAGAACATCAGGATAGATTGGCTAGATGTCCAAACGATTATTGTCATATCCCACAACAAATACTTAATAAATATAAGTAAGAGATACTGTTAGTAGGTGATGGAATAATGATGAAATACTATTCTCCTTAAAAAGTTAATTCAAACATGTAATTAACAATGAAAAAGTATATAAGTTGAAAATTAATGATTTATTTTCTGTGAATTATAATGTATAATTGATAAATATATTTATGTTCATTATAATGCAGTTAATTTAATGAAGTAATAGGTAAAGAATATCAATTACCTTAAATGAAGCAATATTAATAGGTAAAGAATATCAATTACCTTAAATGAAGCAATATTAAAAGGAGAATATTATGAAGAATATACTAATGATTATTTGTGATCAATTAAGTGCTACAGCACTTAGAGCATATGGTAACGATTATGTTAAGGCGCCAAACATTGATAGTTTATCTGAAAATGGTGTAGTATTTGAGAACGCATATACAACATGTCCTTTATGTCAGCCTGCAAGAGCATCTTTCTGGAGTTCTAAATATCCACATCAGACAAAAGTATTAAGTAATTTACCAGACCAAGGGTTTGATACATTTTCTACAGAAATCGAAACACTAGGAGATTTGTTTAGTAAAAATGGGTATGATTGTGTACATATTGGTAAGAAACATGACTATGGAGCACTTAGAGGTTTTGTAAATATGGATTATAAACAAATTAAAAGTGAAAGAGATAATCCAGCAATAACAGTTGATTACGAGACTTTTTATGATGAGGACACGACAAGAAAAACTGTTCACTATCTAAAAGAAGAAATTTCTGATAGTCCATTTCTATTAGTTGCAGATTTGCAAAATCCACATAATATATGTTCATATATCGGTGAAAATGAATTTGGACACAAAGATTTTGGGATTAAAGAAGAAGAATTACCTCCATTACCAGATAATTATAACTTTGATGATGCACCTAATCGTCCAGAATTCATACAATATATGTGTTGTGGACATAGACGTCAGAGCCAAACAGTTCATTGGGGTGAAGATGATTTTAAACATTATTTATATGCTTATTATCATTATATAAGTGTTGTTGATAAACAAATAGGTAAGATATTAAAAGCTTTAGAAGAATCAGGAAAGAAAGAAGATACAATGATAGTCTTTTTCGCAGACCATGGAGAAGGAATGGCATCTCATCGTTTAGTTACCAAATATGGGGCTTTTTACGAAGAAACTAATAGGGTACCTCTAATTTTTACAGGAAATGGTGTAAAAGGTAAAAGAAAGATTGATGGATTAGTTTCATTACTAGACATATACCCTACGTTAGCTGACTATGCAGGGATATCAACATATAAAAAAGAAGAAGGTATAAGTCATTATAAACAAATTATTGGAGAAAGTGATACTACAAATAACCAATATGTAAGTGCTGAGTGGTATGATGAATATGATGGCTACATTGTTCCTGGTAGAATGTATCTTGATAAAGATTATAAATATACAGTATACCAAGAAGATAATAGCGAAGAATTATTTGATATGAAAAATGATAGATTAGAAAATGTGAATTTAGCTGTAAAACCTGAATATAAACAGATACTAGAACAATATAGACAAAAGTTTAAAAAACATATAGAAGAAACAAGAGATAATTTCTTTAGTCTTAAGAGCGAATATGACAAAAAGTATAGACAACATAAACCAGGTATGGAAAATCATAGCGGACCTAATGCTGTACTAGAATATTCGGAAAGAATTAAAAAACAATAGTAGGTATAGAACAAATAAAATAATAATTAAGGTATAGAATTAATTATTTATTTACTCTTAAGTATATAAATATTAATATCTATACCTTTTTGTGTTGTCGTTACATATTTTTAATATAATGTTTGTTATATAATCATAAAAGAGATATCTCATTTCTTGTTTTTTTTGTGCATTAATGGTATTATTATATTTGCTATTTACATTTGGGTAATATTTATAAAAAGATCCGTCATTTTTTTAATAAGCTAAATTAATTAAAATTGACATATTCATTAAAGGATGGGGGAAGAATCATGGTACGGGGCAAATACAAGAAAAAATTGAATGCAGTATTTTTACTTGTGTTTACAGTAATCATTGTAAGCTTTATGAGCATTTTTGTTAAAATAGTTATTGATCAGAGGTCTAAAGAATACGAAACTACTAATATAAATACTATTAAAACAGTACTAAATAATAGCCAGATAAAATTAGAGGTTATAAATAGTACACTAGATATAGTAATGGAGAGTGACGAAGCTAAAAAGTGGTCGGAAAGCCATAATAATGAGTTTTACTTGGGATCATTAAAAGTTCAACAAAAAATCAGAAAATCATCATCTAAGGTAAATAATGTTGATTTTCAAATTTCTGCAACTTTCTTAGACGAAGATTCATTAGTTATAACACCAGTGTCAAGTGAGGCAAAAAACTATTATTTTGAAAAAAACCTGGGTTTAACTAAAGAAAGAATTAAAGAAATTTATGACCATTTTCTAAAACAATCTAGTTACATGGTTTTTACTATTCAAAATAGAGACGGATCTTTTCAGATATGCTATATTACTAAAAAAGCATATAGAAAGAAAGATATACTTTATTTTACAACTATAAATTACGATTCCTTTGTTGAGGAAAATTTAGAACAAGATTGGTATTTATGTAATCATAATGGGATATTTGCAATGAAAAAAGATGCAAAAGTACCATCAGATGAAATTTATAAAGCATTTCAAAAAAGTGATTTAGCTTCAAATAAATTTATTTACAAAAATTATAATGTTTTTAAGCAATCTTTTTATAATAGTGATTGGATTTTATTATATTCATATGAAGATAAAAATATTGATACTTCATTAATTTATATATATTTTATAATTCCATTTATATTACTAACGTTATTATCAATATTTTTATCAAGAATTATTACTAACAAATTATATAGACCAATAAAAGAAGTATTAGATGATTTTTTCTATGAAGATAATAATCAAAAAGATGTTGACGAATTCAAAATACTAAAACAAAATTCTAATATGATAAAAACACTTAATCAGCAGCTGAAACTAGCTATAAGTGAGAGAAATAATCTAATAGTACAGCGATTGAACAGAGATTTATTATATGGTATTAATATTAATAAATCTATATACAAAGATCATCTTATAGAAGACGATAACTATTGTGTAGCGGTATTAGAATTTCTAAATAATCCATATGAAGACGTAGACAATGATATTTTCTTACATAAGAATGAAATTCTTGCATATACACAAGACATTGATAATCTTAGATATGCAAATATTAATTATTACACATGTGCTATTATAATAAGATGTAATAAAGTAAAAGATGCTATTACTAAGATACATACTCTTTTAGAGACTGTTGAAATAGATTATGATTATGATATTAGAGTAGCTATAAGTAATGTAGCATATGGAACTAATAAGATTAAAGAATGTTTTGAGGAAAGTAAAAAAATATTAGAGTATAAATTTTTATATAATCAAAGAACAATATTAACAATGAAACAGATTAAAGAAGATTTAGACCGTAACTCGTACTATTATCCTCTAGTTATAGAGAATAAACTCATTCATAGTGTACTTAATGGTGATATAAAAGCAGTAGAGATATTTAATGATTTAATAAATGAAAATAGTGCCGGTGATAAATTATCACCAAAGGCATTTAAAAATTTAATATTTGCTATTATTGGTACTATTAGCAGAATAGTGCAGGAGTTAAAAATAGATTCCCATAAATTCTTAGAAAATAATGATGATTTTTCAACCCTGTCTGATCAGTGGAATAGAGAAGATATTATTCCTAAATTAAGAAAGATACTAGAAGATATCTTGCTATATGTAAATAACAATAAAAAGGATAGTGAGAATTCTATAGCGGAAGAAATGCTAACATATATTCATGAACATTATTGGGAAGATATTATGTTGGTAGATATGGCTAAAAAAATGAATGTGTCTGAAAAGTATTGTGGCATTTTATTTAAAAAGGCTGTAGGAGAAAATTATAAAAATTACTTGAATAATTACAGGATAGAAAAGGCGAAAGAGATAATGTATAATAATACGAAAATCAAGGTTTCAACATTAGGAAAACAAGTTGGGTTTAATAGTTCTAATACATTTATTAGAGTGTTTACTAAGTATACAGGAATGACGCCAAAGGCTTTTGCAGAGCAGATTAAGCAATTATAGGTAAAATATAATAATAAGAGATATGGTAGATTATTGGTCCATAGTTAAAATGGATACAAAATCAATTATATCTTCTTTTTTTTTGTTTGTTTTTTAGAAATTCATTAAATGACAATCGTTTAATGTTAATAGATTTTTGATGTTTAAAATGTATGATTTTCTATTTTATATATCTAAAATCATTAAAAAGTAATGGAGAAATAGCCAAAAAAAGAGAAAAATGTAGATAGTTGAAAAATGCATATAAAAAAATAATAGGTATAATTAGTCTTGAAAATAATGTCTCTTTGTAGAAAAAGTAAATGAGTTGAATATTGATGATTTATTTCTTGTTAAAAAGTATGTATAATTCGTTCATAAACAACTTTTGGTTGTGCAAAACAAACAATAGTTAAAATGTGGTTTTGCAATTACCTAATTAATAAACAATTTTAGAAAGGAAAAGAAAAGGAGACAATAATATGAGTAAAACAAGTAAGACATTACCCAAACGTAATAAAGGATATGTCAAAGGCAAAAGTAAATTTACTAAAAGATTTAGAAGAGATTGGGATTTGTTTCTTTTATTATTGCCAGGTTTGATATGGTATATTATGTTTGCTTACAAACCAATGATAGGACTTAGAACAGCATTTTATGATTACAATATATTTAAAGGCTTTTCAGGTAGTACGTTTGTAGGGTTAGATAATTTTAGACAGTTTATACATGGTGCTGATTTCATAAGAACTGTAACAAATACGTTAATGATTGCTTTTTGGCAATTAGTTATTTGTTTCCCTATACCTATTATATTAGCAATAGCTGTTACAGAAATGAAGAATAAGTTTGTAAGTAAGTTAACTCAAACAGCTACATTCTTACCATATTTTATCTCAATAGTAGTAGTTTGTGGTATGACAATTAACTTTCTTTCTCCAAGTACAGGAGTTATTAATTTTATATTACAGAAATTAGGATTTGACCCAGTTTATTTTATGGTAAAACCTGAATATTTTAGAGGAATATATACTTCAATGACTCTATGGAAAACAGCTGGTTTTAGTGCTATTGTATATATTGCGGCCATTATGGGTATTGATCAACAGCTTTATGAAGCAGCAAAAGTTGACGGTGCTGGAAAATGGAAACAAATTAGACATGTAACTATACCAGGAATTTTGCCTATAGTTGTTGTAATGCTTGTACTAAATATAGGTAAGATGGTTAAAGTAGGATATGAAGCGATTTTACTTCTTTATAAACCAACCACTTTTAGCACTGGTGATGTGATTGCAACTTATGTATATAGAACAGGTATAACTAATGGTAATTATGGACTGGCTACAGCAGCAGGACTTTTTGAAGCATTTGTTGCATTAGTATTAGTACTTTTAGCAAATAAAATCAGCAAACGTCTTTCTGAGACATCACTATGGTAAGGAAGGGGATAAATCATGAAGAATTCAGATAAACTAGTTTCTAATAATGAAAGAATATTTAATAGTGTAATGACAGTAGTAGGTATAATTATATCAATAGTTACACTTTATCCTATATTTTATGTTTTAATAGCTTCATTAAGCAAACCAATATTCGTAGAAAATGGAGATGTTATGTTTTGGTTTAAAGGCTTTAATTTTGAAAGTTATAAACAAGCCTTTATGAAAGATGGTATTTGGATTGCATATGGAAATACATTATTTTATACAGTTGTAGGTGTTTTTGTGAATATGTTCTTCACAACAACAATGGCATATGCTCTATCAAGAGAGCGATTAATATTTAGAAAATTTTTCACTTTAATGGCAATATTCACTATGTGGTTTAATGCAGGAATGATACCATTATATATGACTTTTAAAGATTATAATTTATTAGATACTAGAACAGCTATAATAATAGGATTTGCAGTTAATACTTATAACCTTGTAATTATGAAGAGTTTCTTTGAACAATTACCAAAATCACTTGAAGAAGCAGCATTTATTGATGGAGCAAATAACTTAAAGATTTTTTCGAGAATATTCTTACCTCTTTCAAAACCTGCACTTGCAACAGTTGGAATGTTCTATGCAGTTACAAGATGGAATGGATATTTCTGGGCTATGAACTTACTTCAAGATGATAATAAAGTACCTTTACAAGTTTTATTGAAAAAATTAATTGTAGATAAAGTAGCTAATGAAACAGAAGCTGCAATTGTAACTACTAATTCATTATTTTCTCCAACAACAGTTATTTATGCGATTATTATTATTGCAATAATACCTATGATGATAGCTTATCCTTTTGTACAAAAATATTTTAAAAAGGGTGCTACAGTTGGAGCAGTTAAAGGTTGATTTTACATAGTGATTTTTCCATAGCTAATGGTATTATTATAGACATTAGCTATGAAAGAATAAATTTGACAACTAAAAAGGAAAAGGAGTAGGATTATGAAAACAAAAAAGATATTAGCAATTTTGTTAACAGTAACTTTAATGGGGACAATGTTTGTTGGTTGTGGCAAAAAAGAAGATAGTGAAAAAGATACACAGACAAACACTTCAGCTAATAACCAAAAAGAAAACGAAGATGGCAAAGATTTAGAAGGTAGTTTAATTAGTACTGAACCAAAGACATTTTCAATATTCTTAAACTTTAATAATATGCCTTTTAATCCTGAATGGCGTGTTTGGCAAGAAATTGCAAAGAGAACAAATATTTCTCTTGAAGGTGTAATTTCACAATCTAATTCTAATGAAGAAGAAGCTTTTAACTTAATGCTTTCATCAGGAAAACTTGCAGATATTATTGGATTTAAGAATTCAGCTGAATTAGAAAAATTAGGTCGTGATGGTGGTTTAATTCCACTTAATGACTTGATTAAAGAACATGCACCACATATTCAACAAGTTCTTGATACTGATGCTAAGTTTAGACAAGGGGCAACTGCTCTTGACGGAAACATATATTATATTCCTAAAAACCAAACACTTGTATCTGCTGAATTTTGGTGGGTTCGTCAGGATTGGTTAGATAAATTAAATTTAGAAGTTCCAACAACAGTAGATGAATTATACACTGTACTTACAGCATTTAGAAATGATGATCCTAATGGAAATAATGAAAAAGATGAAATACCTTTATTTGATAGAGCTGGATGGAAAATGCCAGATGAATATTTATACTTATGGGATACAAGTACTGAGTTCTATCCACGTGATGGAAAAATGACTTTTGAGCCAATGGAAGAAAACTTTAAAACAGGTGTTACTAATCTTGTGAAATGGTATAAAGAAGGTTTAATTGACCCAGAGATACTTACTCGTGGTGCAAAATCTAGAGATATTTTATATAGTGCTAATATTGGTGGTATGACTCATGACTGGCCAAGTACAGGAAATTATAATAGAAGTCTTGCAGAAGATATACCAGGATTTAATAATGTAAGTATTGCTCCACCAGCAAACCAAAATGGTGAAGTTGTAGAAAGAACAACTAGATATCCTGGAGTAGGTTGGGGAATTTCTTCACAGTGTAAAGATCCTGTAACCCTTATTAAATTCTTTGACTTCATGTTCACAGAGGAAGGCTCAAATCTAATGAACTGGGGAATTGAAGGAGAAACATATACTGTTAAGGCTGATGGAACTAAAGCTTATACAGATACAGTACTTAATAGCGAACAAACACCTTTAGGATATTTACGCTCATTAGGTATTCAATATAGAATTGGTATGTTACAAGATGCTGAATATGAATATGCTTTCATGACACCAGAAGCAAGTGCAGCTGCAAAATTATACAACGGAAATACACAATGGTATAGAGAAGAAATGCCTCCTTATTATGATGGTGAATTAGGATTAAAATATTCTTCAGAAGATGAAGCTGAATATAAGAAAATCATGTCAGAAGTTAGACCATATGTTGATGAAATGTTCCAAAAATGGTTATTAGGAGCTTCGGATTTTGAAAAAGATTATGACGGATTTATCAAAGAGTTAAACAAAAGAGGAATTGAAAGAGCAATTGAAATTAACCAAAGAGCATATGATACATTTTTAGGAAAATAATTTAAAGATAAAAAGCTAGTGAAGCTAGGGGAATTACTTAGCTTCATTAGCATTTAATGGTTATATATTTTTGTTTATTTAAACATATTATTTTTTTATAGACAATGTATTATTATAGATATTATATGTAAAAAGAATAAAAGTAACACTAAAAGAAAAGAGGAGTATGCTTATGAAAGCAAAAAAGATAATAGCAATTTTATTAACAGTAACTTTAATGGGGACAATGTTTGTTGGTTGTGGTAAAAAAGAAGATAGTGAAAAAGATACACAGACAAACACTACAGCTAATAACCAAAAAGAAAACGAAGATGGCAAAGATTTAGAAGGTAGTTTAATTAGCTCTGAACCAAAGACATTTTCAATATTCTTAAACTTTAATAATATGCCATTTAATCCTAAATGGCGTGTTTGGGAAGAAATTGCAAAAAGAACAAATATCTCTCTTGAAGGTATAATTTCCCAATCTAATTCTAATGAAGAAGAAGCTTTTAACTTAATGCTTTCATCAGGAAAACTTGCAGATATAATTGGATATAAAAATGGCGCGGACCTTGAAAAACTAGGTCGTGATGGTGGTTTAATTCCTCTTAATGATTTAATTAAAGAACATGCGCCACATATTCAGGAAATGCTTGATAAAGATTCAAAATTCAAGCAATCAGCGACTTCGCTTGATGGGAATATTTATTATATACCAAAAAACCATGCTTTAGTATCTGCGGAATATTGGTGGATTCGTGGAGACTGGTTAGATAAATTAAATTTAAAAGCTCCAACAACAGTAGATGAATTATATACTGTACTTACAGCATTTAGAAATAATGATCCTAATGGAAATAATGAAAAAGATGAAATACCTCTATTTGATAGAGCTGGATGGAAAATGCCAGATGAATACTTATACTTATGGGATACAAGTACTGAGTTCTATCCACATGATGGAAAAATGACTTTTGAACCAATGGAAGAAAACTTTAAAACAGGTGTTACTAACCTTGTAAAATGGTATAAAGAAGGCTTAATTGATCCAGAGATTCTAACTCGTGGAGCAAAATCCAGGGATACTTTATATAGTGCAAATATCGGCGGTATGACGCATGATTGGTCAAGTACAGGAAACTATAATAGAAGTCTTGCGAAACAAATTCCTGGGTTTAACAATATAAGTATTGCACCACCAGCAAATCAAAATGGTGAAGTTGTTGAAAGAACTACGTTATATCCAGGAGTAGGTTGGGGAATTTCATCTCAATGTAAAGACCCTGTAACACTTATTAAATTCTTTGATTTTATGTTTACTGAAGAGGGATCAACTTTAATGAACTTCGGTATTGAAAATGAAACTTATGTAGTTAATAGTGATGGAACAAAATCTTACACAGATACAGTATTGAACAGTGAATTAACACCTCTTGGTTATTTGCGTTCATTAGGTATTCTATACCGTATTGGTATGTTTGAAGGAGTACAATATGGAAATGATCAAGAATTACAATATGCCCTTATGACACCAGAAGCTAGAGCTGCTGCAAAATTATACAATACTAATAAACAGTGGTATAGACAAGATATGCCTCCATATTATGATGGTGAATTAGGATTAAAATATTCTTCAGAAGATGAAGCTGAATATAAGAAAATTATGTCAGAAGTTAGACCATATGTTGATGAAATGTTCCAAAAATGGTTATTAGGAGCTTCAGATTTTGAAAAAGATTATGACGGATTTATCAAAGAGTTAAACAAAAGAGGAATTGAAAGAGCAATTGAAATTAATCAAAAAGCATATGATACTTTTTTAGGAAAATAAAATTAAGGATGGAAAATGTAAATGAAGCTGAGGTATAATAATTTTATAGATGACTGGAAAGAAGGATTACTTGTTGGTAATGGTAGACTTAATGGTGTTCTATGGGGAGATAATAGTAAAGATATTGTTAGCCTTAATCATGAACGTCTATGGACTGGTAAGTATGGAAATAGAAAAAATAGAATTTCATATGAATATTTACCTAAAGTAAGAGAACTTATAAAAGAAAAAGATTACTTTAGAGGAACAGCCTTAGCTTCCTTGGCATTTAGTGGTGATGGGGGGATCTCCCCCTATCCACGTCAAGAAGAGGCATATAAGCCTGCTGGGGAACTAGTATTTAGATATGATAAAAAGCAAGACGTAGTAGAACGAACATTAGATTTAAATTGTGGTATAGCCACAGTAGTAAGAAAAGATATACAAATAGAAACTTTCGCAGATTGTGTTACAGAAATTATGGTTACTACATGGAAAAGTTGTAATGAATTTAGTGGTACACTTTATTATGATAGACAAGAAGACGGTGCTATAGAAGATATAAATATAGATGAAAAATATATAACTTATAATTGTAAAATAGATTCTAGAAGTAGTTTTAAAGTTATTATAAAAGTAAATTCAGACGGTATCATTGAACATGGTAAGAAAGAAATGTATATTAAGAATGCTACTTATATAAAAACATTTACTAATATAGGGGTATCATTTAATAATATTGAAAAAGAACTTAATGATTATCCTTTTCCTGTTGAAGATTTAGAAGAATTGAAAGAAAGTCACAGGAAAAAGTTTTTAGTAGCAATGAGTAAAACAGATATTAGTATAGCTGATAACAAAACAGATGAATTATCTGACTTATATATAAATGAAAGAGTTGAAAGAGTTAGAAAAGGAAATGAAGATGTTAATTTATTAGAGATATATGCAAAATTTAGTATATACTTAATGGTGTCAGGTTCAATTTGTGGCAAGTTACCTTTGAACTTGCAAGGAAAATGGAATTGTGATATGGTACCTGCTTGGTTTTGTGATTATCATTTTAATATTAATGTACAGATGAATTATTGGTTCTCAGAACAACTTGGTTATCCAGAGTATTCAAAACAATTATTTGATTACGTTAATAAATTTGCAGAAAGTGGTAAAGAGGCAGCAAAGTCATTATATGGGTGTAATGGTACAGTTTTATCACTTAATGGAGACCAATGGGCAATATCAACGCCAGAAGCTTATAACTATGCAACATGGATTGGCGGAGCAGGATGGATGGCGCAGCATTATTGGTGGCATTACCAATATAATGGAGATAAAACGTTCCTTAGAGATGAAGCTTATCCTTTCTTCAAATTAACAGTAGATTTTTATATGGATTACATAGAAATTGATGATAATGATATAGCTCAGATAATACCAAGTCAATCTCCAGAAAATCGTTTTGAGGGTACTGGTTATTTCCCAGTAAGTATGTGTATATCATCTGCTATGGATGTACAAATAGCCTATGATGCATTTACTTATGCAATAAATACTGCAAAATTATTAAATATTGATCAAGAACAGTGTGCTAAATGGGAAGAGGTACGAGATAAATTACCTGATTTTAAGATTGGAACAGATGGACGTTTGCTTGAATGGGATAATGAAGATAAGATAGAAGTAGAAAAAGGGCATCGTCATTATTCACATTTATATGGTATATTTCCATCAACATTATTTAATACAGTAAATAGAACTAAACAATTTGAGGCAGGTAGAAAATCTTTAGATTATAGATTAGCCCAAAATGGAGGATATACTGGATGGAGTAGAGCATGGGCAGCATGTTTATACGCACGTTTTCAAGATGGTGAAGAAGTTAATCATCAATTGAGCTATTTACTTACAGACTTATCATCTTCTGCTTTGCTTGATTTGCATCCTAGACCTCCTAAATGTAAAGTTAGGAATGATAATACTGAATATGTTTTTCAGATTGATGGTAATCTAGGAGCTACAAGAGCAGTAATAGAATGTATTATACAATGTTACGAAGGAAGAATCTTCTTGTTACCTGCTCTTCCAAACTCATGGAAAAAAGGAAGTATTAAAGGTGTAAAAACAATAGGTGGCCACAAATTTGATATTTCTTATGAAAATGGTATGATAACATACCTAAAGATAGAAATGGGATTTGAAGAAAAGATTGTTATTGATAATAGTGATGGACTTCTAGACGGAGATAAAGATATTGTTTTAGAAGGAGAAAAAGGTAAAGTATATACATTAATAGGTTATTAAAGTTAGGTAATTGCAAAATTAGTAATACCTATTAGTGGGAGTTTCTGAAAGGAGATTTAGATGAATAATAAGAATTTAGTATATATTTTTGCTGACCAATGGAGAAAGATGGCAGTTGGAATAGAAGGGCAAGATAAGGTAATAACCCCCAATATGGATAAATTTGCCACAGAAAGTAAAATTTTTGATAATGCTATTAGTACATATCCTCTTTGTTCACCTCATAGAGCTGCGCTTATGACAGGTAAATATCCTTATTCGTGCGGTATGTGGACAAATTGTAAAATAGGGTTAGATGAAACAGTAATGTTAAAACCACAAGAAGAAACTATAGGGAAAACGCTTAAAAGAAATGGCTATGAAACAGCTTATATAGGTAAATGGCATTTAGATGCAAGTGAATTAAACTTTAATAAAAAACCTGAATCAGGTGCTATTAACTGGGATGCTTATACACCTGAAGGAGAAAGACGACAAGGATTTGATTATTGGTTCTCATATGGAGCGATGGACAAGCATTTAAATCCTCATTATTGGAAAGATACTCCAGCAAAGATTGAACCAGGAAAATGGTCGCCAGAAGTAGAGACAGATGTAGCCCTTGATTATCTAGATAACAGAGATAAAAGCAAACCATTTTGTATGTTTGTTTCATGGAATCCACCTCATCCACCTTACGATAAAGTACCTAAGAAATATGTAGATATGTATGATGATATTCCTCTTAGAGTTAACGTACCAGAGGAGATGAGAAAAGATAAAAAATATCTAAGAACTATTAAAGAATATTTTGCAGCGGTTACAGGATTAGATGAAAACTTTAAAAGAATATTAGATTATCTAAAAAATAATAACTTAGAAGAAGATACTATTGTAGTACTATCAGCAGATCATGGAGATATGATGGGTTCCCAAGGATTATATGGGAAAAATATCTGGTATGAGGAATCAATTAATATTCCTTTTATGATTAGAGGTAAAGGCATAAAACCAGGAAGAACAGATTGTCTATTCTCAAGTATTGATCATATGCCAACTTTGCTTGATTTATTAGAAGTTGATATTCCAGATTCGGTACAAGGACAAAGTTTTAGAGCATTAATAGAAGATAAAAAAATGGATGAGCCAGAGACCGTTTTCTTATCAATGATTCCAGGTATGCCTGAATTAGTTGAACCTTATAGAGAAAGAGGATTAAATAATAAGGCATTTGGCTGGAGGGGAATTAGAACTAAGAAACATACTTATGTTATTGACAATGGTACTCATCCAGATGAAAACCAAAAAAGATATTTATATGATAATGAAAAAGACCCTTATCAATTAAATCCAATAACATTGAGTTCAGACGATGAACGATGTATGAAATATGATGAATGCCTAAAAGGTTATTTCAGTAAAATTAAAGACCCATTTTTAATGAAAGGATTAGATAATAATGGTTAATATAAATAAGTATAATAAACCTACAGATGTAGAAATTAAACAAGCATTAAAAAATGCTATAACACAAGTTAAAACAGACTTAGACGATTTTACGTATAAGTTTAAAATAAATGGAACGACTGCTAATTTTTATACGCCTAAAGAGAATATTTCATGGACTTCAGGATTTTGGACAGGTCAAATTTGGATGGCATATGAAGTAACAGGTGAAGAAAAATATAAAAGAGCAGCAGAAATTCAAGTAGATAGTTTCTTACATAGAATAGAGAACAAGATTGAAACTAACAATCATGATATGGGATTTTTATTTAGTTTATCATGTGTAGCAGCATATAAATTAACTGGTAATGAAAATGCAAAAAAGGCAGCAATACTAGCAGCAGATAATCTTATTTCACGTTATAGAGAAGATGGGAAATTCATACAGGCTTGGGGAAATGTTGGAGCAGATGATAACTATCGTTTAATTATCGACTGTCTTCTTAATCTTCCATTATTATATTGGACAAGTGAAGTAACTGGTGATGATAAGTATGCCAAAATTGCTAAACAACATATAGATACTTCTCTAAAAGTTATTATGCGTGAAGATTGTTCTACATATCACACATTTTATTTTGAAAAGAAAACTGGAAAGCCTTTATATGGAGAAACAAGACAGGGCTATAGTAATGATTCAGCATGGTCAAGAGGTCAAGCTTGGGGTGTTTATGGTACAGCACTGAGTTATATGTATACTAAAAATCCAGAGTATATTGAAAAATTCTATAAAATAACTGACTTTTTCATTGAGAATTTACCAAAAGACCTAGTGCCTTATTGGGATTTTAAATTTACTGATGGTAGCGATGAACCAAAAGATAGTTCAGCTGCTGCAATAGCTGTTTGTGGTATGTTAGAAATGTCAAAATACCTTGATGAAGAAAAATCAAATTATTACAAAGATATTGCACTTAAGATACTCAAGTCACTAATCGATAATTACTCTGTAAGCAATCCTAAAATATCAAATGGTCAATTATTACATGGTGTATATGCAAGAAAATCTCCTTATAATCCATGTAAGAATAGAAATGTTGATGAATGTAATACATGGGGAGATTATTACTATATGGAAGCACTTATTAGATTAAGTATGGATTGGAAATTATATTGGTAATCAATATTTAAATTATGTTAATAATATCATAGATTGTTAATTTGCTGTTTAGGCTTATTAACAATCTATCATTTCTGCTAAACAATGAATAATCTTTTAATTAATTCTATCTATTTCACCAATATTTGCATCAACCAAAATATAAAAAGTATTATTGTATTTATTTATTGTAAATTCATAATACATATCATGGTGTTGATTAATTAACTTCCAATGCAGTATATTTTTTCTAGACTCATTAGTTAATGAATTTTTTGCTTGTTCTAAAGAAATTTTAGGTTTAATTTTTTCATAATTGTTATATAGTGTTTCATTATTTATTGAAAGTGATTGAATCTGTCCATCACCATATAATATTAAACTAATATTTTGAGTTTGGTCTTCATAATTTTCATCACCTATTAGATAATAATAAGAATAAAAGTAATTATCTGACGTCGGTTTATATTTATCAGTTAGTATAATTGATGAATTTCCTAATCTATTTATTATTGACGAAGCAATATCGTCTATCTCATCGTATGATAAAATTGATTCTGTTTTGTGATGGTAATTAGCATAATAAGCATCATTATGTACCAAATCAATAATAATTTGCTCATTAGCATTAAAACTATTTGAAGTATAAGTTATATCAGTTAAGTAATCACCCCTACCATCTTCAGATATTCCTATTTTACCTGATGCACTATATTCTTCGTAAGTTTTTTTAGACACTTTTAGTTCTTTAGTATAATCAAAAATAACTTTTGAGAAATCTCTAGCAATTGTATTTGCTTCTATTTCTGACAAAGCATTTTTTTTACTTTCTTTTTCATTTTCAATAAATAATTCATGTTGTTTATCCTGAGCTATAGATTGCTCTGTTTCAATAACAGAACTTATATTATTTATAATACCATTAGATAAGTTAATATAGTCATATAAAAACTTTCCTTCATAAAACAAATGGTATTCAGCTGCTTCTTCTTGTGAGTCTTTACAACTATATAGATTTTCTGTCATAAGCTTATTAAATAATTCACTAAGTTCATTATAAGTTTCATATATTGAAGATACGTATTCTTTCTGTTCCTCTGTTATATTTTCTTGCCCTTCTAGTTGTTTAATACAACGCGAACTGTCTTTTAAAAAGCTAGTGAATGAATATATATCATCGTGATCCATTATGTATTTTGACATGTGTATATCGTATAGTTGATCTATAAAAATAACATTATTTTTAAATAATAGTTGCTTGTCAATATTTTCACTATCTTCTTTAAATAAAATATTTATACATGATTCTTTTGCATCTTTTAAAAAATATCTATTATAATTATTTACAAGCATTATGTTAGTATTTATTATGTAATCAATATCCGCATTTTTGATGTTTTTATAGTTAATATATTTTTTATATGAGAAATTAATTAAATTAGCAACTAAAATAATACTTAATACAATTATAATAATTTTTTTTCTTTTTCTTTTTTTTCTGTTTTGATTATCTAAATATTGTTCTACATAGTTTGAAGATTTATTATCCATAAGTATCCCCCTTATTGTCTTATTGATTTATAAAGTATAATTAAAAAATAACATATTTAATTTTAATTATAATATTGTAATGTGTCAAGATATTATATTATCTTAGTTATTCAAATTTTCCACCATATTATTCTATACAGGTCATGTGACTTTTTCTATTAGACATTAATAACTAAAATGTGGTAAGATATTTAAGGAAACTAAATAAAGACATAAGATTTCGTAGGGATTAATTAAAAAATAATAAAATGTAAAAATAAATTTTTATATTAAGGAGGATTAACATGCAGTACAATCCATCATTGCCAGTATACATTCAAATTAAACAAGACATAATAAAAAAGATAAGGTTGGGAATATGGAAAGAAAATGAAAAAATACCATCTGAGATAAAGTTAATGGAAGAATATCAAGCAGGTCGAGGAACTATACGAGAAGCTATTAAATTAATTATTGATGAAGGTTATTTATATATAAAAAAGGGTATTGGAACTTTTGTAGCTCAAAAAGAAGTAGGAATTTCAATTGAACCATTTGTTAGTCTAACTTATTTTATTAAGATGCGTGGATTAAGTATAACTACAAAAATATTAGAAAAAAAAGAAATAATGGTAGATGCTAAATTATCTAAGAAAACAAATATAAAAGAAAATACTAAATGCTTATTTGTTAAAAGACTTAGATTAATGAATGGAAGACCAATTGGAATTGAAGTATTTCATTTTTCTTATGATGAACAAAATATATTTAAAGATTTCAATTTTGAAGAAGGAATTTCACATTACTTATTTCATGAATTAAATTTATTAGTAACTAAAATGAATATGGATTTAGAAATTGTTGAGGCAAAAGGTGAAATGAAAGAATTGTTAAAGTTAAAAGATAATAGTAAAATGATGATTTCTAATAGAATAGTGTACGTAAATAATCAAAAAGATATTCTATATCATTTGAAATTTTATTGTGGTGAACAATTAAGTAAAATAGGTATGGATAATTTTATCTAGTTTTTAACGTTAGTCGTGGCAATAGGTATTAATTAATGAAATGGTGATTGACCAAGGTGTTTGCCCATGGTATAGTATTAAAGAATCAAATACGTAGATTGAAAGGATGAATACAGTGTCATTATATGAACAATGGAAAGACCAAGCTTATAAAAAAAGAACACAAGAAGAATATGATGAATTTTGGAATGAATATTTAGCTAAAGAGCAAAAAAATTACGAATATATTCTTGAAAATAAGGATGAAGTAATAAAGGGAAAAATTCAAGATGTTGCAAGTAAATTTGATATGGATAATGTTACATTTGTTGGATTTTTAGATGGTATTAATACAAGCTTAACAGAAGAGTTAGATTTAGATTCTTTAACAGAAGACAGTGAAATAGAAGTAAGTGTAGATATGGAAAAACTCTATTATAACATGTTAGATGCTAAAGCTGATTGGCTTTATACACTTCCACAATGGGAAGCCATATTAACAGAACAAAGAAGAAAAGAAATTAAAAAAGAATATAATAAAACAAGAATAGTAGTAAAAGGTAAAAAAGTTGGAAGAAATGACCCTTGTCCATGTGGTAGTGGTAGAAAATATAAACAATGCTGTTTAAATAAACAAAAATAATATTTAATTAAAGGTATAGTTCTAAGTACAACTAAATATTATATGAATAGGATAAATAATTATTATTTCTATAGTAATGGAGCTATTTATGTATTGAAGTTAATTTCATTACATAAATAGCTCGTATTATTATTAGATGAAAGAAGGATATTAATGGATGAAAAAGATTATTTAACCTAATTTAAATTGACTGAATCTTAACGCAAATATGTAAAAATGCTTTTGTTGGCTTAAGTATTATCTTATTAACTCTCTATCGTATTAAAACTCTAACTTATTATAGAAATTTCAAAATATATTGATTATATCTAACAAATGGTTTACAATTTATTAATAGATAGTCTAAAACATATATTTTCTTATATTTCTTAATAATTGCTAAAAAAGTGGGGGTTTTCAGATGAATACAATTTATGTCGATGGAAATAGTTTAACGTTACAAGAAGTAGTTGAAGTCGCAAGAGAAAATTCAAAAGTAAAAATATCTAAGAAAGCAGAAGAGAAAGTAATTAAATCAAGGAAATATGTTGATGAAATTGTAGAGTGTGGGGAAGTAGTATATGGAATAACTACTGGATTTGGTAAATTCAGTAATGTTGTTATTTCTAAAGACGAAGTGGAAGAATTACAAAGTAGTTTAATTAAAAGTCATGCTTGTGGTGTAGGGAATCATTTCTCAATTGAAATAGTTAGAGCAATTATGCTTTTAAGAGTAAATGCGCTTACAAAAGGGTATTCTGGTATAAGACTAGGTACAATTAATACTTTAGTAGATATGATTAATGAAGGTGTACATCCAGCAATTCCGGAAAAAGGTTCACTTGGTTCTAGCGGAGATTTGGCACCGCTTGCACATATGGTTTTGGTCATGTTAGGAGAAGGAGAAGCTTATTATAAAGGAGATTTAGTAAGCGGTAAAGAAGCTATGAGAAGAGCAGATATATCTCCAATTCGCTTAAGTGCTAAAGAAGGTTTAGCACTAATAAATGGAACTCAAGTTCTTACGGCAGTAGGTGCACTTGCTACATATGATGCAATTAATCTAGCTAAAATGTCTGATATATCAGCAGCACTAACTTTTGAAGCACTTAGAGGGATTACGGATGTTTTTGATGAGAAAGTACATTTGGTTAGAAATCATATTGGACAAATGAAATGTTCGAAAAATATGTTAAATATATTGAAAGATAGTTCACTTACAACAAGGCAAGGCGAAATAAGAGTACAAGATCCATATTCATTAAGATGTTTGCCACAAATACATGGAGCAAGTAAAGATGCTATAGAATATGTCTTAGATAAAGTTAATAAAGAGATAAATGCGGTAACAGATAATCCAATTATTTTCCCAGATGATAATGAAGTTATATCATGTGGTAATTTTCATGGACAGCCAATGGCGTTAGCTTTTGACTTTCTAGGAATCGCACTTGCTGAGCTTGCTAATTCGGCGGAAAGGAGAGTTGAAAGATTAGTAAACCCAAGTCTAAGCGAACTTCCGGCGTTTTTAACGGAACATGGGGGACTTAACTCAGGATTTATGATTGCTCAATATACTGCGGCGTCATTGGTTTCAGAAAATAAAGTATTAGCTCATCCAGCGAGTGTTGATTCTATACCCTCATCAGGTAATCAAGAAGATCATGTAAGTATGGGATCAATTGCTGCTAGAAAAGCAAAAGATATTTTATATAATACAACACGTGTTATTGCTATTGAACTTCTTACAGGGGCACAGGCGGTAGAATTCACTAACCCAAATAAACTTGGGAAAGGAACAAAGATTGCATACAATATAATACGAGAAGAAGTAGATAAATTACAAGAAGACAGAATAATGTATGTTGATATTGAAAAAGTGATTAAGTTAGTTACAACTAATAAGATACTAAAAGAAGTACAGATAGATGTAGGACAATTACTATAGTGTTACGTGTATAATATTTATTGATATCTAAGGGGATGGTTTTTATGATAAGTAACTCGGAAATATTTAATATGATGGATGTTAAGCTAGATTTTCCTGATGGATTACCTAAATATCCAAAATTTAAAGAAGGAACAAGAAGAGCTCCTAAAAGAGAATTTACACTTACTAAAGAAGAAACTGAATTAGCACTTAAAAACGCACTTAGGTATATTCCAGAAAAATATCATAAAGAATTAGCACCAGAATTTTTGGATGAACTACTAACTAAAGGACGAATATATGGTTATAGATTTAGACCTGAAGGAAGTATTAAAGGCAAATCTATTGATGAATATAAAGGTAAATGTATCGAAGGAAAAGCTTTTCAAGTTATGATTGATAATAATTTGGATTTTGATATTGCATTATACCCATACGAGTTAGTAACATATGGAGAATCAGGGAGAGTTTTTCAGAATTGGATGCAATATCAATTAGTAAAGAAATATTTACAAGTATTGACAAGAGACCAAACTTTAGTAATAGCATCAGGACATCCACTTGGTTTATTTCATTCTCGGGAAGATGCTCCTAGAGTAATGATAACAAATGGACTTATGGTGGGTACCTTTGATGATTATGATAATTTTAACAGAGCCGCGGCACTTGGAGTTGCTAACTACGGGCAAATGACAGCTGGTGGTTGGATGTATATTGGGCCTCAAGGAATTGTTCATGGTACATATAGTACTCTCCTTAATGCAGGAAGATTAAAACTTAATATAGATAAAGACAAAGATTTAGCAGGAAAATTATTTGTATCATCTGGACTTGGTGGAATGAGTGGGGCTCAAGGTAAAGCAATTAGAATTGCAGGCGGAGTTGGAATAATTGCGGAAGTTGATTATTCAAGAATTATGACTAGATATGAGCAAGGATGGATAGATAAAGTAGTAACTACACCAAAAGAAGCATTTGATCTTTCTATAAAATATATTAAGCAAAAAGAAGCATATTCTATTGGTTATTATGGAAATATTGTTGATTTATTAGAATATGCAATTGATGAGAATATTTCTATTGATTTATTATCAGACCAAACATCATGTCATGAAGTGTATAATGGTGGCTATTGTCCACAAGGGATTACATTTGAGGAAAGAACAAAATTATTAGAAAATAATAAAAGTAATTTTATAATTTCAGTTGATAAATCATTAAAAAAACATTTTACTGCAATAAAAAAATTAGTATCAAAAGGAACTTATTTTTTTGATTACGGTAATTCCTTTATGAAAGCTATTTTTGATTCAGGCATAATAGAAATATCTAAAAATGGTAAAGATGATAAAGATGGTTTTATATGGCCTTCTTATGTTGAAGATATACTAGGTCCTCAATTATTTGATTTTGGATATGGGCCTTTTAGATGGGTTTGTTTAAGTGGCAAAAAAGAAGATTTACATAAAACAGATAAAGCAGCAATGGATTGTATAGATCCTTCTAGAAGATATCAGGATAGGGACAATTATTTATGGATTAAAAATGCAGAAGAAAATAAATTAGTAGTGGGGACTAAGGCAAGAATATTATACCAAGATGCTCAGGGAAGGTTAAAAATTGCTTTAAAATTTAATGAAATGGTAAGGAAAAAAGAAGTAGGTCCTATTATGTTAGGGAGAGATCACCATGATACAGGGGGAACGGATTCTCCATTTAGAGAAACTTCAAACATAAAAGATGGAAGTAATATAATGGCGGATGTATCTACTCATATTTTTGCAGGCAATAGTGCTAGAGGGATGAGTTTAGTAACACTTCATAATGGAGGTGGCGTTGGTATTAGTAAAGCAATTAATGGTGGATTTGGTATGGTGCTTGATGGTAGTAAAAGAGTAGATAATATATTAGAAAATGCAATTCTTTGGGATGTTATGGGAGGCGTAGCTAGAAGAGCTTGGGCTAGATGCGAAAATGCTGTTGAAACCTGTATGGAATATAACAGATCAATGAAAGGGCTTGATCATATTACTTTGCCATATATTGCTAAGGATGAAGTAATTGCAGATATAATAAGTTCTTATTATAAGCGGGAATGAAACATATTGTATAGAGAATCAACTTAATGTAGTTTTGCAATTACTTAAATGCTAAATGGGAAAAAGGAGATTATAAATATGAATAGTAAAATAGTAGAATGTGTTCCTAATTTTAGTGAAGGAAGAGATTTAGATAAAATTGAAAAAATAGTAGATTCTTTTAGAGGTAAAAATAACATAAAACTATTAAACTATGAAGCAGACAAGGATTATAATAGAGTTGTTGTAACTGTTATAGGTGAACCAAATGCAGTAAAAGATGCTGTAATTAAAGCTGTTGGAGTTGCTAGTGAGCTTATTGATCTTAATAATCATGAAGGACAACACTCAAGAATGGGATCAACTGACGTTATACCATTGATCCCTATTAAAAATATTACGACCAAAGAATGTATAGCACTTGCTAATGAGATAGGACAAGAAATAGCAAAGAACTATAATATTCCGGTTTTTCTCTATGAAGAAGCTGCAAATAATCTTGACAGAAAAAATTTAGCACATATTAGAAAAGGGCAATTTGAAGGTATGAAGACGAAGATTAAGGAAGATAATTGGAAACCTGATTATGGAGAAAATAAAATTCATAGGACAGCAGGGGTAACAGCTGTTGGAGTAAGAAAGCCTTTAATAGCTTATAATATTAATCTTGATACAGATGATATTAATATTGCTAATAAAATAGCAAAATGTATAAGACATTCAAATGGAGGTTTTAGATATATTAAAGCTGGTGGTATTAAAATAGAAGAAAAAGGGATCACACAAGTTACTATGAATATTACAGACTATACAAAAACATCTATTTATAGAGTATTCGAGACAGTAAAAATGGAAGCAAGAAGATATGGAGTTAACGTTTTAGGAAGTGAGATTGTAGGGTTAGTGCCTATGGAAGCTTTAATTGACTCAGCTACTTATTATTTGGGTTTAAATGATTTTTCAGTGGAAAAAATTTTAGAAACTAATTTAATCGAATAGTATTATGGGGTGATTAGATGAAAAGAACGATTGTTAAAAATGCTAGTCAGTTAATAACTTGTAGTGGGTATAAAGCAAAAAAAGGGAGAGAAATGAATGAGTTAGCAATTATTGAAGATGGTGCTGTTGTAATTGAAGAAGGTATTATTAAATGGGTTGGTAAGACATCTGATATACCTACACAATATAAAAGAGTAGCTGAAGAAATTGATGCAACAGATAAAACTGTGCTTCCAGGATTTGTTGATTCTCATACACATTTTGTTTTTGGAGGTTATAGGGAAGAAGAATACTCATGGAGACTTAAGGGAAATAGCTATATGGAAATAATGGAAAAAGGCGGAGGCATAATTAATACTGTCAAAGAAACGAGGAGAGAATCCAAAGATTGCCTTATTAGAAGTGGTATGGATAGATTAAATTCTATGCTTTCTTTTGGTGTTACAACTGTTGAAGGTAAAAGCGGATATGGTTTGGATTATCTTACAGAGATAAAGCAGTTAGAAGTTATGAAGAAATTAAATATTAGACATGATATTGATGTAATACCAACTTTTCTAGGTGCACATGCTGTTCCAAAAGAATATAAAGGAAAGGAAGATAAATATATCGATTTTATTATTGAAAATGTATTGCCTCATGTAGTGGATGGAGAATTAGCAGAGTTTTGTGATGTTTTTTGTGAAGAAAATGTGTTCTCTATAGATCAGTCACATAAAGTGCTCAGTGCAGCTAAAAAATTAGGATTAAAGCTAAAAATTCATGCAGATGAAATAGTTCAAATAGGTGGAGCAGGATTAGCAGCAAGTTTAGGAGCTATATCTGCTGATCATTTATTAATGGCTTCAAATAAAGGACTTGATGATATGGCTAAAAAAAATGTAATAGCTACACTTCTTCCGGGAACAGCATTTACGTTAAAAGAAGATTTTGCTAGAGCAA
Organism: Vallitalea sp.; assembly: GCA_025210235.1. Taxonomy (GTDB): domain Bacteria; phylum Bacillota; class Clostridia; order Lachnospirales; family Vallitaleaceae; genus Vallitalea. The sequence goes on from JAOASG010000047.1 coordinate 28,464, forward strand.
GATATATGATAGATAATAATCTAGCTGTAGCGCTTGCAACAGATTTTAACCCAGGAAGTTGCTTTACTGAATCAATACCTCTTATTATTGCTCTTGCTACTATTTACATGAATATGAGTATAGAAGAAACTATAACTGCCCTTACAATAAATGGAGCAGCGGCTCTTGATAGAGCAGAAATAATTGGGAGTATTGATGTTAATAAAAAGGGTGATATTGTTATTCACGAATATCCATCTTATAAGTTTATTCCATATCATATTGGAGTAAGTACAGTTGAAAAAGTTATTAAAAATGGACAATTGGTTTATGATAAGTATGAGTAAAGGAGGTATCCTATATGTTAATTAATAACAATGATATGGATTTTTTGGAGTCAGTATCTTCTAAAGATCCAGTTCCTGGAGGAGGAGCAGTGGCTGCATATACTGGAGCAATGTCTGCGGCTTTAGTAGAAATGGTATCGAATCTAACTGTAGGAAAAGATAAATATAAAGAAGTTAATGATGAAATGATAGAAATATTAAAAGTATCAAATATATTAAGGAGCCAATTATTAAAATATGTAGATACTGATTCACAAGCTTTTACTAAAGTGATGGATGCATATAAATTACCAAAAAATACTGAAAAAGAGAAAATAATTAGAAAAAAAACTATTGAAAACACAACAAAATATGCCACAGAAATACCACTAGAAGTAGCTAGAAAATCATATGAAATTATGAAACTTTCAAAAAAAGTAATAAAAAGTGGAAATAAGAATGCTATTACAGATGGAGCAGTTTCTGCTATGATGGCTAGGACTTCTGTTTTATCAGCTTTATATAATGTTAAAATTAATCTTTCTTCAATTAAAGATAATGATTATGTAAATAAAATTACAATAGAAGTTAATGAATTAGAAAATAATGTTATTGAGCTAGAAAAAGATATATTATCTATTGTTAAATTATAAGAAATAAAAAATAAATAATAAATAGCTGGTTACTTTTTTATAATGGGGAGTTCTATTCTTTCATAGGGGAAGGAATCCAACATATGGTATTTAAGATCTAACTAAATGAATGTTACTTAGCTCTAAAAATAATCAAATTGGATTTATAAAGTTATTATACAATTTATCATTATTTAATTAAGTTCATCTGTGATAAAATAATTTTATTTAGCTATACAGATAATTTCTATTTGTTTAAAATATTTTTATTTTAAACATTAAATTAAATCTTACTTGACAAATCCCTCATTTTTAATTAGTATATAGTATATAAAATTAAGTTAACAATATATAATATTATTAAATAATAATATTATTCAGTATGATTACTATAATAACTAATCTATAAAATCTAAATAATTATCTTATATTTACACAGAAATTTGCAGGACTTATTTATTTACAAAATTTGAATTTTTAATTTAATTTATATGCTTTAATGTACTAAAACATATATTATTCAAAATTTAGTATTTGGTATTCAACAATTTACCAATGTAAACTGTTCAAGAATTATAGTTGTAATAGATTAATTTAATTAAGTGTTTTTAAGTTTTAATTATATTTTTATTAGTTGTGATTTTAATGTTTAAGTAAGATATGCAAATTAAAAAAATATATATATCTTCTTATTCTTTAAAATATAAAAACCAAAGGGGGAAAAAAAATGAAAAAAATATTAACATTATTACTAGTATTTGTTCTTGCATTCTCAGTAACTGCATGTAAGAAAGATACGCCAGCTGACACAGATCCTGATAAACAAGTAGAGGATAACAAAGATAAGGATCAAGATAAAGATCAAGACAAAGATCAAGACAAAGATCAACAACAGGCACAAGTAGAACCTAGTGGTCATATAACTGCTGGAACAGGTAACTTTAACGGTGAATTTGTCGATGGTTGGGGTGAAAACTCATATGATGGTAATGTGCGTAAACTTATTTTTGGTGGAGCATCTATCTCAAATGCAGGATTACTTACAACTAATCAAGAAGGACAAATTGTATTAAACTCAATAACTGAATCAAGAGAAATAAGTGATGATGGATTAGTACATACATTTAAATTAAAACCAGATTTACTTTATTCTGATGGAACACCACTTAATGCTGATGATGTAGTATTTTCATATGAAACTTATTTAGATACAGATGCTATGATTGAAGCAGGAGGAACTTCTAGCTTAGAAGAATACTTAGATACAGTAGAAAAAGTTGATGATTTAACTATTAAATTTACTTTGAAAGAGAAATTCTATGCTACAGATATTCAAGTATTTACTGGAAATATATTATGTGAAGAATGGGCTATGAAAGATAAACCAGAAGATAAAACTGTTCAACAACATATAAAAGACAGTCTACTTAGTAAACCAGTTGGATATGGACCTTATAAATTAGATGAATATGTAGAAAACCAATATGTAAAATTAACAGTTAATGAAAATTACATAGGAAACTTTGAAGGACAAAAACCTGGAATTAAAGATGTAATAATCAAAAACGTTAATACTGAAACAGATATTGATGAATTACTTACTGGAAATATTGATATTTTACCAGGAGTAGTAGAAGCAGAAAAAATTGACGCTGCTAAAGATGATGATATGTATCATTTTAGTAATTATCCAAGACAAGGATATGGACATCTTACATTCCATACAGATTTTGGACCAGTTAGACATAAGGAAGTTAGAAAAGCAATTGCTTACACAATAGATAGAGTTGTATTTAGAGAAGCGTTTTTAGGTAAATATAGTATGAGTACAGATGGTCCTTATACTACTAATTACTGGATGATCGATGATAAGTGGGTTAATGAAAACTTAATTAACTATACATCTGATAAGGAAAAAGTTAACGAAATATTATCTTCAAATGGTTGGGAAAAAGGTGAAGATGGTATTTGGGCTAAAGATGGTGAAAAACTTGAGTTAGAACTTCTTGCACCACTTCAATCATGGGCTGATACACTTAATCTTACTTTAGGTAAATCAGGACAAGAATTTGGTATTAAGTTTAATATAACAGTACTTGATTTCTCTGTATTCTTAGACCATTATTATGGAAAGAATTTAGCTGAAAATGAAAGAAAATATCATATATATGCTTTAGCAGCTACATTGGGACCAATATTTGATGGATATGCAGATTGGCATTCAGATAATATTAGTGATCCATGGGGAAGTGCTACAAGTGGTAACAGTCCTCGTTTTAGAAACGATAAAAATGATGAATTAATTATGACAATGAGAACTGCTGAAAATGATGATGTATATCAAAAGGCTTATAGAGAATGGGTTATATTAATGAATGATGAAATGCCACTTATACCTCTATATTCAAACGATTATCATGACTTATATAATAAGAGATTACAAGGATTTAAAACAAGTGCATTATGGGGTTGGGCTGAAGCGTTAACATATTGTACAGTTAAATAATTAATATAGAATATTATTTTTGAAAACCCTATCTTTATCATAAGGTAGGGTTTTCTATAAGAAAAGGATGGTATAAATTGGGAAATGTAGAAAATAATAATGAATTAACATATAAAAAACCTTCTTTTATAAAAAAATATTCACCACTATTTAAGTATATAATTAAAAGGTTATTATTGATAATACCAGTTATATTGGTTATCTCACTAATAATATTTACGCTTATTGAAGCAATGCCAGGGGACCCTTTAAATGCTTTCTTGAATCCAGAAAAACTTACAGGTTCACCAGAAGAAGTACTACAAAAAAGAGCGCATTTTACAAAAGTACTTGGATTAAATGATCCATTTTTTATTAGATTTATTAGATGGTGGGGTCATTTATTAAAGGGTGAATTAGGTTATTCAGTTATTAAAAATAAACCAGTAAAAGATTTTATTGGTTCTCATTTTATGAACTCATTTAAAGTAAATATATTTGCTTTTATTTTTGCGTTTGCTCTTTCTATATACATTGGTATTAAATCCTCTGTAAAAAGAAATTCATTTTTTGACAAATTTTGGACAGTTTTTTCTATAGCTGGAATCTCATTACCAAGTTTTTTTATGGCAATGCTATTAATCTTTCTTTTTTCTATAACTCTTAGATGGTTGCCAATATCAGGTATGAAAGATCCTATGAATATAAGACCCACATTTCAATACTATATATTACCTATACTTGTTGTAATGCTTGCATCTATGGCATCATTAATTAAGTATGTAAGGAATTCTATGCTAGAAGTACTAAAACAAGATTATATAAGAACAGCACGTGCAAAAGGTTTAGGAGAAAAAGTAGTTATATATAGACATGCTTTTAAAAATGCACTTATTCCTATAATTACATTATTAGGATTTTATATTCCATCACTATTTGCAGGTTCCATTATAGTAGAAAATATATTTGTTTGGCCTGGTATAGGAAGTCTTATGAGACAGGCATATGATTTTAAAGATAGAAGTGTTCTTATTGTTACACTGATTTTCTTTGCATTTCTAACATTAATAGGTAATTTATTACAAGATATTGGTTATGCCTTAGCAGATCCAAGAATAAGAGAAGGAGGGAAAAAATAATGGCAAATAACGAAGTGAAAACTGAAGAAAAAATAATTTCTCCTACTCGGTTAATGTTAAAAAAATTTAGAGCAAACAGGCTTGCAATGATAGGTTTCTGGATTTTTGTTTTTATTTTAATACTTACAGTGGGTTTTAAAATCTATACAACTGTGACGAATTATGATTTTGCTAATTTATCAAATATTAAAGCAGGTAAATATCAGCCTCCTAATGGAGATAATTTATTTGGTACAGATAAATACGGAAGAGATTATTTCTTTAGAGTTCTAACTGGTGGGTATATTGCAATAGAAGTAGCAATACTAGCTACAGTAGTAACAGTTTTTATTGGTATTGTTATCGGTGCCATTTCTGGATATTTTGGAGGTTTAATAGACGTATTATTAATGCGTATTACAGAGATAGTATCTTCTTTCCCATTTTTAGCAATAGCAATTTCTATTTCAGCAATTTTTGCTGATTATGAGGCAAAGACTAAATTATTTATAATGGTATTTATAATTGGTATTTTAAGTTGGCCAGGGTTAGCCAGAATGGTTCGTGGGCAAATACTATCATTGAAAGAACAAGAATTTATGACTGCAACAAGAGTTTTAGGAATTTCAACAAGACATCAAATAACAAGACACCTTATTCCTAATGTTATTGCTTATGTAATAGTATCTGCAACTATTACTTTTGCTGGTGCTATTATGTCAGAAGCGGCACTATCTTTTTTAGGACTTTCAGTTACAGAGCCTGATGCTACATGGGGAGGACTTCTTCAAAGAGCTTCAACTTCTATTGTAATGAGAAATTATTGGTGGCTATGGGTGTTCCCAGGAATATTACTTTTACTACTAGTAATGAGTGTTAATTTAATAGGTGAAGGACTTAGAGACGCCGTTGATCCAAAGTCTGAAATAATTAAAAAACAAAGCTTTTTTGTTAAATTTTTTGGAAAGGTATTTAGTAAAACAGTTGGGGGTGAAAATAATGGGCAACGTGCTAGAAGTTAATGATCTATGTACATATTTCTTCACCAATAAAGGTGTAGTAAAAGCTGTTAATGGTGTGGATCTTAGGATAGAAGAAGGAAAAACTCTAGGTATTGTAGGTGAATCAGGAAGTGGAAAATCAGTTACTGCATTAAGTATACTTAACTTACTTGAGAATCCAGGAAAGATTGTTGGAGGAGAGATATTATTTGAAGGAAAAGATTTAATAAAAGCTAGTAACAAAACATTAAGAGATATAAGAGGAAACCAAATATCAATGATATTTCAGGAACCAATGACTTCTCTTAATCCTGTACTTAGAATAGGGAAACAATTAAGTGAACCTCTAATGTTACATCAAAATTTATCTAAACATCAGGCTTGGTTAAAAGCTATTGATTTACTTAGAAGCGTAAAAATTCCTACTCCAGAAAGAGTTATCCATTGTTATCCTCATGAGTTTTCAGGAGGAATGCGTCAAAGAGTTATGATCGCTATGGCACTTGCGTGTAAACCAAAGCTACTTATTGCAGATGAACCAACTACAGCGTTAGATGTTACTATTCAAGCACAAATATTTAAACTAATGAATGAATTGAAAGAAACACTAAATACTGCAATTATGTTCATAACACATGATTTAGGTGTTATTGCGGAGCTTGCAGATGATGTTGTTGTTATGTATTGTGGTCAAGTAGTTGAAAGAGCTCCAGTAGAGAAGATATTTGGAAATAAAAAATATGAACATCCTTATACAGGCGGATTACTTAATTCAATTCCAAAGTTAGAACAAAATGTAGAGAGACTTGATCAAATAGAAGGTAGCGTTCCACACCCACTAAAATTACCAAAAGGATGTAGATTTGCACCAAGATGTAAATATGCTACTGAAAAATGTCAACAAGAAATGCCAGAACTAAAAAAGGTAGAAGAAAAACATTACGTTAGATGTTTCTATCCAGAAATGGGGAAAGATAATGAATAAGAATATTATTGTAGAAACAAAGGGACTGAAGCTACATTTTCCAACGGGGGAAAAAAATAAGCAAAAAGAACCATTAGCAGTTAAAGCTGTAGATGGTGTGGATTTACAAATATATGAAGGTGAGACACTTGGATTAGTTGGTGAATCTGGATGTGGTAAATCTACGTTAGGAAGAACTATTCTTAAGTTATATAAGCCAACTGATGGTACTATAATGTATAAAGACCAAGATATAACAAATTATTCAACAAAAAAAATGTTACCACTTAGAAAAGAAATGCAATTGATTTTTCAAGACCCATATTCTTCATTAAATCCAAGAATGACAGTTGGACAAATAATAGGAGAAGCTTTAGTTGCACATAGAATATATAAAAATAAGTCAAAAGAATTAGAAAAATATGTTATGGAAACAATGGAAACATGTGGACTTGATTATTACATGATTCATAGATATCCTCATGAATTTTCTGGAGGACAAAGACAGAGAATCGGTATTGCTAGAGCATTAGCACTAAGACCTAAATTTGTGGTATGTGACGAAGCTGTATCTGCACTTGATGTATCAATACAATCTCAGGTTATAAATCTACTTGATGATTTACAAAAAAAATTCGGAATGTCATATTTATTCATATCACATGATTTAAGTGTTGTTAAACATATTAGTGATAGGATAGGTGTTATGTATTTAGGGAATTTTGTGGAATTAGCTTCAAAACAAGAGTTATATGATAATCCGCAACATCCATATACTAAAGCATTACTATCAGCAATTCCTGTGACCGATTTAGATTTAGCTAGAAATAAAAAAAGAATAGTTTTAGAAGGGGATATACCTTCTAATGTTACACCACCTTCAGGTTGCAAGTTCCATACAAGGTGTCCTATAGCAACTGAAAAATGTAAAGAACAAATTCCGCCTTGGGAAGAAATTTCAAAGGGTAGATTTGTTGCTTGTCATTATAAAGGTGCTGAAATAAATGGTAGAGGTTGAAAGTAATATAAATAGAGAATTAAAATATAGTTAATTAGCTTTATTTATTAATATAGATAAATTAAAAAGAGGCTACTGAAAAACTTAGAACTATAAATTTTTCAGTAGCCTTTTTTTGTTAGACTATGGGTCTCTTTTTATTAATACATAAATAAAAACACTATTATTTAATTATTTTTATGGTATAATTTCTATGGATAACTTATATTTATTCAAAAGGTAATTGCAAAACTAAGATAAAAGAGGTAACTAGAATGGAACTAATTTCAAAAGTACTACCAATACTTATTTTATTCGCAGTAGGGTATATAATAAGAATTACAAATTATTTAAAGAAAGAAGTTATTGATGGTTTAAAAAAAATTGTTATTGACATTGCATTACCATCGGTTTTATTTATTGCTTTTGTTGACTTAGATTTAAAAAAAGAATATCTTGGACTGATTCTATCCATTATGCTTTTGTGTATTATTATGTTAATAAATGGATTTGTACTCAATAAAATACCTAAGATTAGTAATCCGGTGTTACCTTATATAATGTCCGGATTTACATTTGGTCTGATCGGAATACCATTATATATTACTGTTTTTGGTGAAGTTAATTTGCCATCAATGGCTATTATGGGCATTGGACAAGAATTCTTTTTATGGTTAATTTATATATCGGTAATGAAATTAAAATTAAATAATGAAAAACTAAATGTATCTTCAATAATAAATTTTTTAGCATCGCCGCTTATCATAGCTCTTATTTTAGGAATATCAATTAATTTGCTAGGTATTTCAAATGCATTGTATAATCAACCTATATTAAGAGGAATTTATATTACATTACAATATTTTAGTAAGATAGCAACACCACTTATTTTAATTGTGGTTGGATATGGATTATCATTTGACAAAGAGTATACAAAATTAACAATTATATATGTAGCTTTGCGTTATGTTTTTATGTTGTTAGTAGGATATATAATTAAACAACTAATAATTAATAGGTTTATTACATTTGATTCATACCTAGAACATGCATATTTTACGTTGTTGATTTTACCTCCACCATTTTCACTATCAATATTTGTAGAAAAATTTGGGCAGGAAGAGAATTCTAAGTTAGTAAATAATATAACAGTAGTTTCTACATGTGTGTGCATTGTAGTTTATATAATATATGTGTTTTTTGCATTATAGGAATTGTGCTTTTTTTAAAGATTATAAGGAGTAATGATAATGGACGTCAAAAAAAATCTTAGCAAAGCTTATTTAGCCAATTTAAATGTTAATCTTATTATTGCTGATTATATTCATTGCGATAATACTTGGAAAGAAAAAAGGCATATACCTGACTTCAATAAAATATATTACATTTGTGATGGAGACGGGTGGGTAGAAACGGGGAATAAAAGATTTTTTCCTAAAAAAGGTGACTTGGTTATAATACCTGCTAATCAACCCCATGCATTATCTTTTGTTAATGATAATTATTATAAGAAATATTGGTGCCATTTTACTGCGACTATTGGAGATAAGAATTTATTTGATATTTTTGATTTTCCAAATATTATTAATATAATTGAAGATAACGATTGGATTGTTAAGGTGTTTAAAAAACTTGTAATTTATGATAGAGATGAAGAACTCTCTTCAGTATTAAAGGCTAAAGCAGCACTCTTACAAATTATTTCTTATTTTATAGATAAAATTGATGTAAAAGAGTTAAATATGTATAAATCATCTTCTATTGAAAAACTAGAAGTTTTACTTATGTATATTGAGAAAAATTTAGATCAGCCTATTACAGTTGAACAGTTGGCAGATATTGTTCACTTACAGGTTAATTATTTCATTAAATTTTTTAAATTGCATTTAGATAATACACCTATGAATTATGTGAAAAGACAGAGAATGGAAAAGGCTAAGAATTATCTTATTAATTCTGATTTATCTATTTCGCTAATAGGACAAAAAGTAGGATATTCAGAAGTAAGTCATTTTTCTAATCAATTTAAAAATTATACAGGGATAACGCCTTCTGGATATAGAAAAAAACGCAGTGAAATTTATAAATAAAGTTAATATTATTAAAAAATAGGATAATAATAATAAAGAATTTCCTCCTTAGATTATGGTAGCATTATGCTATAAATAATTAAGTAATTGCAAAACTACATTCAGTTGATTCTTTAATACAATATGTTGGATTCCCACTTATAATAAGAACTACATATTGTATGTAAAGAATTAAAATCCTTAGTTTTGCAATTACCTATATAAATAATAAACATAAGGAGGAATTTTAATGGGAAAAATACCATTTAGACAGATTCATTTAGATTTTCATACTTCAGAAAAGATTCCAGGAGTTGGTAGTAGATTTAACAAACAAGAGTTTCAAAAGGCACTAAAGCTTGGTCATGTTAATTCAATTACTATTTTTGCAAAAGGACATCATGGGTGGTTATACTACTTAGATGGTGTTACTGAATCACATCCATCTCTTAAAATTAATTTATTGGAAGAAATGCTACAAGCTTGTAAAGAAATAGATGTTAAGACACAGATATATATTTCAGCGGGTATAGATGAAAAGATAGCATATAAACATCCAGAATGGTTATTTAGAAAAAAAGATCAAAGTACATCTTGGGTAAAAGATTTTAATACACCAGGATTTCACGAATTATGTATGAATACACCTTATCTTGATTATTTATTACATCAAGTGGAGGAAGTTACTAAAAGGTTTGAGACTGATGGAATATTTCTTGATATTGTAGGGTTAAGAAAATGTCATTGCCAGACATGTATGAATCAGTTAATTGAAGAAGGAAAAGATCCTAGAGATGAAAATGCAGTCACGGATTTAAGTGAAAGAGTTTATTTGAATTATTTACAAAGAATAGAAAAAACAATTCATGGTATAAAACCCAATATGAGAATCTTCCATAATAGTGGACATATGGAAAGAGGTAGAAGAGATTTATTTAAATATTATACTCATTATGAACTAGAATCATTACCAACAGGTGGATGGGGATATGATCACTTTCCAACATCAGCAAGATATGTTCAAGGATTAGGTAAAGATTTTTTAGGAATGACAGGAAAGTTCCATCAAACTTGGGGAGAATTTGGTGCATATAAGCATCCAAATGCACTTCGTTATGAAGCAGCACTAAACTTAGCGAATGGAGCTAAGATGTGTGTTGGAGATCAGATGCACCCACAAGGAAAACTAGATGAAGTTACATATGCATTAATTGGTGAAGCATATAAAGAAGTAGAAGAAAAAGAACAATGGTGTGATGATGTTACTAATGTTGCTGATATTGGATTATTATCTACAGAGAGTATTTCCGAAGAAATAGCAATGCTTACTCAAGGACATATTAATAAGGCAGATGTTGGTGCTACACGTATGCTGCTAGAAGGTAATTATCTTTTTGATATACTAGATACTGAAGAAAATTTTAATAAGTATAAAGTAATAATATTACCAGATGTTATAAAGGCAAATGAACTTTTGAAAGGAAAATTACAAGATTATATAAATCAAGGAGGTAAAATCTTAGCTACAGGAGAATCTTGTTTAGATAAAAAAGAAAGGGAATTTGTACTAGATTTTGGGATTAAATATGAAGGGGAGAATCCATACAAACCTGATTATTTTGTTCCTCAATTTAGTTATCATGGTCTGGGAACTACTTCATTTGTTATGTATAGTGATGGAGTAAAAATTTCTCTTAATGGTGGAGAAATAATTGGAGAAAGAGAAGATTCTTATTTTAATAGAGATATTCTTCATTTTTGTTCTCATAATCAAACTCCAAATGAACCAGGAAAACGTTCACCTGGAATGGTAAAAAGCAAATCAGGAATTTATATATCTTGGAAGGTATTTGATGATTATGCTACAAGGGGAAGTCTTATTCTAAAAGACACTGTTAAATATGCTCTTGATATGTTGTTAGGAGATTCAAAAACGTTATTAACTAACTTAAAAGCACAAGGTATAGTAACACTTCAGCATCAAAAAAATGAAAATAGATACATAAATCATCTACTATATGCAACACCTGTTAAACGTGGTGAGAATGTAGAAATAATTGAAGATATTGTGCCAGTATACGATATAGATGTAGAATTAAAATTATCAGAGAAAGTTAAAAGAGTATACTTGGCTCCTCAAATGAAAGATATTTCGTTTGAACAAGAAAATGATAAGGTGGAATATAAAGTAGATAAGGTTGATTGTCATCAAATGGTTGTTATCGAATATTAAATCGGTACAATGAATTGACTATTGTGATAGTATAATGAGTACTGTTGCAATAGTTTTTTCGTATGTTTACACATATAATGATAATTTTTTTCTGATTTTGTTATATGCTTTAACAAACTAAAATATAATATAAAATAAATATTATTATTTATTTGTGTGATTTTAACGTATAAGCAAGATAAATTATATATCTGCTTATTCTTTAAAATAAATAACCTAAGGGGGAAAAAGGATGAAGAAAATATTATCATTATTACTAGTATTTATTCTTGCATTCTCAGTAACTGCATGTAAGAATAATGAACAAGAAGGCACAGAGCCAGACAAACAACAAGTAGAGGATAACAAAGATGAGGGCAAAGACGAGGACCAAGACAAAGACGAAGAACAAGACGAAGAACAAGAACAAGAACAGGCAGAAGTAGAACCTAGTGGACATATCACTATTGGTACAGGAAACTTTAACGGTGAATTTGTTGAGGGTTGGGGAAACAACGCTTATGATAATAATGTTCGTAAACTTGTGTTTGGTGGAGCATGTACTGGTATAGCAGGATTGCTTATAACTAATAAAGAAGGACAAATCGTACTAAACTCAATAACAAAATCAAGAGAAGTAAGTGATGATGGCTTAGTTCATACTTTTAAATTAAAACCAGATTTACTATATTCTGATGGAACACCACTTAATGCCGACGATGTAGTATTTACATATGAAACATATTTAGATACTGAGGCTATGGTTGAAGCAGGAGGATCTTCAAGCTTAAGTGAATACTTAGAAAAAGTAGAAAAAGTGGATGATTTAACCGTTAAATTTACTATAAAAGAGAAATTCTATGCAACAGATAGTGCTATATTTACTGGTAATATATTAAGTAAAGAATGGGCTATGAAAGAAAAACCAGAAGATAAAACGGTTCAACAACATATTAAAGATAGTTTAATAAGTAAACCAATAGGATATGGACCTTATAAACTAGTTGAATATGTAGAAAGTCAATATGTTAAATTAACAATTAATGAAAATTACATTGGAAATTTTGAAGGAGAAAAAACAAAAATTAAAGATGTTATAATTAAGAACGTTTCTAAAGAAACTGACATTGATGAATTGCTTACTGGAAATATTGATATATTACCAGGAACAGTAGAAGCAGAAAAAATAGATGCTGTTAAAGCTGATGATAATTATCATTTCAGTAATTATCCAAGACATGGTTATGGACACCTTACATTCCATACAGATTTTGGACCAGTTAGACATAAGGAAGTTAGAAAGGCAATTTCTTATACAATAGATAGAGTTATATTTAGAGAAGCATTTTTAGGTAAGTATAGCATGAGTACAGATGGACCATATTCAACTAATTATTGGATGATAGATGATGAGTGGGTTAATAAAAACTTAATTAATTATACATCGGATAAAGCGAAAGTAGATGAGTTATTATCTTCAAATGGATGGGAAAAAGGTTCTGATGGTATTTGGGCTAAAGATGGTGAAAAACTCGAAATAGAACTATTAGCACCACTTCAATCATGGGCGGATACTCTTAACCTTACTTTAGGTAAATCAGGTGAAGAATTTGGTATTAAATTTAATATAACAGTACTTGATTTTTCTGTATTCTTAAACCATTATTATGGAAAAGAATTAGCTGAGAATGAAAGAAAATATCATATGTTTGCTTTAGCTACAACTTTAGGAACCGTATTTGATGGATATGTAAATTGGCATTCAGATAAAATAGCTGATCCATGGGGTGCATCTTCAAGTACAAATACTTCTCGTTTCAGAAATGATAAAAATGATGAATTACTTCTTACAATGAGATCTGCAAAAAATGATGACGTATATCAAAAAGCATATAGGGAATGGGTTATATTAATGAATGAGGAGATGCCAGTTATACCTCTATATTCTAACGATTATCATGACTTATATAATAAGAGATTACAAGAATTCAAAACAAGTGCATTATGGGGTTGGGCTGAAGCATTAACATATTGTACTGTTAAATAATTAATATATTAAAAAAAATTAGAGACTGACTCAAGAAGAAGCAGATAAACTTCGTCAAATGAATCCCACTAATCTAAAAAAAGAATTAATAAAAGATAACAACTAAATATTGTTAAGCCCTAATAATAATGTTATTATTTATATAATTAACAAGTTAGGTAATTCTGAGATAATGATTTTAAAAGGGGATAAAGCAATGAATGAAAAGTTTTTTAATCTGGATGATGAGAAGAAGGAAAGAATAATTAATGCAGCAATGGAAGAGTTTACTTCTTCGGGTTATGATAAAGCTTCCACAAATAATATTGTTAAAAACGCATGTATATCTAAAGGATTACTATTCCATTATTTTGGTAGTAAGAAAAAATTATATATTTTTTTATATTCTTATGGATTAGATATAATTAATAATAAATTTAAAGATAATATTAACTTTGATGAAAGAGATATATTAAAACTATTTAAGGAATTAATATATGTGAAAATGGAATTGCTTAGAACATATCCTAATTTATTTGATTTTTTTATATCTTGTTATTTAGAAAAGTCAGAAGAAATAATTCAGCTTATACAAGATAATAATAAAAATGTTATTTATAATAAAATATATAATAATATTGATTATACTCTATTTAAGGATGGCTTAGATATACAAAAAACAATAAATATTATGAAATGGACATTAGAGCAGTATAGTAATGAGTATATTAATAAAATAAAAGCGCTAGGAAAAGAATTAAATCCAGATGAAATAACTAAAGACATTAATGGATATATAGAGATATTTAAAACTTGCTTTTATAAATAATGTAATTATCAATTATCTTAAATAATACTCTAATAGGATAAATTTAGCTCATTAGTAATTTTAGGAAAATTATGAATAATATTCTTGAATTTGCTCAAACTAATCTTGTAAATCATCGTTAAGTTATTCCTGTTTTGCAGGAATTAGAAAAAGGAGGATTAGTATGGAGAAGGCAAAAATTACTAAAGTTAGAAAAGATTCATATGGTAAAATAACTGACATTATGCTTGATGATGGAAATTCATATTCAATTCAAGATGCTATTCAAATGACTAGGGATGATAAAATCGAAGGTGTGAATGTTGGGAAAGCAAAAAATGGTGTAGAATTTTTAAGAGCAGATCCAGATGGAAAAGAAGATAATAATTTAGATAATTATCCTGTGTTTTAGTCTAATTAAATAAGGAAATTAAATGTTATATTAGAGGTCACTTTAAAGTGGCCTCTTTGCTATGCTTTTCTTAGGTTATAGGAAAGTTTGCTAACTTAGTAAATGGAATAAGAGCTTTTTATGTGAATAATTATTGAAAATACTGTATATAAATTCACTATTTAAAAAATATAGTTGTTATTAACATATATTTGTGTGATAATAAATATATGTAAGCTAATAATTCAGATATTAGATAAAGATAAGAAAAGCATTATTTCAAGTTATTTAGAATAAACATTTCTTAACTTATAAGAAAGTTCTACTAATTAAGTAAATGAATAAAATTAATCTGAGATAGATAAAAAGGGGGAAGTCAATGACACCACTTCAAGTAACATCTGAAATAGGACAATTAGCATCGGTTATTCTTCATAGACCTTCTAATGAATTAGAAAATCTTACACCAAACCTTATGGAAAAATTATTATTTGATGAGATACCATATCTTAAAGAGGCTATTAGTGAACATGATTATTTTGCCCAAACTCTTAAAAAGAAAGGAGTTGAAGTACTATATCTTCAGGATTTAATTGTCCAATCAATCTCTCAAAGGAAAGTTAGGAACAATTTAATAAATGATTTTTTAAACGAAGCTAAAATATACGATGATAGGATGAAAGACTCCTTATTAGAATACTTTGATAGTCAAGATGATGGAATGTTAATTAGAAAAATGATGTCAGGGATAAGAAAAAATGAACTTCCTAATATTTCTTTTAAATCATTATCATATTTAGTAAATGAAAACTATCCCTTTATATTAGATCCTATGCCAAATCTATATTTTACAAGAGATCCAGCGGCTACTATAGGAAGTGGCATAACCCTTAATAGAATGAGAACATCTACAAGAAATAGAGAAACTTTATTTATTAAATATATTATAGAAAATCATCCTAGATTTAAAAATTATGATATCCCAATATTATATAACCGCAACGAAAAAACTTCACTAGAAGGTGGAGATATATTAATTCTTAATAAACATGTCCTAGCTATAGGGATTTCTGAAAGAACGCATGCACAATCAATAGAGACACTTTCAAGGAACATCTTTAACTCTAAACAGAGTTTTCAAACAATATTAGCATTTAATATACCCAAAAAAAGAGCTTTTATGCATTTAGATACAGTATTTACTATGATAGATTATAATGTATTTACTATTCATCATGAGATAGAAGGACCATTAACAGTTTATTCTATTACAAAAGAAGATGATAATAATATTAATATTATAGAAGAAAATGCAACACTTGAAGATATTTTAAAAAAATATTTGGGTTTATCAGATATTAAATTAATCCGTTGTGCTGGTGGAGATAAAATAGATGGACCTAGAGAACAATGGAATGACGGATCTAATACTCTTGCAATAGCACCAGGGGAAGTTATAGTATATTCAAGAAATTATGTTACAAATAGAATACTTAACGAAAATGGTATTAAAACTCATGTTATTCATAGTTCTGAGTTATCTAGAGGTAGAGGGGGTCCAAGATGTATGAGTATGCCAATAATAAGAGAGGATATATAATAATTATTAAGGAGAAATAACATATGGAAAAGGTTAAAGTTATTATATGGGGTTTTGGAGCAATGGGTAGTGGAATGGCTAAAATGCTTCTTAAAAAACAGGGGGTTGAAATAGTAGGAGTCTGTGATAAAGATACTAGTAAAATTAATAAAAGCATATTTGAAATTTTAAATATTAAACAGACTGGTAGAAAAGAAGTTATTATTAAAAAAAATATAGAGGAAATAGTAACTAATAATTATGCTGATATTGCTTTGTTATGTACTGATTCCTATGTGAAAGAAGCATATGAAAAGATTAAATATATAATAGAAAATAAGATTAATGTTATATCAACTGCTGAAGAGATGGTTTATGCTAAGGCACAATATCCTGAAATAGCGAAACAAATAAATTCCATTGCAAAAGAAAATGGTGTCACTGTTTTAGGAACTGGGATAAATCCAGGATTGATGATGGATTTATTGGCAATTGTTTTAACAGGTGCTTGTGAAGAAGTTAATAGTATTGAATGTAAAAGAGTAAATAGCTTGTCGCCTTTTGGACCTACAGTTATGGAAGAACAAGGTGTTGGTATACGTCCAGAAGAATTTTACACAAGGGTAAATAATGGTTCTTTGGCTGGACATATAGGATTTTCTGAGTCTATAAAAATGATTACAGATGCTATAGGCTGGAAACTTGATAAACCTATTAGTCAAGAATGTAATCCAATTATATCAAGTGTATATAGGAAAACACCTTTTGCAGAAGTAGAAGAAGGTAATGTGGCTGGTGTAAACATGATTGGACATGGGGTAATTAATGGAGAAAAGAAAGTTAATATGATTCATCCTCAGCAGATAGAACCAGAACTTGAGGGTGTAAATACAGGTGATTATATTAATATAAAAGGAAACCCTAACATAAATATGTCTATAAAGCCAGAAATACCAGGCGGTATAGGAACAATAGCTATGTGTGTAAATATGATTCCACATGTTATTAATTCCAAAGCAGGGCTTAGAACAATGATAGATTTACCTGTTCCAAGAGCAATTATGGGAGATATGAGAGATTTAATTGATTAAGGGGGATTTATTATTATTGCATATAAAGGAGATTGGGTTAGAATACATAACATTATATTAGAGGCGAGTGAAAGATCTAATCATTTACCAGAAGATACTAGGAAGTGTAATCTTGAGATGTGGGTAAAAGGTTTTTTGTTAAATGAAAAAGCATATATGAATGATAAAGTTACTATTGAGACATATACTGGTCGTATAGTAGAAGGGAGTTTAATAGAAATTAATCCTACATATCATCATTCCTATGGAGATTATATTCCAGAGCTTTCATATATAGGTAAACAACTTAGGAATATATTAGGTGGTGAAGATAGTGAATAAAAGCAGTTATACTACTATAATGAATAGAAAAAATGAAATCATGAAAAAAGCTATAAGAATTGACTATAATGAGTTTGAAAGAGAAGGTATTTCTTTTGACTATGAAGAAATGATGAAAAAAACAGGATATAATATTGATGAAATAATTAATATTGAAAGAGATTGTGGAGTTGGGAATACCCCCATTTATGAATTAAAAAACCTTACTAAATTAGCAAGAAAAATATCTAATAAGGGAAAGGGTGCAAGAATATTTCTAAAAGATGAAGCATCTAATCCTTCAGGGAGCTTTAAAGCTAGACGTGCAGCTGTATCTGTGTATCATGCTAAAAAGTTAGGGTATAAAGGTGTAGTAGCAGCAACTAGTGGTAATTATGGTGCGGCAGTAGCAAGTCAAGCAGCAATGCAGGGATTAAAATGTATTATTATCCAAGAATGTTTTGATAGTAAAGGTATGGGTCAACCAGAAATTATAGAAAAAGCTAGAAAATGTGAAGCATATGGTGCTGAAGTTATGCAGCTTACAGTAGGGCCAGAATTATTCTATACGTTTCTTAAAATACTTGATGAGACAGGATATTTTAACGCTTCATTATATACTCCTTTTGGGGTTGCAGGTATTGAAACTCTAGGATATGAAATATCTAATTGGTTTAGAGAGACTGAAAATAAAGACCCAGATATGGTTGTTATAACTAATGCAGGTGGGGGCAATTTAACAGGTACTGCAAGAGGATTATTTAAAGCTGATGCAAATACTACTATTGTAGGTGCAAGTGTTGATTTAACAGGATTACATATGGCTAGTGATAATAAATTTAACAAAAAATCTTTTACAACAGGGCATACAGGATTCGGCATACCTTTTTGTACTAATCCAGATAGATCTGATGTGCCAAGGTCAGCCGCAAGACCACTTCGATATATGGATAGATATGTAACAGTAACCCAAGGAGAAGTGTTTTATATGACAGAGGCTTTAGCAATGATTGAAGGGCTTGAGCGAGGGCCTGCTGGAAATACGTCAGTAACAGCCGCATTTGATTTAGCAACTAAGATGGATGAAGATAAAATTATTGTTGTACAAGAAACAGAATATACAGGTGCGGGTAAACATATATCTGCACAACTTACATTTGCTAAAGAAAATGGTATAAGTATAGAGATTGGTGATCCAGCTTATGAAATCCCTGGGGTAAATATAATATTACCAGAACATCCAAGACTAATAAAAGTAAAAGAATTAGATATGATAAAACTCAAGAAGTCATATATAAAAAATATTATTAAAGATGTAAATTTAAGTAATAGTGAAATAAATTATATTGCTGATGAAACAAATTTAAATATTAAGATTGTAGAAGATATATTAAAATCTTTAATATTGGAATTACCATAGTCAGTAACTGCAAACTACATGTTAAGGAGGAAATTTATGAGTAAAAATAGGCTGGATGATTATAAGTCAAGGAAAAAACATCTTGAAAATTTATCGGAAGAGGAATTAGAACAAAGGTTTTGGGAACTAGCGGAGAGTATTGTGGATCCAATGATTGAAATGGCTAAGAATAATACTTCACCCTCAATTGAACGTTCTGTTTTATTAAGAATGGGGTTTTCAAGTATTGAATCTAAGTCTATTGTTACCACGTTAATGGATAAAAAGAAACATCTTGTTGGAAAAGGTGTAGGGCATTTAGTTTACAGAGCTGCAAGAGATAAGAACATGTCTATAAGAGAAGCAGGACTTTTATTAGGAGATAATAATGAAGAGTTATGGGCTTATTTAGAAGAGGTTTTTGAGGGGGAAAAATAGTAATGAATCTAAAACCTAATGAAAAGCTTGATATTGATTATATCTTAAAAGATTTAGAACACTATGTACCACGTAGAATGGGGTGGCATTGGAGAGATGGAATAGGAGACGTAAGGAATATTGGAGAGTTTAATTACACTGATACTAGTGTTAATCTCAAACAAAGTCAACCTCTTCCAGCTGCTCATTATTTTAATAATATTGATCCACAACCTGATAGTGTTATAACTACTGAAATTGCATCTGGTAGGTTTGAAGATGATATAAGAAGAATGAGAATGGCAGCTTGGAATGGGGCGGATCATATTATGGTTATTCGTACAGCAGGACAAAGCCATTTTGATGGATTAATTGAAGGAACTCCTCAAGGTATTGGTGGAATACCTATAACAAGAAAACAGATAAGAGTTCAAAGGAAGGCACTTGACTATATTGAAGATGAAGTGGGTAGGAAAATAAATTATCATAGCTATGTAAGTGGTGTAGCAGGTCCAGAAATTGCAGTAATGTTTGCTGAAGAAGGTGTTAATGGAGCTCATCAAGACCCTCAGTATAATGTATTGTATAGAAATATTAATATGATTCGTTCTTTTGTAGATGCAGCTAATGCAAAAAATGTAATGGCTTATGCTAATATGGTACAGATTGATGGTGCTCATAATGCTAATGCAACGGCAAGAGAAGCATGGAAAGTAATGCCAGAACTAATGGTTCAACATGGCATTAATTGTATGTTTTCAGTAAAATCTGGTATTCCTAAGAAAAATATATGTTTATCTTCTGTTCCGCCAACAGCACCTCCAGCACCTTGCATGAAACTTGATTTACCATATGCAATAGCATTAAGAGAGCTGTTTAAGGAATACAAAATAAGAGCTCAACAAAATACAAAATATATGGGTTCTTCAACTAGAGAAGCAACAGTAACTCACACACTTAATTTACTTATATCTAAACTAACAAGTGCAGATATACAATCTACAATAACTCCTGATGAAGGAAGAAATGTTCCATGGCATATATATAACATAGAAGGTACAAATACAGCAAAACAAGCCCTTATTGGTATGGACGGGTTAAAAGAAATGGTAGAATTAAAAAGAAATGGAAAGTACCTTTCAAAAAAAACCAGAGAATTAAAAGAGAGAGCAGTATTATTTATGGAAGAGATTCTTGAAATTGGTGGATATTTTAAAGCTGTTGAAGCAGGCTTTTTTGTGGATTCTGGGTATTATCCAGAAAGAAATTATGATGGTATCATTAGAAAAGTAAGAGGTGGCGTAGGCGCTTCTACAGTATTTTCTAGAGATAAAGATTATATGGCACCTGTTACAGCTTTTTTTGGATATAATAATATAGCTCAGTACAATAAAGACGCTATTAATAATCCTTCATCACTAATAGGAGGATGCACTTTTGAAGATAGAAGTAAGATTATTTACATAGATGAATTAGATGAAGAAGATAATGTTTATAAAAGAATGGAAGAAACAAAAGGGATAAGAGATATGTCTATGATAAAACCAGAAATGGAGTGGACAGGTGATGGAACTGTATTAATAACAATGATGTTACCTACTGACGAAAGAACTGCTGAATTTGCGGCAGTTGAAATTGGTAAAAAGATGAATCTTGAAGAAGTAGAAGTTATTCATAAGCAAGTTATGCAAATAGCAGAAGGAACAAGAGTAGAGATAAAAGGGAAAATCCCTTTTTCAATAAATATTAATGAATTAGTTATTCCTCCTAAACCTAAAATAATGAATGATGATGAAATTAGAGAAGATATTTCAAATAAACCTATGAAAATTGTTGCAGGAACTATTGGTGAAGATGAACATTCAGTTGGACTTAGGGAAATTTTAGATATTAAACACGGAGGAATAGAAAAATATGGCATTGAGTGCCATTATCTTGGTACATCTGTACCAGTAGCAAAAATAGTAGATTCTGCAATTGAGTTAAATGCAGATGCAATACTAGCATCTACAATTATAAGTCATGACGAAATTCATTATAAAAATATGAAAAAAATTCATGATTATTGTGTTGAAAAAGGTATTAGAAATAAATTAATTCTTATATGTGGAGGTACACAAGTAACACCAGAAATAGCAGTTATTAACGGAATGGATGCTGGATTTGGGAGAGGTACTAAGGGCGTAGATGTCGCTACTTTCTTGGTGAAAAAAAGAAGAGAGAAAGAACTCTATAGCAAAGCGAGTGATAAAAAATGAAAATAGATATTCTTTCCGCTGAGATAGGAAGTACAACAACTGTGGTTAATGCATTCACAGATATAAATACAGATAATCCAAAGTTTATTGGTCAAGGGCAATCATTTACAACTGTTACTCAAGGAGATGTAACCAAAGGTTTAGATAATGCTTATAAAGACCTAAAAGCTAAATTAATGACGTCTAATTTAGAATATGAAGAGTTTTTTGCTACTAGTAGTGCGGCAGGTGGACTTAGAATGACTGTGCATGGATTGGTACATGATATGACGGTAAAAGCTGCAAAAGAAGCTGCTTTAGGAGCAGGAGCAAACATCAAATTTATAACGTCTGGAAAAATGGAAGAATACGATATAAAAAAATTGAAACAAATATCTCCGAGTATTATTTTAATATCAGGTGGAGTTAATTATGGAGAAAGAGAAACCGCATTATATAACGCAAAGAAAATTACTAAAATAAATGAAATAAAAGACATACCAGTAATTTATGCAGGAAACTTGGAAAACCAAGATGAAATAAAAGAACTATTTAATACTGCTGGAAGAAAAGTATATATTGTAGATAATGTTTATCCTAAGATAGACCAACTAAATGTAGCACCTACAAGAAAAAAGATTCAAGAAGTTTTTGAAGAACATATAACTAAAGCCCCCGGAATGGATAAAGTCCGTAATTTAGTTAATCGAAATATTATGCCAACGCCTGGAGCAGTTATGAAAATTACTCAACTTTTAGAAAAGGAAATTGGCGATTTAGTAGTAGTTGATGTTGGAGGCGCTACTACAGATGTTCATTCAGTAACATTAGGTAGTGATAATATAAACGCAATATTAATTAGTCCAGAACCAATGGCAAAACGCACAGTTGAAGGTGATATTGGGGTTTTTATTAATGCAAAAAATATAATTGATGATATTTCACTAGAAGAGCTTTCAAGAAAAACTGAAATTATTATAGAAAAGTTACAAGATATAATGGCTAATTATAAACCTATTCCAAAAACTAAATGTGAAAAAAATTTTATAGAATATTTAACATTAGAAGCTAGTAAGATTGCATTAAAAAGACATGTTGGGAAGTTAAGATATTTGTATGGTGCAAGTGGCAAAAGAACAATTGCTGAAGGAAAAGATTTAACTAACGTAAAATATGTTATTGGAACAGGTGGAGCGTTGACTAGGCTTGAGGGAATAAATATGCTTAAACAAGTTATACAATCAAATGGTGATGAATTATTACCATCAAAAGATGTAAGTATACTTATTGATAGATTATATATAATGGCATCTTTAGGGGTTATATCTGATAAATATCCACAAGCAGCAATTAAGTTATTGATGCAAAGTATTGGATTGGAAAAGGTGTAGGGGTGATATCTTGTGTTATCCAAGAGTTGAGATTAGCTTAGATAAAATCAGAAATAACACTAGTAAAATAGTATATCTATGTCATGAAAATGGTATTTCTGTAGTAGGAGTTACAAAAGTATTTTGTGCAAATGATGAAATAGTAAAGGTAATGATTCGTGGTGGTATTGATATAATTGGAGATTCAAGAATAGAAAACTTAAAAAGGTTAAAGTCTTATAAGCTACCTAAATTATTACTAAGACTTCCCATGATTAGTGAGGCTAGGGAAGTAGTAAAATATGCTGATATATCCCTTAATTCAGAAATAGATACCATTAAAATACTATCAAAAGAAGCTATTAGAATAGCTAAAAAACATAATATAATTCTAATGATTGATTTAGGTGATCTTAGAGAGGGTATATTTCACGAGACTTTGATATATAAAACAGTAGAAAAAATATTATTGTTAGATAGTATTAACTTAATAGGAATTGGAACTAATCTTACATGTTATGGAGGTGTTTTACCAGATAAAAATAACTTGAAAAGACTTATAAGTATTAAAGAAAATATTCAAGAAAAATATAAGTTAGATATTAAAATTGTATCTGGTGGTAATTCTAGTAGTATACATCTATTAAAGAAAAGCGAAATGCCAAAAGGTATTAATCAGTTAAGAGTGGGAGAGGCTATTGTACTAGGGAGAGAAACAGCCTACGGAAATCCTATACAGCATACATATCAAGATGCTCTAATACTTAAATGTGAAATAATAGAATTACAAAACAAACCATCTAAACCTATAGGTGTAATAGGGATAGATGCCTTTGGTAATAAGCCGTTATTTGAAGATAATGGAATAAGGAAAAGAGCTATTTGTGCTATAGGAAAGCAAGATATATATCATAAAGATATTATACCTATAGATAAAAATATTGAAATAATAGGATCAAGTAGTGACCATCTTATACTTGATGTTACAAATTGTAAAAAAAAATATAAGGTAGGAAGTAAAGTAGAATTCAAGATGACATATGGTGGGGCGCTAAGTGTGTTTACATCTAAATATGTTAAAAAAATATATGTATGATTTTCAATTCTATTAACATTCTAGAATTAAAACAAAACGATTATGGCTTTCTGGGTCGATGGGATAGGGAATATTTCGCCAGCAGATTAAATGTCCATGGAACTCGCCGTCCAAGGCTTGTTGCTCCATATTACCCTATAATCGACCCCTAGGCTCATTGGTTTTTGTATGATAAAGCTTTTTTTATAAATTTTAATATTTCTTTGATTACTTTTTCATCATCTTTATTTGTATCATATCCTGTAAATATTTTCATGCGTTCTCTATAATAATCAGATGTATAAGAGAACTGGAACATAAGAATTAGGTTATCAATACAAAAGGATACTATTTTATCATCTATATTTATATCGATTAATTTTTGTTCTTTTGCACGAGTAATTATTTCCATGTATTTATTAGCAGTTATCTCTTCTAATTTATGAGATAGTTTATTAGAAAATTTTGAAAGAGCTTGAGTAGTAACATCAAGATATATTTGATTAAATTCTGGGTATTTAATTGCATAATATCTTGAAGCTCTAAGTAGATTTTCTAGTATATCAAATATATTACCATCCTCTAAATTGATTGAATAGAGTACTGATTCTAGAACATGAAAACATTCATCAACTATTGTAAGAAATAAATCTTCTTTGGAGGCAAAATAGCTATACATTGAACCAATACTTATTTCAGCTTTTTTGGCAATAGTATTTATATTAGAAGCATTATAACCATTTTCAGCAAATTCTTTAATCGCTTCATTGATAATTTTTTGTTTGCGTTCTTCAGATATTTTCTCAAATGTTTCTTTATAAAATTTTGTTTTATCTTTATTATCATTTGTATTAGGTATTGTATTCATTTTAACCCCCTATACTATATCCGCTAGGCTAGTAGATTATGTTTTATAATAGTTTTTGAATTTAGTTTTTGCCATTATATTACCTGCTAGACCACCTAATAGTCTAATAATAGAGTAGTTCATTTTTAAATCGATAAGCTCAATTAGATTTCCATCAGGATCTTTCATAAATACCCAATCGGTTCCATCTGTTGATTGAGGATTACATAGAAAAGTAATTGATCTGTCAATTAATGAATTATACCATTTACTTACATTATGGACATCTAATGCAAAATGAGTAGCTCCTGGCTTATTCCAAACAGGATGATTACTAGGAAGGCTAGGTGTAAACTCAAAAATTTCTATAACACCACCTTTAGGTGCTCGTAAAAAACCAAAGTGAACTTTAGTATCTTTTAACTTATATAGATTATATAATTCATTTACTTGTTCTTTTGCTAGAGTTTGTTCACTAATAAGCTTAAATCCAAATGTCTTACTATAGAATTTTACAGTGTTTTCAAAATTTGAAACTGTAAGACCTACATGACTTAATGATCTGATTTTCATCAATAAACATTCCTTTCAGGTAAACTAACCTTTTGCATATGAACCTACAATTAGCATATATTCACCTAGTTGTGCACCATATTCTGGGGCACCTTCCATAATAATTTTTTTATTAATTGTAGATTCAATCATATCATCAATATCAAGAAGTATTCCAAGAGCACTTTCTGTGGAATCAAAAAGCATAGTGAAAAATGGTTTTGAACGTTTGTATTCTCCACGAGCAGCTTTTGATTTACCAGCTTTTACTCTTAAATATGATGATAACTCTGGTTTATCTGCAATTTTCCAAGAAAATACACGATCAGGACTTTTCATTGCCCATTTAGATATTATTGGATGGCCAGCTTTATTTAATTGACTTATACCCGTTGATAATAAAGCAAAATATAATTTTACAATTAAATCTTGATCGTCCTCATTTTTAGGAATTTCAGTTGCACTAAGTAATTTTGCCATATACATAAGTGTTGATAGAGTAGGAATAAGTATAGAAAGATGATACCATCCCTTTATTTTAGGAAGTTTTTTGCTTTTGCCTGCAAAAAAACTATTTAAGTCAGGAATACTCTTAAATTCTAGTTCTACATCACATTTATCATTTGTACCTTTTACTACAGTAAAGATACCATCTTCAATAATAAAATGTGTTCCAACTTTTCCATCAGCATCTTTTGCACTTATTCCAACAATAGCATTCTTGCCTCTAAATTTATTAGATAAATTTTTTCTTGACTCAACTATTATTTTTACTAAGGGAAGTACAGCATTGAGAAATATTTTATTAGCATATATATCATCTCTAGTTAACATTATCTACACCTCATCTTCCCAATCTTCATCTTCTTCAAATTCTAAACCTATTAACTTACGAACATTTTCAACGATTCCGTTAGTATCGATTTCATAATATGCCATTAAATCTTCATGGAGTCCGATAATGGAGAATGTATCAGGAATTCCAAGCTTCATAAATGCACAACCTTTTCCACTTTCAACGATTACTTCACCTACAGCGCTTCCAAGTCCACCAAGAACATTATGATCTTCTACAGTAATAATTCTTCTTGTTTCATGTACAGCTTTTAAAATTGCTTCTCTATCAATTGGTTTTATAGTATGCATATTTAAGACTCTTGCTTTTAATCCATCTACGTTATTTAGTATTTTTGCTGCTTCTACAGCTTGATATACACAAGAACCACATGCGATGATTGTTAGATCATTACCCTCTGTTAATTGATGAGCTGTACCTATTTCAAAATTATAATCATAACTATCATATAATTTTTGGTCAAAACCTCTATTAATTCTTATATAAACAGGTCCATCGGTTTCATATGCTTGTGTTACAGCATTAGCAGTTTCAATTCCATCAGCAGGAACGATAACTTTAAGATTAGCCATTGAACGCATAATTGCAATATCTTCTGTACAATGGTGGGTTGTTCCAGCTTGCCCAAAAGATAATCCAGCATGTGTTGCAATCATCTTAACATTTAAGTTTTGATAACAAATATCTGTATGTACTTGATCAAGAGCTCTCATAGATGTAAATATTGCAAAAGTAGAAACAAATGGAACAAGACCGCATTTTGCCATACCAGAAGCAATACCAAACATATTTTGTTCAGCTATGCCAGTATTAAAAAATCTGCTTGGAAATTTCTTGGCAAATAAGCCAATTTTAGTTGATTTTGCAAGGTCAGCTGATAAACCTACAATCTCAGGATGTTGCTTTCCAAGTTCACATAGAACATTACCATAGACTTCAGCTGTTGACATACTGGCTGTATCCTGCATTGTATATGTTAATCCACCCATTACGATACTCCTTTCACGCGTTTTATATAATATTTTTCTAGACTTTCTTTACTTTGAAGTATTTTTTCTGAATTAAGTCCACCATAATGCCATTTATAATCATTTTCCATGAAATCAACGCCGCAACCTTTTATAGTATTTGCTACTATAACAACTGGGGCTTTATCTTCTGATAGAGCATAGTCAATAGCTTCTGATAATTCTTTAAAGCTATGTCCATTAACTTCTTTTACAATAAAGCCAAAAGCTTCCCATTTTTGTACGAAAGGTTCTAAAGACATGACATCTTCTGTAGGTCCATCTATCATACAACGATTTCTATCTACTATAGTTATTAAATTGGTTATCTTAAAATGAGCGACTGACATAGCTGCTTCCCAAACAGAACCTTCGTCACATTCTCCATCACCTAGTAAACAAAAAGTTGTATAGTTTTTATTATTAATTTTTGCAGCAAGTGCCATTCCTATTGCTATTGATAAACCATGACCTAAAGAGCCAGTAGAAGCATCAACACCAGAAACTTTATTTCCATCTAAATGCATACCTAAAATTGAACCTGTATGATTATATTCTTTTAAAAGATCTTTATCAATGTATCCTTTGTCCGCAAGTACAGGTGCAAAACCGACGCCAACATGACCTTTGCTTAATATAAAACGGTCTCTATCTTCCCAATCAGGATTAGTGGGGTCAATATTAAGATATTTATAATAAAGTATTGTAAATATGTCCATAGCACTAAGTGCACCACCTATATGTCCGCTTCCAGCCCATACAACTGTATCTACACATAGTTTTCGTAGTTCATTTGCTTTTTTTTCAAGATTACTTAATTCTAAGTCAGTTAATGGCATAATAATCTCCTTTCTAAGAAATATCAAATTTCTTTATGATTATTTTTTACTACCTTAAAACTTTCATCAGCAATTTCATGTGTTAGCTTAATATCTTCATCCGATAACGCACAGTTAATAAATAAATTATGATGATTAACGAAAAACACACCTCTTTTAACACATTCTGATACCCATTCTTGATGAAGTGTAAGAGAATCATCATTTGCTATTCTCATATACCACATAGATGGAACACCAGATACAACAAGATTAAATCCATAGTTTTTTGCAATGTCAACTAACCCATTAGTTAATTTTTTGCCTTTTTCTTGCATAAGTTTAGGACCATCTATTTTCTTAAGCTTATTAATACAAGCGATACCAGCGGCAAAGGGCATTGCTGAATACCAATAGCTACCTGTATACATTACAGATGAGGCGGCGTCTTTTAAAGCATCAATTCCACAAATAGCTGAAAAATTATAGCCATTTCCTAGAGCTTTACAAAAGCACATTAAATCAGCTTTAAACCCAAAGAAGTGATCAGAACCTTTTACGTCTAATCTAAAACCGCAACGAACATCATCTATTGCTAATACAATTCCATAATCTGTACATAGCTTTCTTATTTTTTGCCAATAATCTTTACTAGGTAATTCGCTATCAGTAAATGTTGGGTGATGATATGGTGTTGCTAAGAAACATGCAATATCATCTGGATTGTTTTTAACTATTGTTTCAACTTGCTCATAATTATTCCAGTCTACATACAGGTTGTTTGCTACATCTTCTTCGCATATGCCTGCATGACCAAGTTTTTGAGTCCAAGGGGCTACACCATGGTATCCACCGTTAACAAGTATTGTTTTCTTTCTACCAGTAGCAGCTTTTGCAATCATAAGAGCAAAACTTGTAACATCGCCACCATTTTTAGCAAAGAAAGCCCAATCGGCCATTTCAACAGTATCAACTAGAGTTTCAGCACATTCAACCATGATTGATGAAGGAGAAGTAGTGCAGTTCCCTAATTTCATTTGATTAGCAACAGCTAAATCAACATCTTCATCGTTATAACCTAATACATTAGGACCATATGCACACATATAGTCAATAAAACGATTACCATCAACGTCCCAAAAGTAAGTTCCCTTAGCATGGCTTGAGAATAGAGGATAGCTGCTGATAGGGACAAAACAACCTTCAACTGGACCAAGATGACCGTATATACCAGTAGGTAATACTTTTAAAGCGCGATTAAATAGCTTTTGATTCTTTTTGTAAGTATAAGTTTGCAATTATTAAACCTCCTTTACGATTTTGATTTTATACATTAAAGATACGAAGATACTAATGCAAGTATTTTATTCATGTTATCAAGCATAGGAATGAATCCTTTTAGCTGTAATTTTTCTGTAGCTATACAAGAATAAGTATCTACTTTACCTGTTAAAATATTATTGGTAGTAATAAGGTCTGAAAATGTCATAGAAGCTCTTTGATTTTTTGCTAATCCTTTTTTTGCTTCTATATGACCATCTTTAATTATTAGATGAATTGCAGTATAACTTTCTGTAATAGAAATATTGATAGTACCATTAGGTATTCTATTAGCACTAAGCATTCCAATTGGATCATTATTACCAATCTGGGCTAGAGCAAAGAAAGCTGTATATGTAGTGAGGATAGTGTTTGTTTTCATATAATTTTTATTTCTTAATAATAGTTCAGTGGGTTTTAAATAATAAGATAATTTGTCAGTTAAAGTTATGAATTCATTTTTAAGGAATTTAATTTTAGTAAGTCCTTTTAGAGGTATAGGATTTGCTTTGCCATCCATCATCTGGTTAAAGTGAAGTGGAGATTTGAAGTAAAGAGTGATATCGCTTTTGTTAAAATCTTTATAAAATGTACATTTGCCTCTCTTAAAAGATAAATATCCTTGTGGACCATTTTTAATAACAAATTTAATTGTTATGTCTACGTCCTCAATAAGATTACTCATCTCTTTATCTAGGTCACATAAGTCTTCAAGATTACGCAATACAGCATAAAGATTGATTGTTGCTTTAGTTAATTCATTTTGCAAATAAACTCCTCCTTTCATTTCTATGTAATTGCAAAACTAACTAACGATTTAATTTTTTACATACAACTAAATGTAGTTTTGCAATTACTTTATAAAATGGGAAACTTCATATAACAATATATTATTATTGATGTGATTTTAGAACGAGTGCTCACTCTATAAAATTAAGCTAATTTTGAAACATACAAAAGTTACTTCCGCCAATGGGTATTTATTTATTCCAGTTTTAGGATAAATTCTTCGAGACTTACTAAATTCATTACAATGAAATTTTCCTAACGCTCATATTCAGCGTCCATGCTTCAGATGAGCTAAAAAAACGTCGTGTTTTTTTCACGGAAAATTTCA
>JAOASG010000048.1 GCA_025210235.1 Vallitalea sp.
AAATTAAGATTTAAATACTCTTCGTTATTTTCTACTTTCTTAAGACTAACTATATTCATTTGATTGCTCATGGTTTTCTCCTTTCTAAGCTATTTTTTGACTATTAATAATATCCAACTGCATACTTAATTCCATTGATAAATTGTAACTCTCAATAAGCTTAATAGCTTCTTCATATCTGTTCTTAAGTGTATAACCATAGCTACTAATTTTGAAATAATTTTTATACTGTCTACCAAGTTCTGCATATACCCTGTTTCTGAAAGACTTATCGTTGTATGCCTTGGTTCTATATCCGATTAGTTCTACTACTCTTTTATTCCTAGCTAACTGTAAGTAATTTTTCTGTTCAGGTGTTACGTAAGTTTCATCTATAAGCTTGTCTATCTTTTTAGCGTTTTCTGTTACGTCTGCTTTTAGCTCCTTCATTGATTGTGCTTGTAGGATTATCATATCCTCTATGGTTTGTGGTGCTTGTAATGCTTGTCCCTGTTCTAGTTCCTCTAGCTTCTCAATAACCTTGTATCTTGTTTTAGCGTCATACTTTAGCGCTAGTTGCATTGCACCTTTTCTGCCGAATTTGTAACATGGTTGAGGTCTGCCTTGTGAATCGTTATAAAACGTCTGTCCAAATATGGACTGACCTATTTCATCCCCTAAAGATGAAATTTCTGTTCTAATGTCTCTCATAATATGTTGGTGTTTCTTTCCTGTTACTTCTGCCAACTCTACGCTTGTCATTTGCACTTCCTTTGTTGCTAGTTGGTTCATTTAATCATTCCTTTCTCCTATATATTCTTTGAATTGTTTAGGGTTTATGTAATATGTGTATACTGAACTTAATTTTACAGCTACGCCAAAGGGCAATATTCCTCTTTGAAGTCCAACCCTTACAAATTGCTCCGACTTGCCCATTTTATTAGCAGCTTCTTTTACAGAAATGTTCTTTTCCAAGAAATTACCCCCTATCTTGGTTTTTGTATGGTAGTTTCTATATCGAAACTATACAGCTAAAAAAAATTCAGTTGCACTAAGATTATAAGTCTTACAAAGTAGTCTTAATTCTGAAACAGAAAAATCCCCACCTGTTCCATTTAAGTTTTGATTAAACGCTGATTGAGACTTGTTTAATAGCTCGGCTACTTCCTTTTGCTTAATACCATGTTCTACCATATACCCTTTAAACTTACTATATGGTTTATGTCTTCTATTTACCAATATGATTCACCCCCCTTGTTGTCGTTATCGAAACTTGGTACAACTTTATTATTGCACGATATTGTTTCGATGTCAATAACATTTTATCATTTTTTCTAATTTTTTTATTGCATTAACGAAACTCTTGTTGTATACTTTAGATATATCTAATAAAAATATATTTAAGGGAGATTGTTATGAGTGTCGGAAATAAGATAAAAACTATTCGTAAAGAAGCAAAAATGAGCCAAGAAGAATTAGCCTTAAACCTTAACAACAAATATGGAACAAAAATTGTTAAAAGCATGATTTCTAAATGGGAAAATGATAAAGAAGAACCAAGAATGGAATTTGTAAGAAATATAGCTAATTTTTTCTCTGTATCACTTGATTATATGCTAGGACTGTCTGACACACCAACCACTAATTCAAAAATAATTATTAATGATGATCCTAAATTAAAAGAACTTATAAAAATAGCTTCTGATTTATCTGCTGAAGACCTAAATACATTAATTAACATTGCTAAAAGATTTAATAGTTAAACAAAGGATGTGAACAAATGAAAAACCCAAACGGATATGGTACTGTATACAAGTTATCCGGAAAAAGAAGAAAACCTTTCATTGCACGTAAAACTATCGGCTGGGATGCTAATGGTAAGCAACTGTATCAAACTATTGGTTATTATGAGAAAAGAGATAAAGCTATGCAAGCATTAGCTGAATATAATGCTAACCCTTATTCAGTAGAGGTATCAACTATAACATTTAGTGAAGTATTCGACAAATGGAAAGATGGTAAATTTGAGACTATTTCCAAAAGTAACATTAACGGGTATAATGCATCTTTTAAGACTTGCGCATCTATTCATGATATGAAATTTGTTGAAATACGACCTACTCATATGCAAGACATCATCCGAAAATGTGGGAAAGGATACGGTACACTAAGAAAATTAAAAGTATTATTTAACCAATTATATAAGTATGCTATGGCTAATGATATTGTTAGTAAGGATTACTCTAAATATATTGATATAGGGAAAGATTCGGGCAAGACATCGAGAAAACCTTTTACCGCAAAAGAGATTAATAAACTATTTAAAGTTAAAGATTCTATAGATTTAGCAGATACGATACTTATTATGATTTATACAGGCCTAAGAGTTGGAGAATTAATAATAATTAAAAATACTGATATTGATTTATCAAAAAGGATAATTAAAGGTGGTATTAAAACAGAAGCTGGAAAAGATAGAATAATACCTATAAATGATAAAATATATGATATGGTTACTAATAGAGTAGAACAAGGATATGAGTATTTGGTTTCAAAACCCGATAACAAACCTTATAAATATGATAATTACTATAGGGATAATTTTAAACCCATTATGGAGCAATTAGGATTCAAGCATAAACCTCACGATTGCAGACATACATTCGCAACATTAATGGCAAATGCAGGCGCCGATACTATTGCAACGCAGAAAATAATTGGTCACGCAAGCTATCAAACAACAGCCAATATATATACTCATAAAGATGTTGAAGAACTTCAAAAAGCAATAAATATGATTTAATTTTTTTTCATATTTTTTGTTAGTTACCTGTTAGTTTCTTGTTAGTTATGTATAAAATTTGATAGATTCTCACATACTCTCGTGTATGCAAAAATCCCTCAAACACAAGTATTTGAGGGATTCTAATTTTAATAATATTATCTTTTTGAGAATTGAGGTGCACGTCTTGCAGCCTTTAATCCATATTTCTTTCTTTCTTTCATTCTTGGGTCTCTTGTTAAGAAACCTGCTTTTTTAAGCGCTGGACGGAATTCATTATCAGCTTTTAATAAAGCTCTAGAAATTCCATGACGGATAGCTCCTGCTTGTCCAGTAAATCCACCACCATGAACATTAACCATTACATCAAATTTATCTGTTGTATGAGTTAATTCTAAAGGTTGACGAATTGTAACTTTTAATGTTTCAAGTCCACAATAATTATCTATATCTCTTTTATTAATTGTAATTTTACCTGTACCAGGTACTAAATATACTCTTGCAACACTATTTTTTCTACGACCTGTACCATAATATTTTAATTCTGCCACTTATATTTCCTCCTTTCAGTACGAATCACTAATTATTGAATTCTAATACTTCTGGTTTTTGAGCTTCATGTTTATGTTCAGAACCTCTATATACACGTAATTTTTTAAGCATTTTTCTTCCAAGTTTATTCTTTGGAAGCATACCTTTAACTGCATGCATAACTACTTCTTCTGGTTTATTCTTCATCATATCTTTGTACTTAATTTCTTTTAAACCACCTGGATGTCCTGTATGATATCTGTATAATTTTTGTTCTAATTTTTTTCCAGTTAGAACTACTTTATCTGCATTAATAACCACTACATGATCACCAGTATCAACATGTGGTGTATAGATAGGCTTATTTTTTCCAATAAGTACTTTTGCTATTTCAGATGATAAACGTCCTAATGTTTGACCTTCAGCATCTACTATATACCATTTTCTTTCAACTGCTTCTGCTTTTGGCATAAAGGTTTTCATCAAGTTACCTCCTTATTTCCGTTCCATTTCTAATGTATTTTAAAATCCGGGGCTAATGGATTTTAAATAACAACTCACATTTCAATATTATAGTACATCCAACCAAGTGTGTCAAGCAGTTTTCACATCTTTTTATAATCTGCTTTAGCCAATAACGATGCAACTATAGCTGTTATTGGAATAGAAATAATAAGACCAATTGTACCTGCCATAGCTCTTACTATCTCAGTTGAAATTAATTCCATATTTACAACATCTACTAATGTCATATTATTAACCATAAATAATAACATCATACACATAGAAGTACCTGCATACGCTAAAATTAAAGTGTTAGACATAGTTCCCATTACATCTTTACCTATATTCATTCCTGACTTAAATAATTGTTTTACCGTCATAATAGGATTATTATCTTTTAGCTCAGTAATTGAAGATGATATTGACATACAAACATCCATTACTGCCCCTAATGTACCTAATAAAATACTTGCAAAAAGAATACCTTTAAAATCTAAATTTAATGTTTCTGTAGAATATAAAAGCATTTGAGCTTCTGATGAATCTAGTCCAGATAAATTAGCATAATATCCAATAACTAGTGATATTATTCCAGCAAAAATAACACCTGCCATAGTTCCAATTATTGCAGAAATAGCTTTTCTATTAAATCCTGCGATAATAAACATTGTTATAATTGTTACTATAATAGATATTATAATAGAAACAACCACTGGATTTTGTCCCTTGATTACTGCATTAAGCATATAATAAACACCAACTATAGTGATACCTAATGTTATAAGGGTTTTTATTCCTTTAGTACCCCCAACAATTATTGTTAATAATACAAAGGCTATTATTAGATATAATAAATATTTTTCTCTTTTAATCTTATCTACATATCCTTTAACAATATTTCCATCTTCATCTCTTACTATAACACAATATAACTCATCACCTACTTTTAACTCCAAACTATTTGCCATAATTCCATCTATTGTATTATAGACTTCAATTAACTTTCCTTTTTCTTCTCCTTTAGTAAGCTTAACTTTTAAAACTTGAACTTTTTGAACATAATCTCCACCAGAAGTTTCTAGCGTTTCAAATTCATCTTTTATAATTGATATTACTTTACCTGGCACTATTTCATCTGCCTCATCTTCAACTATAGGCGATGGCTCTGACGCTTGTATATTTAAACTAAATAGTGCAAAATATATTATACTTGCTAATAATACTATATATTTTTTCAATATATTTCCTCCTAACTAACCGATTATTTCTTTTTTTGTAGATTAAGCATAAATTGATTAATCCTAATTACTTATGGTAAATTACTCATAAACAATTTCCTTTAATGTTAGACCTTTTGCGGGAGCAGTTACCCCTGCTTTTTTTCTATCTTTAGAATTAATAATATCTATAATGTCAATAGGTTTTTTCTTTCCTATACCAATCTCAATCAATGTTCCAACAATTATTCTTACCATATTATATAAAAATCCGTTTCCAGTAATCCTAATAATAATTAAATCATCTTCCAAAATTACGCTACATCCGTATATTTCTCTAATAGTTGTCTTAACACTACTTCCAGTTGAACAAAATGCTTTGAAATCATGTTTTCCTATAAAATAATTTGATGCTTCTTTCATTTTTTCTACATCTAAAGTCTTATGATAAAAGTATGAATATGTATTAAACTGTGGTAATGGAAATTCAGCATTATATATTTTATATTCATAAGTCTTATTATTTACATTATATCTTGGATGAAAATTATGAGTTACAATTTTTGCATCCCTTACGACAATATTTTTAGGTAAATAAGCATTTATAGCATATGGTATTTTTTTTATTGGTATGCTAGTTTCTACTTCAAATACCACAACCTGACCTAAAGCATGTACACCTGTGTCTGTTCTACTTGCTCCGACTAATTTTATTTCCCGGGAAAACAATTTTTGACAAGCCTCTGTTAATTTTTGTTCAATAGTAATTGCATTTTTTTGTATTTGCCATCCACAATAATCTGTCCCATCATATGCTACTGTTAACATAATCTTCTTCTTATTCATTAGCTCACCCTTATTCCAACATTATCTATATTATCCCCATTTATAAAATTATGCTTGCTATTACCAGCTCACTGAAAAATAGAATTTAATTCTTCAAATACACTGTGTATGTCTTATTTTTATTTTCTCATGACCTATGCCTACTTATAAAATAACAAGTATAACAATATAAATCACTAGTATAATAAAAGCTATCAAATCAATTCTAGCATATTTTAATTGTTTCATTCTAGTACGTCCTTCTCCACCTCTATAACACCTAGCTTCCATTGCTAATGCAAGATCATCTGCTCTTCTAAAAGCTGATATAAATAAGGGTACAAGCAAAGGAATTAAACTTTTTGCCCTTTTAACAATACCCCCTGATTCAAAATCTGCTCCCCTAGCCATTTGAGCTTTCATAATTTTATCTGTCTCTTCAAGTAAAATAGGTATAAATCGTAATGCTATAGTCATCATCATTGCAATCTCATGAGCGGGCACTTTAATTTTTTTTAAAGGATTTAGTGCATACTCAATACCATCAGTAAGCTGTATCGGTGATGTTGTAAGTGTTAATATAGAAGAACCAACAATCAAAAAAATAAGCCTTATAGCCATAAAAGCTGCAAAATATAATCCTTCTTCATATATTACTGCAAATCCTAAATCTAATAATGGTTTTTTACCTGGTGTAAAAAATAGATTTAATACAACAGTTAGTATAATTATAATAAAAATTGCCTTGAGCCCTTTTAACATAAATTTAATTGGTACTTTTGATATCTTTATTACGACAGCCAAAAAAATAAAAGCTATAAAATATCCCTCTGCATTATCGGCAATAAATAATGAAACAATAAAAGCTAACGTACCTAATAATTTCATTCGTGGATCTAAATTGTGTATATATGAATTAGCAGGATAGTATTGACCAATAGTGATATCTCTTATCATAATCTCACATCCTTACTAAGAAAGTTCATAATTTCATTATAAGCTTCGTCTATCGTTGTTACCTGTCTAGATATATTAAAACCTCTCTTATTAAGTTCATTCATTAAATATGTTACCTGTGGAACTCCGAGTCCCATTGATTCTAACTCTTTAATATGATAAAACACTTTCTTTGGTTCATCATCATATTTAATCTGTCCTTTATCCATTACAATGATACGCTCTACATATTTACCCACATCTTCCATACTATGAGATACCAATATTACCGTTATTGCTAGTTCTTTATGTAATTTAGAAATCTCATCTAATATTTCATCTCTACCTTTTGGGTCCAATCCTGCAGTAGGCTCGTCTAAAATAAGTACTTCTGGCTTCATCGCTAATACTCCTGCTATGGCAACTCTTCGTTTTTGCCCTCCAGATAATTCAAAAGGTGACTTCTCATAAATATCTTCCGAAAGGCCTACTATGTTAAGCGCTTCTTTAACTCTTAGATCTATTTCATCTTGACTAAGACCTATGTTAGTTGGACCAAATGCAACATCTTTATAAACAGTCATTTCAAATAATTGATGCTCAGGGTACTGAAAAACCAATCCTACCTTCTGCCTTATTTCTTTTAACGGTTTCTGTTTTTTGTGGATATCTATATTATTAACTAATATATTTCCAGCAGTTGGTGATAACAACCCATTAAAATGCTGAATTAATGTTGATTTACCTGATCCAGTATGACCAATAATCCCAAGAAATTCGCCATTATTTATTTCTAATGAAACGTTATCTACTGCTTTTTTTTGAAAAGGTGTATTAGGACTATAAATATATGATAAATTATTTATTTTAATTGACATAATGCATCAACCATTTCCTTTACGTTAAGTATATTTGCTGGTAAATTTATATTTTTTTTCCTAAGCATATAAGTTAATTCAGTTACCTGGGGAACATCAAGACCTAAAGATTTCATTTTTTCAACTTGAACAAATACTTCTTTAGGATTACCTTGTAAAGCTATTTTACCTTGATCCATTACAAATACCTTATCAGCTTCAATAGCTTCCTCCATATAATGTGTTATAAGTATAATTGTAATATTCTCTTCTTTGTTCAAGAATTTAACAGTTTCAATTACTTCTTCTCTGCCTGAAGGATCTAACATTGCGGTAGGCTCGTCCAGAATAATACACTCAGGTTTCATTGCTAAAACACCTGCAATAGCTATTCTCTGCTTTTGTCCTCCTGAAAGCTTATTAGGTGAATGTGTACTATAACTCTCCATACTAACAGTCTTTAATGATTTATCCACTCTTTTTCTTATATCCTCTGGATTTATCCCCAGATTTTCTGGTCCAAAAGCAACATCTTCTTCAACTACTGTAGCAATAATTTGATTATCTGGATTTTGAAAAACCATACCAGCAGTCTGCCTTATATTCCAGATATCTTGTTCATTTTTGGTATCCATACCTTTAACCCATATTGAACCTTTTGAAGGCGTCAACAAAGCATTAATATGTTTTGCCAAAGTAGACTTCCCAGAACCATTATGTCCTAGTATTGCAATAAATTGCCCTTTATCTATATCAATATCAACATGATCAATTGCACGATTTAACTCTTCAATCTCACCCTGATCATTATGTGTATGATACTCATACACCAAATCTTTTGATCTTATCATTTTCATCTTATATTACACCACCTGTTAAAACAGTTTAGTACCTATATTAGTATACATTAACATGCCTAATCTTACAATAAAATTATTTGCGACGTTTCTCATTTCAACCAAGTAAAAATTATTTCAATCTTCCTATTTTATATTATATATACTAGCATCCGTAGATGTATAGGTATATAAAACTTGTTCCTACCTGCAATTTTGCTTTTAGCCCAGCCAATGGGTATTTATTTATGGAAGTTTTATTTATAAATGATTCGATAGACTTACTTAATGAATGAAATGAATAAATACCCATTGGCGGAAATATTTCCTAACAATAAAGGGATTAAGTGCATAAGCCTTAATCCCTACATTTATAAATACTATATATCTACACTAATTCAATAATTACTTCTTCTGCACCGTCACCTTTACGAGGTCCAATTTTAATAATTCTTGTATATCCACCATTTCTGTCGGAATACTTAGGTGCAATCTCATCGAATAATTTATCAATTAGATTTACTTGTTTTGTATTTGCTTTTTTACCAGCATTCTTTACAGGCTCTTCTTTAACTGGGTATAAAACCTTAAGCATTTGTCTACGTGCATGTAATCTTGAAGCTGAATCTTTTTTAATAGTTTTTTCAATATTTTCAAATTCAGTAACTTTTTTACCATCTACTACTGTTTTAACTCTTTTACCATCAGCAGTTTTCTTAGGTACTTTTTGAGTTACTGTTACTGTTTCATAATTATCTTTTTCTTTAATAGATAAAGCAATTACTTTTTCAGCAATTTTACGAACTTCTTTTGCTTTACTTTCAGTTGTTCTAATTTTTCCATGGTAAATTAAATTAGTAACTTGATTCCTAAGTAATGCTTTTCTCTGTGAAGAAGTTCTTCCAAGCTTTCTATATCCTGCCATGTCTGCTTAACCTCCTTTTTTACAGATGTTATACTATATAAAACTTATTCAGTATTATTCATCACTAGGTTTTAATGATAATCCTAATTCTTTTAATTTTGCCAATACTTCTTCTAAAGATTTACGACCAAGATTACGAACCTTCATCATATCTTCAGATGTTCTATTGGTTAGTTCTTCAACAGTATTAATACCTGCTCGTTTTAAGCAATTATAAGAACGAACTGATAATTCTAATTCATCTATACTCATTTCAAGAACTTTTTCTTTTTCGTCATCTTCTTTTTCAACCATTACTTCAGCGTTCTTAGCATTCTCTGATAAGTCAATAAACAAATTAAGATGTTCGCTAAGTACTTTTGCAGCTAAACTAACTGATTCATCAGGAGATAATGTTCCATTTGTCCAAACTTCTAAAGTTAATTTGTCATAATCAGTGATTTGCCCAACACGAGTATTTTCAACAATTAAATTAACTCTTTCAACAGGTGTGTAAATAGAATCTACAGGTATAACACCTATTGGTTGCTCATCTGATTTATTTTTTTCGGCACTAATATATCCTCTACCTTTTGTAATAGTAAGCTCCATAAAAAGTTTACTATCAGCTCCACCACTAAGTGTAGCAATAGGTAAATCAGGATTTACAATTTCAATATCAGGATCAGCTTGAATATCCGCTGCTGTTACGATCCCTTCACCTTCAAATTCTATATATGCCACTTTAGGTTCTGGACTATCACTATTATTTTTAATAGCTAAGTGTTTAAGATTCATAATAACTTCAGTAACATCTTCTTTAACACCTGGTATTGAAGAAAATTCATGTAATACCCCTTCAATCTTAACGCTACTTATAGAAGCTCCAGGTAAGGATGATAACATAATTCTACGTAAAGAGTTACCTAAAGTAGTTCCGTATCCTCTTTCAAGAGGTTCTATTACAAAACGACCATATTTGTTATTTTCAGATATCTCTACAATATCAATTCTTGGTTTTTCAAAATCAAACATTCAATGACCCTCCTTTTATTCTTTATTTTTCCAT
Source organism: Vallitalea sp. (assembly GCA_025210235.1). Lineage (GTDB taxonomy): Bacteria > Bacillota > Clostridia > Lachnospirales > Vallitaleaceae > Vallitalea. The sequence goes on from JAOASG010000048.1 coordinate 10,441, forward strand.
AGGAATCTATGGCTTATAAAATCCTTTTTCCTATGTAGACTTGAAGTGCAAGGATAGTATTCCATGCTCTGAGGGTTGTAAACATCAAGTCAACTTAATGTGCATAGGCTATATTTTAACCTGATTAATCTTTAATTATATACTATTATTTAGAATATAATTCGACAATAAGTGTTTCTTCTATATTACTATCAATTTGATCTCTAGTAGGAATAGAAATAACTTTAACTGTCTTATTTTCAATATCAACATCAAGCCATTCTGGAATAATTCTTGAACCAGTAGTTTCTATGATGTCTTTAAATCGTTGAATACTTAATGACTTTTCTTTTACTTCAATAACATCTCCAACTTTTACTTGATAAGATGGAATGTTAACTTTTTTACCATTTACTGTTATATGATTATGTCTTACAATTTGTCTTGCTTCTGTTCTAGAACGTCCAAGACCTGCTCTGTAAACAACATTATCTAATCTAGTTTCAAGAATTATAAGTAAGTTTTCACCTGTAATTCCTTTTCTTCTATCTGCTTCTGCAAAGTAATTTCTAAATTGTGCTTCTAGAACACCATAGATTCTTTTTGCCTTTTGCTTTTGTCTTAATTGCAGACCATATTCAGAAATTTTACCACGGCCTTTTCCATGATCTCCTGGAGCATAAGGTCTACGATCTATAGCACATTTTCCTGTATAACATCTTTCACCTTTTAAGAAAAGTTTTTCACCTTCTCTACGGCAAAGTCTGCATACTGCACCTCTATATCTTGCCATTCATTACACCTCCTAGCCAATTATACTCTTCTACGTTTTGGTGGACGACATCCATTATGTGGAACTGGAGTCACGTCTTTAATACTTGTAACTTCTAAACCAGCAGCTTGAAGCGCTCTAATTGCAGCTTCTCTTCCAGATCCTGGTCCTTTTACCATAACTTCAACTATTTTTAAACCATGTATCATTGCAGCTTTTGCGGCTGTATCAGCAGCCATTTGAGCAGCATATGGTGTAGATTTTTTTGATCCTCTAAAACCGAGTACTCCAGCACTTGCCAATGAAATTGCGTTTCCTTGTGTATCTGTCAACGTTACAATTGTATTATTAAATGTTGATTTGATATGCGCTTGTCCACGTTCAATGTGCTTTTTCACACGCTTTTTGGTCCCTCTTTTGGACACTTTCTTTGCCATTAATCAAACCTCCCTTATGGGTTATTTTTTCTTATTAGCTACTGTTCTTTTTGGTCCTTTTCTTGTTCTAGCATTCGTTTTAGTTTTTTGTCCTCTTACAGGAAGACCTCTTCTATGACGAATACCACGATAACAACCAATTTCCATTAATCTTTTGATGTTTAGAGCTCTTTCTCTTCTAAGATCCCCTTCAACTAATTGAGAGTTATCAATAATCTCTCTAATCTTAGCTGCTTCATCATCTGTTAAATCTCTTACTCTTGTATCCGGATTAATACCCGCTTCTTTTAGTATACGATTAGAACTTGCTCTACCAATACCATAAATATATGTTAGACCAATTTCAACACGCTTTTCTCTTGGTAAATCGACACCAGCAATACGAGCCATGTGTACTTCACACCTCCGTTTTTTAAGATAAGGAATGAATAATAATCTAATGCGGTGAAAGAATTAGAAAATATTATTCCGATAAATTTCCATCTCATTAAATGATTTAGTGATTATCATTTAATTTTTTTCACAAAACACCTAGAACAACACATCCAGGTGAGTCATTACTCAGCCGCTTATATCTTACTTTTCAATATTATTTTTTAAAATAAAAAATAACATTTGAAAACGTAATTCAAAAATAAATAACGAGGATATACTTAAATATATCACAGCGTTATGTGCATAATATCACAATTAGTAATTATATACTATCTTAATATTATATGCAACACTTTTTTAGATTTTTAACAAATAGTATTATTTTAATACATAAAATGTTAAATACTTGATTTTATATCATTCTATATACGTATCACCGTTTATAGAATCCTATTTTATCCTTGTTTTTGTTTGTGTTTTGGGTTTTCACATATAACCCTAACTCTACCTTTTCTTTTTATTACTTTGCATTTTTCACAAATAGGTTTAACGGATGCTCTTACTTTCATCCCTATCGCTCCTTCCTAGACAATTGTAACTTTATTTATCTCTCCAGATAATTCTACCCTTAGTTAAATCATATGGAGAAAGTTCAACTGTTACTTTGTCACCTGGTAAAATTCTAATATAATTCATTCTTAATTTACCACTTATATGGGCTAAGATTTTATGTCCATTCTCAAGTTCTACTTGAAACATAGCATTAGGTAATTTTTCTAATACTGTTCCTTCTACCTCTATAACATCTTTTTTTGACATTTTATCAACCTCCTCCACTATTTAACTTTGGTCTTCATTATAAACAGCTAAATGTCTTCTAATTTCAAGATTTGTAACTTTTTTATCTCGTATAAGTTTATCTTTTATCTCTTGTATAATATAATTTATAGGTTGTATATGCTTTATTTTTTTTTGCTTAGGATTTTCAATTCTTCGAAGAATACCGTCTGCTAAATAAACATATTCCCCTTTAATATCAGTAATTACAAAGATTTTATCTTTGTCTCTTCCTGCTTTTGATTTTACTAATTGTCCATATTGTAATTCATTCATACTATACACCTCAGTCTATAAAGTAAGAAGTTCAGAGCCATCTTCTGTGACTAAGATAGTATTTTCATAATGAGCTGATAATGAACCATCCATTGTTACGACAGTCCAATCATCTGATAACCATCTAACTTCATACCTACCAATATTAATCATAGGTTCTACAGCAATTACCATACCTTTTAGAAGCTTAGGTCCTCTCCCAATAGTTTTATAATTAGGTATTTGAGGCTCCTCGTGTAAATCACGTCCAACTCCATGTCCAACTAAGTCTCTTACAACTGAATATCCATTTTTCTCAACATAGTTTTGAATTGCTGATGAAATCTCATGTAAATGATTGCCTTCTTTGATAACTTTTAACCCTTCAAAGAAACTTTGTCTTGTAACATCTATTAGATTTCTAGCTTCTTCACTTATTTTACCAACGCCATGGGTTCTTGCAGCATCACCGTGAAACCCTTTATAATAAGCTCCTATATCAACGCTAATTATATCTCCCTCTTTTAATATCCTTTTTTTAGAAGGAATACCATGAACAACTTCTTCATTTATAGAAGTACATATATTGCCTGGATATCCATTATAATCTTTAAAAGATGGTATAGCATTGTTCTTTAAAATAAATTTTCTTGCAGCTTCATCCAATTCAAATGTCGAAATACCTGGTTTTATCATAGATTCTAAAAGCAAATGAGTTTCTGCAACTATTTTACCTGCATCTCTCATTAATGCAATTTCCTCATTAGTCTTAATTTTAATAGACATAATCTACGCTCCTAAAATTTCTACAATACTCTTTGTAATATCATCAATATTCTTAGTTCCATCAACTGTTACAAGAGTATTCTTTTCTTCATAATAGTTTATTAATGGACTAGTTTGTTTATGATAGATATCTAATCTTTTGAGTACTGTCTCTTCTTTATCATCATCTCTAAGTATTAACTCTCCTGTACAACTATCACATATATCCTTTACTTGTGGTGGATTATAGTTAATATGATATGTTGCACCACATTTTAAACATGCCCTTCTTCCAGACATTCTTCTAACAATATTTTCATCGGGCACATCTATATTTATTGCATAATTTATTTTAGTATCCATTGATATGAGAGCTTTATCTAAGCTTTCTGCTTGAGGTATCGTTCTTGGAAAACCATCTAGAATAAAACCATCTTTACAATCTTCTTGCTTTAATCTATCTGCTACGATATCTACAACTAATTCATCTGGAACTAATAAACCTTTATCCATATATTCTTTAGCTTTTAATCCAAGATCTGTTTTATCTTTTATATTAGCTCTAAAAATATCACCTGTTGAAATATGAGGAATATTGTATATTGCTGCTATTTTTTTAGCCTGTGTACCTTTTCCAGCACCAGGAGCACCTAACATAATTAATCTCATTTTATAACCTCCAAAGTTATATTTCTAGTAATATACATCTAATTTAAGATATAGAATGAAGATGAATATATATCCATTTCTCCATTCTTAATCTATTAATCTTTAGTATAATAATTATTATGAATTTAAGAATCCTTTGTAATGTCTCATTACCATTTGAGATTCTATTTGTTTTATTGTTTCAAGTGCAACACCTACTACGATAATAAGTGATGTTCCACCAAAAGTTACATTCATATTAAATACGTTTGAAAGTAAAACTGGAAGTAAAGCTATTAATGATAATGCTAATGCTCCAATTAGTACAATTTTATTAAGTACATTTGATAAAAATTCTACTGTTGGTTTTCCTGGTCTAATACCTGGAACAAATCCACCATTCTTTTTCATATTATTTGCAACTTCAACTGGATTAAATGTAATTGAAGTATAAAAATATGCAAAGAATAATATTAATACAAAATATATAAGTGCTCCAGAAATACTGGTAATTTTCAAGAAATTAATTAATGATGCCCAAAAACCAGTAGGTTCACCTATAAATGTAGCAATCGTTCCTGGAAATTGTAATAAAGAAGAAGCAAATATTACTGGAATAACTCCAGCCATATTAACTTTTAATGGAATATGTGTAGATTGTCCACCCTGCATTTTTCTGCCTTGCATTCTTTTAGCATATTGTACAGGAATTCTTCTTTCTCCAAGTTGTATTAATACTACAAATGTAACCATTATTATATATATAGCTAATAATAAGATTACTGGAATTAATTTATTACTTGCTGTTGCAAGTGTATACATTTTTTTAACTCCAAATGGTAATCTTGAAATAATATTAACAAAGATAATTAAAGAAATACCATTTCCTATACCTTTAACTGTAATTTGCTCTCCAACCCACATTAAAAATGCTGTACCTGCAGTCATTGCAGCTATTGCTATAATTACTGACATGAAGTTATAGTCATAGAATAATTGGCTACCAAGACCATATACTGTAAAGAATGATTGTAGTAGCGCTAAAACTATAGTACCATATCTAGTGATTTTTGCAATTTTTTTACGTCCTTCTTCTCCTTCTTTTTGCATCTCTTCCATTCTAGGAATAGCAATAGTTAGAAGGTTCATTATAATTGACGAAGTGATGTATGGAGTAATTCCCAATGCAAACAAACTCATTTCTTTAAAGGCACCACCTGAAAATGCATCAAACATACCGAATAATCCAGAATCATCTGCTGAATTAAACAAATTCTTAACAGCTTCAGGGTTAACAAATGGAATTCTTATATGTGCTCCAATACGTATTGCTAAAAACATTAATAACGTATAAACTATCTTTTTTCTCAAATCAGGTATTTTAAATGCATCACGAAGTGTTCGGAACATCTATACCACCTCTGCTTTCCCGCCAGCAGCTTCAATTTTTTCTACTGCTGATTTACTAAAAGCATTAGCCTTAACAGTAAGTTTTTTAGTTAACTCACCGTTTCCTAATATTTTGACACCATCTTTAGGATTTTTTACTATGCCTGTTTCAATAAGTGTTTCTACAGATACTACTGCACCTGCTTCAAATCTATCTAAGACATTTACGTTAATTCCAATGATTTCTTTAGAGTTTCTACATGTAAAACCTCTTTTTGGAAGTCTTCTATATAATGGCATTTGGCCCCCTTCAAATCCAGGTCTTACTCCTCCACCTGAACGAGACTTTTGTCCATCTTGTCCTCTTCCTGCAGTTTTACCGTTTCCTGATCCATGACCTCTACCTTTTCTGGAATTACTTTTTCTTGATCCTTTTGCTGGTTTTAATTCTGTCAAATTCATGCTATTACACCTCCTTGCTTATTTTAACCCGATTAAACTTCTTCCACTTTTACTAAATGTTGTATAGAGCCAACCATACCTCTTATTGCTTTATTATCTTTTTGCTCTACAGTTTTATTAAGTTTTGTAAGTCCTAAAGCTTCTGCAGTTTTTCTATGTTTAGGAATGGCTCCAATTGTTGATTTAACTAAAGTAATTTTTAATTTATCTGCCATGTTGGTTCCCTCCTATCCTAAGATTTCTTCTACTGATTTTCCACGAAGTTTAGCTACTTCTTCAGGAGTTTTAAGTCCATCAAGACCAACTATTGTAGCTGTAACAATATTATTTTTATTATTAGAACCTAATGATTTAGTTCTAATATTTCTAACTCCTGCAAGTTCAAGTACCGCACGAGCAGGTCCACCAGCTATAACTCCTGTTCCTTCTGGTGCTCTTTTCATTAATACGGAAGCACTTCCAAATTTACCAATAAAATCATGTGGAATACTACCATTTTCATCTATAGGAACTTCAATAAGTCTTTTTTTAGCGTCGTCAATACCTTTACGAATAGCATCAGGTATTTCAGTTGCTTTACCTACACCTGCGCCTACATATCCATTTTCATCTCCGACTACTACTAAAGCAGCAAAACGGAAGTTACGTCCTCCCTTTACTACCTTAGTAACACGTCTTATTGATACTACTTTCTCTTTTAGATCTAGCTTACTAGCATCAATCATTGTACGCTTCATGCCTCTACCTCCTTACTTAGAATTTTAACCCAGCTTCTCTTGCTGCGTCAGCTAATGCTTTTACTTTACCTTGATAAATGTATCCGCCTCTGTCAAAAACAACTTCTGTAATACCTTTTTCTACAGCTCTTTTTCCAACTGTTTCTCCAACAAGTGTTGCTGCAGATACATTGTTTGTTTTATCTAAATTACTTTTAATATCTTTTTCTACTGTAGAAGCAGCTACTATTGTATGACCTGTTAAATCATCAATAACTTGTGCATACATATGTTTGTCACTTCTAAATACCGCTAAACGAGGTCTTTCAGAAGTACCAACAATTTTATTACGTATTTTCATATGCTTCTTAACACGGACTTTTGTTCGTGATGTTTTGTTTATCATGGATTTCACCCCTTTGCTATTTTACTATTTACCAGTTTCTTTACGTCTAATTACTTCATCAACGTATTTAATTCCTTTGCCTTTGTATGGCTCTGGTGGTCTCTTGAATCTTATTTCCGCTGCGTATTGACCTACTCTTGCTTTGTCAATTCCTTTTACGATAATAACATTTTGTCCTTCAACTACTACCTCAAGACCTTCTGGATCTTCCATTTCTACTGGATGTGAATATCCTAAAGATAATACTAATTTTTTACCTTGTTTTTGCGCTCTATATCCAACACCGTTGATTTCTAATTTCTTTTCGTAACCTTTTGTTACTCCTTCAACCATGTTTGCAATAAGAGTTCTAGTTAAACCATGAAATGATTTCATTTTCTTTAAATCACTAGGTCTTTTTACTATGACTTGGTTTTCTTCTTTAGAAATTAACATTTCTTTTGGTAATTGTTGCTCTAAAGAACCTTTTGTTCCTTTTACAGTTACATAATTACTATCTGAAATATTTATCTCTACACCTGCTGGTATCTCAATAGGTAATCTACCAATACGTGACATAATTGCACCTCCTCGGATTAAATACCTTTGCTAAAGTAGCAAAGCTTCATCCATTATATATTTTAGTGTTTTTATTTTGTATATGTTTTCTACCAAATAAAAGCGATTACTTCTCCACCAACATTTTGCTTTCTAGCTTCTTTGTCAGTAACAATACCTTTATTTGTAGAAATAATAGCTGTACCAAGTCCACCTAATACCTTTGGTAATTCATCTTTACCAGCGTATACTCTTAGTCCTGGTTTGGATATTTTCTTAATTCCAGCTATTACCTTTTCATTCTTATCTTTACCATATTTCATTTCTATACGAATAGTTTTAATTAATCCATCTTCAATTAATTTATAACCTTTAATGTACCCTTCATTTACTAGAATGTCTGCAATTGATTGCTTCATTTTTGAAGCAGGTACGTCTACAAAATCATGTTTAGCAGTATTTCCATTACGGATTCTTGTTAACATATCTGCGATTGGATCACTCATTGTCATATTGTGTGGCCTCCTTCCTATTACTAAATCTTACCAACTAGCTTTCTTAACACCTGGGATTTGTCCTTTATATGCTAATTCACGGAAACAAATTCTACATATTCCATATTTTCTTAAATATCCGTGAGGTCTTCCACATATTCTACAACGGTTATAAGCTCTTGATGAAAACTTAGGCTTACGTTGTTGTTTTACTTTCATTGATGTTTTTGCCATTTAATCTATTCCCTCCTTATTATTTTTTAAAAGGCATTCCGAATAATGTTAATAATTCACGAGCTTCTTCATCAGTCTTAGCTGTTGTAACGAAGATGATATCCATACCTCTAACTTTATCAACTTTATCATATTCGATTTCAGGGAAGATTAACTGTTCTTTTATACCTAAAGCATAATTACCTCTACCATCAAAAGCGTTAGGATTTACACCTCTAAAGTCTCTAACTCTTGGTAAAGCTAAGTTAATAAGACGATCAGCGAAATCGTACATTCTTTCTCCTCTAAGTGTAACTTTACATCCTATTGGCATTCCTTCTCTTACTTTAAAAGCAGCAACTGATTTTTTTGCTTTTGTAATTACAGGTTTTTGACCAGCGATTATTGTTAAGTCATTAACAGCAGCATCAAGAACTTTTTTGTTCTCTTTTGCTTCTCCAACTCCCATGTTGATGACTATTTTTTCAATCTTAGGTACAGCCATTTTATTTTTGTAGTTAAATTTTTTCATCATAGCGTCTACAATTTCGTTATTGTAGATCTCTTTAATTCTATTCACAGAAGTTACCTCCTTTCCACTATTAATCAATCACTTCGCCTGTTGATTTAGCCACTCTATATCTAATATTTTTAGTACGTCCATTTCTATCCTCTTTAACTAATTTAACACCTAGTCTTGTTGGTTTTCCTTTATGAACATACATTACTTTTGAAACGTATACTGGTGCTTCTTGGTGAATAATACCACCTTGTTGGTTAGCTGCACTTGGTTTAGTATGCTTTGTAACCATGTTAACACCTTCAACGATTACTTTTCCACTTTTTCTATCTACAGATAAAATCTTACCTTCTTTACCTTTATCTTTTCCGGAAATAACCTTAACTGTATCGCCAGTTTTAAGTCTTGTCTTTAACACTTACTACACCTCCTTATAATACTTCTGGTGCTAATGATAGGATTTTCATATATTTTTTCTCTCTTAGCTCTCTAGCAACAGGTCCAAAAATACGAGTTCCTTTTGGTGTTTTATCATCTTTGATAATTACTGCTGCATTTTGATCAAATTTGATATATGAACCGTCTTTACGACGTGCACCTTTTTTAGTTCTTACTACTACAGCTTTTACTACCTCACCTTTTTTTACAACGCCACCTGGTGTTGCGTCTTTAACAGTAGCTACTATAGTATCACCAATGTTTGCATATCTTCTAGTTGATCCTCCTAATACTCTTATGCAAAGAATTTCCTTTGCTCCAGTATTATCAGCAACCTTAAGTCTGGATTCTTGTTGGATCATTAGATGAACCTCCTTTCAGCAAATAAGCTTATTATTTAGCTTTTTCTACTATTTCTACTAATCTCCATCTTTTATCTTTTGATAATGGTCTTGTTTCCATTACTCTAACTCTATCGCCTATACCACACTCATTATTTTCATCATGAGCTTTAAGTTTATAAGTTCTTTTAACAACTTTGCCATATAATGGATGTTTTACATTGTTTTCTACAGCTACTACAACTGTTTTATCCATTTTATCGCTAACTACTCTACCTACACGTACTTTACGTAGATTTCTTTCTGCCACTTGAATTCCTCCTTTCAAGGTTACTTAGCAACCTTTAATTGCTCCGTTATAATTGTTTGAATTCTAGCTATATTTTTTCTAACCTCATTAATTCTGCCTGTATTATCTAATTGGTTAGTCGCATTTTGAAATCTTAGGTTAAATAATTCTTTTTTTGCAGTAACTAAATCTTCATTAAGTTCTGCTGCAGATTTATTTCTTAAATCTTCCATATATTTAGTTGACTTCACAATTATCACCGCCTTCTAGCTCTTCACGAGAAGCAATTTTACATTTACATGGTAATTTGTGTATAGCAAGTCTTAATGCTTCTCTAGCTACTTCTTCTTCTACTCCAGCTATTTCAAACATTACACGACCTGGCTTAACAACTGCTACCCAATATTCAGGAGCTCCTTTTCCTTTACCCATTCTAGTTTCAGCAGGTTTTGCTGTAACAGGTTTATCAGGAAATATCTTAATCCAAACTTTACCACCACGTTTAATATAACGAGTCATAGCAACACGGGCAGCTTCTATTTGATTTGATTTTATCCAACAAGGCTCTAATGCAACAATACCATATTCACCGTAATTAATCTTATTTCCTCTTAACGCTTTACCTTTCATGTTTCCACGAAATTGTTTACGGCGTTTAACTCTTTTTGGAATTAACATTACTTACCTCTCCCTTCTTTCTTAGTAACTTGACCAGGAAGAACTTCACCATTGTATATAAATACTTTTACACCAATTTTTCCATATACTGTATTTGCTTCAGCAAATCCATAATCAATATCCGCACGAAGTGTTTGTAGAGGAATCGTTCCTTCATTGTATGATTCTGTACGAGCCATTTCTGCTCCACCTAATCTTCCAGAACAAATTGTTTTGATTCCTTTTGCTCCTGCTTTCATTGTTCTTCCCATTGATTGTTTCATAGCTCTACGGAAAGATACACGATTTTCAAGTTGAAGCGCAATGTTCTCTGCTACTAATTGAGCATTCTTTTCTGGTCTTTTTACCTCAACAATATTAACAATAACTTTGCTAGCTGTCATTTTTTGTAAGTCTTTTCTTAATTTTTCAATTGAAGATCCACCCTTACCAATAACAATACCTGGCTTAGCAGTATGAATGTTAATTTTAACTCTTTCTGATGCTCTTTCTATTTCAATTCTTGATACACCAGCTGAGTATAATCTCTTTTTAATATATGTTCTTAATTTATTATCTTCGATTAATAGATCTGCAAAATTTTTGTCTGCGTACCATTTTGCATCCCAGTCTTTAATAATACCGACTCTTAATCCATGTGGGTTGACTTTTTGTCCCATTCTTTCCCTCCTTATCTATCTTTCGTTAAGAATGATTGTTATATGACTAGATTTCTTTTCTATTCTATACGCTCTACCTTGTGCTCTAGGTCTAATTCTCTTCATAGTAGGACCTTTATTAGCAAAAGCTTCTTCCACATATAAATTAGCTGGATCTAATCCATTATTATTTTCAGCATTAGCTATAGCTGATTTTAGAACTTTTTCTATAATTCTAGCGCCGTTTCTTGGTGTATAATTTAATATACCAACCGCAGCTCCCACGTCTTTTCCTTTTATTGTATCAAGTACAATCTTAGCTTTTGTTGGTGAAACTCTAGCATAGGATACTTTTGCTTTTGGTCTAGTATCTTTGTTAGCATTTCTTTCTCTTTTTATCTGACTTCTATGCCCTTTAGCCATTATACATCAGCCTCCTTCCTTAATGCATTAACGTACTCTTGATTTCTTTTCATCTTTTCCATGACCTCTATAAGTTCTTGTTAATACAAACTCTCCAAGTTTATGTCCGATCATATCTTCACTTATATATACTGGTACATGTCTTCTACCATCATGAACTGCGATAGTATGTCCTAGCATCTCTGGGAAAATTGTAGAACGTCTAGACCATGTTTTAATTACTTGCTTATCTCCACTTTCGTTTAATGCTCTTACTTTTTTAAGTAAGTGCTCATCAGCGAAAGGTCCTTTTTTTAGTGAACGAGCCATTAATTCAAACCTCCTTTGATTAAATCTCTTAGGAAACAAATTAAGTATGTTACTTAATTATTTTTTCCCTCCACGTTTTCTTACGATATATTTATTAGAATGTTTATTTTTCTTTCTTGTCTTATAACCAAGTGCTGGTTTACCCCAAGGTGTCATAGGACTTGGACGACCAACTGGAGCTCTACCTTCTCCACCACCATGTGGATGGTCATTAGGGTTCATAACAGAACCACGAACTGTAGGTCTAATACCCATGTGACGCTTACGTCCAGCTTTACCTATTGTTATAAGTTCATGATCAAGGTTACCAACTTGACCTATTGTTGCTTTACAAAGAATTGGTACTAATCTCATTTCTCCTGATGGTAATCTTAATGTAGCAAATTTACCTTCTTTTGCCATTAGCTGTGCAACATTACCTGCTGAACGAACTAATTGACCACCTTTACCAGGTTTTAATTCGATGTTATGAATGCTTGAACCTACAGGAATATTAATAAGTTGTAATGCATTACCTACTCTAATTTCCGCTTCTGGTCCACTCATTACTTTATGTCCAACTTTCAAACCATTTGGAGCAAGAATATAACGTTTTTCTCCATCAGTATATTGAATTAAAGCAATATTAGCTGAACGGTTTGGATCATATTCAATAGCTACAACTTTACCTTGAATACCATCTTTATTTCTTTTAAAATCAATAATTCTATATTTAATCTTAGACCCGCCACCACGGTGTCTTACTGTAATTTTACCTTGATTATTACGTCCAGAATGTTTTTTTAGACTAACTACTAATGATTTTTCTGGAGCTTTTTTAGTAATCTCCTCAAAAGTAGATCCTGTCATATGTCTTCTGGAAGGTGTATAAGGGTTATATTTTTTAATACCCATAATTGCACTCCTTTCAAAAGTATATTCATACACGCTACCGCGTGTATCTTCTAACCATCTATTTACCAGTTATAGTTATACTTTATTATTATTATTAACTACATACCTTCAAAGAAATCAATATCTTTACTAGCTTCTGTTAATTTAACAATTGCTTTCTTTGTTTTAGCAGTTTTACCAAAAGTCATACCTCTTCTTTTAGTCTTTCCACTATTGTTCATAGTATTAACTCTTTCAACTTTTGTTCCTTCGAACATTTTTTCAACTGCTTCTTTAATTTGAATTTTTGTTGCTTCTGGATGAACTAAGAAAGTGTATTTTTTCTCAGCCATAACTTCCATACTTTTTTCAGTAACAACAGGTTTTAATATTACATCAAAATATTTTAAATCTGCCATTATGCATACACCTCCTGCATTGTAGCAACTGCATCTTTAGTTACCACGAAAGTATCGTATTTAAGAATGTCGTATACATTGATTGTGTTATATGCAGCTGTTTTAACTCCTTTAATGTTACGAGCAGATAATACAACATTTTTGTCGTTGTCTTGTAATACAACTAAAGCTTTTCTTACATTTAATTTATCTAGTACTGAAGTCATTTGTTTTGTTTTAATTTCATCAAACTTTAACTCATCTACCACAATAAATTTATTATCATTTACCTTTGTTGTTAATGCTGACTTTAATGCAGCTCTCTTTTCTTTTTTGTTTAATTTAATAGAATAATCTCTTGGCTTTGGAGCAAATACAACTCCACCACCTGTCCATTGTGGCGCACGAATTGAACCTTGTCTTGCTCTACCTGTTCCTTTTTGTCTCCAAGGCTTAGCACCGCCACCTCTTACTTCTGAACGAGTTTTTGCACTTTGTGTGCCTTGGCGTTTATTTGCAAGTTGCCCTACAACTGACATATGCATTAAGTGTTCATTAACTTCTACACCAAAAATACTGTCATTAAGTTCTATTTCTTCAACTTGCTTACCTTCCATGTTGTAAACAGAAACTTTTGCCATGATCGTTCCTCCTTCCTACGTATTCGTTAAGCTTTCACACTGCTTATTACTGTTACAATTGATTTTTTAGGTCCTGGTACAGCACCTTTAATTAATAGTAGATTGTTTTCTACATCAACTTTTACTACTTCTAAATTTTGAACAGTTACATTTTCACTACCCATATGTCCAGGTAATTTTTTACCTTTAAATACTCTTGCTGGTGATGACGCACCGCCCATTGAACCTGATACTCTGTGAGATTTTGAACCATGTCCCATTGGTCCTCTTGATTGATTATGTCTCTTGATAGAACCTTGGTATCCTTTACCTTTTGATACACCAGAAACATCAACTTTATCTCCGCTCTCAAACACATCAACTTTTATTTCGTTACCCACTTCAAATTCTGAAGCATTATCAAGTCTAAATTCTTTAATATGCTTTTTGAAACTAACACCAGCTTTATTAAAGTGACCTTGCATAGGTTTATTTGTGTGTTTTTCTTTTACTTCACCAAATCCAACTTGTACTGATTCGTAACCATCGTTTTCCATTGTTTTAACTTGAGTTACAGTACATGGACCAGCTTCTAGAACAGTTACAGGTATAAGCTCTCCATTTTCTGCAAATATTTGAGTCATACCTATTTTTTTAGCCATAATAGCTTTTTTCATTTTCCTTGCACCTCCTAATAATCTACAGCGGATTACATTTTTAAGTGTAATCATCCTAGATGGCTTATAGTTATATATAAACCTCTAAGGGATTTCTATTTTACATCTACTTTGATATCTACCCCTGCAGGTAGTTCAAGTCTCATTAAAGCATCTACAGTCTTAGGTGTTGGCATAAGAATGTCAATTAATCTTTTATGAGTTCTTTGTTCAAATTGTTCTCTAGAATCTTTGTACTTATGCACAGCTCTTAGAATAGTAACAATCTCTTTTTTAGTAGGTAATGGAATTGGTCCACTTACCTTAGCACCAGTTCTTTTAGCTGTTTCAATAATCTTTTGTGATGATTGATCGATTAATTGATGGTCATATGCTTTTAAGCTAATTCTCATTTTTTGACTTGCCATAAAAAAAGTCGCCTCCTTTTCGTACTCTAGTACGACAAGTGGTGACTGTACATCGCTCCGTGTGTATCTTAAGATATCACGTCCTAATCAAGCCGAAATGCTTGACTCTATATTGTACAGTGACCTTGCCGCCAGTTTCTTGAACATGACATTCGCTCTGTATGAATTACCCGCTTCTGCGGCAACCTCATACTTCAACGCTATCTTCGTCACAACATTTATCAGTATACACTATGAAGCCATATAATGCAAGGGTTTTTTAAGTGTTTTTGTAGTTTTTTTTCAACCTCAAGTGCTATACAATAAAATTATAATTAACAAATATACATATTATAACACATTCTCTTGTTGTAAATTATTCCATATGTTGTATTATAAAATAAAGTAAGTAATTATGCAGGGTGATTTGGCGATATTATTTGCAATGCTCGTCATTGCAATTATAAATACGAATAAAACGACAAAAAAATAATCACTCCTGCGCGCCAGTAGGATTGTGATTATTTTTTATTAACCAAAAATGATCGCCAATTACTCGGCTAATTACTTACTTTTTTCTAATTTCATGATACCTCATTATAAATATACTGTCAATATATTTCTAGCACTTGTTATTTATTATATATTTTTACCACTTGTTATTTACTATCGCTTTTTTATCGGATTTTTTATGGTCAATTAACACGTATACTATGAATTTTATTTATGGTAAATTA
>JAOASG010000006.1 GCA_025210235.1 Vallitalea sp.
AATGATTCGTTTATTTGAAGATGATTAATATAATGTAAATATTTCAAAGAAATCATTTGATAGATTTCAATAGATGGAAGATGATGCATACTTTTGTGAGTGAATTGTGTTTGATAAATATTATCTAATAAGGGCAACAGTTTTTTTTCATCATTTTGATATAGAAGAAATTCAATAGAATTAATCTCTTCTTGTAGCTTTGAAGTGATAAGTGTAATATTCTTTGAATACTTCTGTACTAAATCTTCTTCACTTAGTATTATTGTTAAAGAAGATACTAGTGAATGTTTAAGATGGTTTTGTGAATAATAATCATCCATTTTTCGGTACAGGTTGGGTATAGATGAAATAGGCATAATGGTATCATACAGCATAATTAAAGGTGTGATATCAAATTCTTTTGTGAGAATGATACCAAAGGTGTCAATTGATTCTGATAAGAATACATATGGATTAACATCTCGGTCAATAAACGCAGTTTCTTTTTGTTGGAGAAAGAATAATAAAGTTGAAGTATCTTTTACATATAACTCAATGCAAAATCTGTTTTGTAAAACCTGATCTAAATAGGATTGAATTTGTAGCAAATAAAGTTTATTTTTAATCAAGGAAATATTTGGTGTTGTAAATCGTATATTTGTATAGAGGAGATATACATCCTTATTAAGATCAATTGAAAGGTCAGAGGGATTAACACCGTTAGCCGTTATTGCCTTGTAAATATCACTACCGTTCATAAAAGCTTTAAAAACTTCTCGAGTTATAAGATAATGAATCCACAATTCCCTTTGATGAGAAAGTTCGATTATTTTTTTGCTATTTAGATTGGCTTCTATTGAGATAATTGAATCCTTTAATGCTTTTAATATAGTTTCATCACTTTCGTTTTTAAGAAGATACGTTATGTTTTTTTGTTTAGAAGCTTTGTAAATGTTATCAAAACTATCTGAACCTGTTAAAAATATAATTTTACAGTCAGGCCAATTGTTTTCAACTTGCTTAGCTACTTCAAAACCATTTATTTTAGGCATGTTAATATCAAGTAGCAATATGTCAATTTTATGGATTTTTAATAAATCAAGGGCGATAGCTCCATTCATTGCAGTAAAGATTTCTAATTCTTCATAGCTAAAATTGAATTCAAGTAAATCTTGAATCATTTCTATTATATACTGTTCATCATCAACTATTAGTATTCTATACATATTTAATCCTTCCTTTCTTTTCTACAAAGTTGTCTCATTTAAATTGATTGGTATTTTGAGTGTAACCAATACTCCGCCTTGAGGAGTTAGATTAATCTGGAGTAAGTTTTCCTGTTGATAAAATATCATCATACGACCAGCGATGTTCATAAGTGCTCCTGTTTCCCCCATATCCTGTTCATTAATAGGACTAGATAGCAATGATTGAATGATTGTGCATTCAGACTTTGTTAATTGGTCACCATTATCCTCAATTGTAAAAACAAGATAAGAATCAAGAGGTGTAATACTGATTTTTATATATCCATTTTCAATTTTAGCTTCTAGACCATGCTTGTAAGCATTCTCTAATATAGGTTGCAAAATAAGCTTTGGAACAATGATATTATCATATGATTCTGGAAGCGGTTCCCAATAAACTTGTATTCTGCTTTTAAAGCGAAGTGCTTGAATAGAAGCGTAATTAAGGGCATGTTCATATTCGTTTTTTAAGGTGACTGTATCTGAATTGAATTTAGTTATATAGCGGAAATATTGACCTAATTGATCAGCTACTTCTTCAGATTCCTCTTGTTTACCGCGACGTATCATCTGTTTTAACATATAAAAACTATTGTATAAAAAGTGTGGATTAATCTGTGCCTGCATCTGTCTTAATTGTGCTTGTTGTAATAACATTTTCTTTTGGTAATTTTCTTGAATTAAGAATTTCATATCCTCAACCATACTGTTAAAATTATTGTAAATATAGTTAAAATCTATAGTTTTAGATTTTTGTAGTTTGATATCGAAGTTCCCTTTTTTAATGACATCAAATCCATCAGATAGCGCATGTAGCGGTTTGTGTATCAATCGAATAATTCCGAAAAATAATAGACTAGTACTTATAAGTAAAAATGCTAAGGTGAAACTTGTAAAAGATATTGAATTATTTAAGGGTGCAAAATAGGCTGATGATGGAATGATAGTATATAAATTAGAATGTAAGAAGACCATGTGGTATCCATATAAATAATATATATCTCCATCACTGGATACTTTTTTTTCTATATAAGAATTTGTTAGGGTATCATACTGGTTTTTTTCGAATATCTCATAGGATGCTGAATCAATTTTTTGAGCAACAACTTGAGTTGGATTCGAGGTGAAAAAAATATAATTCGATTCAGGAATAACAAATTCAGATTCGAAATAACGCTTGATTGAGTCAATATCAAGGCATAACTCTATAATATTCTGAAATTGATATTTTTGTGGAAAAATATATAGGTAAAACTCATTATCTTTTCGAACTAGGCGTTTTTTTTGCTTACTATAGCTAAGAATTTCATCGAACTCAGTATCATTTAAATACTGAATTGAACTTATATTACTCCAATTTGAATTAATAGCGATACCAGAAGTTGGTATATAAAGTCTTATATATTTAATAAAGTCATTGTTATTATTTAAAATTGATAGCTCATCTCTTAGATTATTAATACTTGAAATATATGTATTATAATCTAATGTTTGAGTGTTTAATTTTATCAAATCCATGTGAGTTAAGAGTAGCGAAGATTTGATATAAGTATCTTTAATCATATCTTCCATATATTCGCAACTGTTATCTTGTTTAACTTTAATAGAGGAGGTTATTTGATCTTTAAGATGTTTGTTGCTGTAGGTAAGAGAAAAGATACTCAATAATATGACAGGAATATAGATAACAACAATAATTATGATAAGCTGTGTAAGTAATCTATGAGGTCTTCGCATTAGTAAATTCACGTCCCTTCTAACACAATTATAGCAAAGGAAATTAGCTTTTTCAAGTTATATGGGATTAAGTAAAGATTCTATACAAAGGTAAAATTTTAATATATCGATAATTAATAACAAAGAGTAATATGAGATTAAAAATAAAACTTATTAGGAGGATTATGATGATTGTACAAAAAAAGAAAAAAGACTTATTATTTCAGACTGCCAATTATCTAATATTTATTGTTGTTAGTCTTATTTGTATTTTACCCTTTGTGCATATGCTTGCAGTTTCATTTAGTTCAAGTACAGCTGTTTCAGGAGGGGAAGTGGGACTGATTCCTATTGGTTTTAATACACAGTCTTATGCATTTGCGTTAAGTGATGGCAAATTCTTAAGAGCATTAATGATATCCATAGTGAGAGTTGTGTTGGGAGTAGGTTTAAACCTTATATTGATGTGTTTAACTGCATATCCATTATCTAGAACAAAAGAAACACTTAAAGGTAGAAATGTCTATATGACATTCTTTGTTATTACTATGTTTATCAATGGTGGTTTGATTCCCACATATATGGTTATTGTTAAGTTGGGCTTGATTAATAGTATATGGGCATTAATTTTACCTTTTGGAGTATCGGTTTATAATATGATTATTCTAATGAATTTCATGAAAACTATTCCAATAGAAATTGAGGAGTCAGCTAGGATTGATGGTGCATCACCATTTTTAATATTAATTAAAATTATATTACCGCTTATGAAGCCAGCATTGGCAACGGTTGGACTTTTTTGTTTAGTATGGCATTGGAACGATTGGTTCCATGGAATCGTGTATCTTGGAAATCCAAAAGACTATCCGCTTCAAAGTTATCTTCAAACCTTATTAAATAGCTTTGACCAGATTCTTAGAAATTCAGGTGGAGACTATCAAGAACTTTTAGCAAAGGTAAATGTAAGAACAGGTAGAGCATCA
>JAOASG010000049.1 GCA_025210235.1 Vallitalea sp.
ACATTGGTCTTGCCAGTTATACCCATAACTTTTAACATACCAGTTTGGTTTACTATTAATTGACTTTCAGATTCAGCATTATATATTGATGGTATCTTTTGAATCATATTATCTGGGGTTTGTATCACTACATCATTTGATGCATATATATATTGATTAACTTTTATTGGTTTATCATATAGCTGGATTTCTCCACTACCAACATATTTACTAAAAAAAATATCGCCCCCACCTCTAGGGGCTAATAAGAAAAAATCATTATCACTATTATAGATAGCCTTGTAATATTTATTAGCTTCTATATCCTCACTTGATAGCTGTTCTCCATCTTCATTTCTAAGAAATTTAACAGCTTCATCATTAACTTTTATAGTCATATTTCCTGTATTATTAGCAGTTGCTTTAAACTCTACATACTGACCATCTGTTAGTGTAAATCCTTGTTTTGATATTGTAATAGCATTAGCAGTACCACTAACTGTTTTATACGCAATATCAGCCATAGATGCACTAACTTCATTAACTGCTCCAACCAAACTAGATTTTTCTTTCGTATTTAAATTACTCGTATTTCCAATATCTTCTTTTGCATTATTTATATGATCATTATTTTCTTTAATTTTTGTATCAATAATATCAAAATTATTATTAATAACACTAATATCCGCAGTTTCATTTTCTTCAGGCTTAATTAAATTGTAATTGCTTGTTTTATCTGCCAATTATATCACCTCTCTTGTTTTCAAATTTCCCCATGTACTAGTCTTAATTTGTTTCCATGTTAGCTTCTTAATACAATTCCATGTATTATACATATACTCGAAACTAAAACTCAAATGTGCTGGTTTAATTTCTTCTATACTAGATTTTAAATAGTTAACATTACCGGGTACCCCTTTTATGTCAATAAATTTGATTACAAAACTATAGTCGTTTGCGTTTTCTATTATATTAACCTTACCATTAACAAAGCTTTCGCAGACATTTTTTATCATATCTTTAGTCACTGTCCCAGTACCTCTTAATCGTGTTTTTATCCTTGCCCTTCTATTTTCTAAGCTTTCTTTAGTATCAATCTGCAATTCTAATATTTTTTCCCAATAATCCAGTCCCCAAGTTGCAGTATCAATAAAAAGTTGGTTCAAGACATCATTTATGCATTGCTTTACTGCTCTATTCTCACTAGATAAGGCTGCCTGTATATTTTTAACTTCCTGTGACTCATAATAAAAGTTTGGTAAATATTTTATTAGCTCCATGTAATCACTTCCTAATTAATAGTAATTATTCCTACAACTTGTATCTCTTTTTCTGGAATTACAATATTGTTAGTTGTTCCATTAATCTTAAAATCAGTTACTGTTTTTATTCCTTCAATTTCATAAAATAGACTTAGACATTTAAAATAATCCACAATATTTACTTTAAACACACTATCAGAAATATATTTAGTAAATTTATAACCATACTCATTCTTAACTGATTCAATATCTGCATTATTATTAAGTACAATTGTAGCTGTTACATCTATTTTGTTCTCTTGTGGAGGAGTGACTGTAACTGTAGCTCCTATAGGTCTTTTTTCTTCTATTTTAACTATTATTTTATTTATAATTGCTTGGGTAGGACATCTTTTATGTGTTGTAATTGGTATTATTTGCACTGTCCCATTACCATTCCAAAGTGGAAATATTTTAGCCCCTCCAACTCCATCTATTTCCATAGTCCATAACTTATAATGTTCTTTATTCCCAGAAGTTGCAGGAGTTTTTAATCTTAGAAATAACCTATCCAGTAATTCTTCATCAGCTTCTATATTTGTACCACCTATCATTTCATTTTTATTAGTTACACTTGTTATGCCATTAATGCCAACAGGTAAAGTATTTATTGCATTAGCTTGTACATTATATTTACTACCAACATCTATAGCTTTTATACCAACATCTACTTTAGCTGTTCCTTCTGGAATAATCATTTCTTCTATAGTAACAAAATTAAGAGCTGTATTTGTGGATACTAAAGTGTTTATGGGGATAGCTGTATTTTCTAATCCTGAAAAGCTTGCAATCCCTTCAGAGCAACTTCCTTTTTTTCTATATATTCCATATTCACTGCAGCGTTTTTCCAAATCATTTTTAGACATATCCTCTAAAAACATAGTAGATAATAATTTTTCTAATTCTACATATATACTTTCCAGTTCCATTGAAACTGGACTAACCATGTCATTTACAAAAGAGCCTTCATTTTTATCTATTCCATGAATTTTACTTAGTATCCTTAGTTTTATCGTTTCATAATCAATGTTTTCATACATTAAAAATCACCTTCTTTCTTTCCTTTAATACTCCATATTCTGTATTAATGTTAAACTCTATAAAAATTTCCTTTTTTTCGGTAGTTATAATAAAATTATCTACACTTGTTACATGCATATTTTGCATTAGTCCTTCTGTAATTTCTTTTATAATTTCTACTTTATTAAAATTACTTAAAGATTTACCAATAAATTGTTCAATATCTATTGCATAATCCCATGTATAAATTAGATATTTATATCTTTCAGTATGTAGTACTTTCCAACACCAAACTTTAATTGCTTCTAAACCTTCTACTATTACAAAATTTCCGTTAATTAATAAGGGTTTATTGTTCTCATAATCCCATTGTATATCTTTATAAATTCCTTCTGCAGTTACTTTATTATTTTCTTTGCCTATACTTTCGTTGAAAGCCTTAATCTCTTCAGGAAAAAAAGGAAATAAAGATTCTGAATTCATTCTACTCACCCCATAATACACAACAGTGCAAATAATTGTTTATCATTAGTTATTAACGCTACATTATCATTAACTTTAAAAACATTTTCTAAGTTCTCTACTTCACACTCCTGCTCACCTATTTTTATTTTTCTTAAATTTCCTTTTAATAGCTCTTTATTTATTAATAGATCATTTCTATCCAGCTGTAATTGACCTATGTCAACAATAAATGGTGATATAGATATTACTTTCCCTAGATAGAAAACTGGTTCTTTTTTCTTGGCCATATTCACAATTGTATTTGCCAATAACATAAATTGATTACCTTCAATATTCACTATATCCCCCTCATTCTTTTAATTTATTAATATATATACTATAATCTTCTTTCGCCTTTTTACTTGTATTCTTCCTATAAGTAATATTTTCTACTAAAGATCCATCATTCATTTTATCCATTATATTTTTAAGATTCAATACGAGTTTATTAGTATAAAGACCATTTTTCCAAATATGTATATCCTCATCAATAAAAAAAGTACAATAAAGCCCTGTGATTGGCTCTTGTACTATAACTCCATACCCAGTAATAAATGTCACATCTCCCAAATTAGTTACTGTAATTCTTTTTTCAACATTTTTTAATTTTTTGATAGCTTTTGAATTGTAATCAACTTTATCATTTTTACACAACTTAATATAATCATTTAATATTCCATACATTCTTATGCTATCATCATTTTTTACAATTTTAATTATTTCATTTTTATGATTATAAATATCAACTCTATTTACTACATTATCTAAACTTTCACTTACACTACTACCTATTAGATTTGATTGTTGTTTTATATCGTTAGATACTAAATTACCTTTTTCCAATATATTAAGTTTATTTTCATTAAACAAACAAAAAAATTTATTATCCTTAGTAGTTAATGTATAAGCTGTCATTATTATATTATAAAGATTATCGTTTATAAAATTTCTATTTATTTTAGTATTACTATTTGCTAATGTACCAACTGGTATATTAAAATCATTACATATTGTTCTAACTATATTGGGAGCTGTAATATTTCTAAATTTATATGTATGTGTATTCTTCTTTAAGTATATTCCATAATCTTTACAATTAATATTTACTACTTCATTATTGCTATTTTTACTTTTGTTCCATACTATTCCATAAAACATTGACATTTTATCTTCAACAAGCCTAATAGTATCTCCTATTGAAACGTTAATTGACTTATTAATACCAAACTCTAACTCTCTACAGCAACTCCTATATTCCCCACTTAACGTAACTGTTGTAGTTGCATTAGAAATATCTATACAACCTTTATTATTTATTAAGTAAATTTCCACGCAATCTCCTCCTATGGAATAGTTAATACTTGATTAGGAAAAATTAAGTTTGGATTTTTCCCAATAATTGTTCTATTAGCATTATATATATCTTTCCATCTTGAAGAATTGCCATATACTTTTCTAGCGATTTTTATGAGGTAATCTCCTTCTTTTACAGTATATCTATTTATTATTTTTTTATTGTTTGATCTTCTTAATGCTTTATTATTAATTGTACTAAATATCCTTTGTCTGTGTTCTCTAAAAACAATATTGTATAAAATATCTCCAACCGTTTTCCCATCTTCACAATAACTAATTGATTCAATGTAAAATTCTAAATCTATTTTGACGTCTAACTCTTTAGATATAACAACTCTTACAATATCTTTATTGTCTATCCAGGCTTTAATTAAATTAACATAATCCATTGAACTCTTAATTGTATCAATAGGTAATGTTTGAGATTTTAAATAATGTGTCTCATTAATGCTAAATAAACCTTCCATACTAAACGTTATAGGAGAATGAAATGTTGGAATATTAATATCTCCAAAATTAGTTAATCTTATTGTTTCAAATTGATTCTTATATTCTATCTTGTATTTTTCTGGTGTAATTGGTAATGTTAAGGTTATATTTTTTTGTATATTTTTAATATAAAAATTTATGCTAATTACCTCCTATGCTATTTTTTCTATTGCATTGTTTATTTCTGATACAATACAATTAGCTAATTCTTTATCATCTCTATTGTTACTATTAATATGAATGTTTATATTTTCAACTTTAATACTATCATTTTTATTCTTTAATTGCTTTGCTTCATCTGCTGTTAGTACTTGTTCATCTTCATGCAGTAACGCTGGATAATTATCTGTTGGAACTCTATTTATACCTGAGGCATGTTTATTATAACCATAACTATATGCAATACTATAATATCTTTCATAATTATTGTGTTTAGTCTTATTAGTATCAGTAGCATTCGTAGTCTTAACACTATCCCATCCCTTGTTAAATTGTTCATGCATTTTTCTACCAAATAATACATACTCTCCACTATTTGCTATATATCTTTGTGTGGCTTTTAATCTAGCTAATTCATTTTCATGTATTTTTTGCATTTCTGGGCTATTATTCCATTCAATAATAGCTTTTGTTTGAGCTTCTGCAAGTATTCTTCCAATTTCAGCACCATTACCTTTTGCTACAGCTTTTCTATACTCTTCACTTTTTTTTGCACTTTCAATTGTACTACGCATCAATTCTTCTTCTTTATTCTTAAGACCAGCTTTATATTGTCCAATATATTTCTTGTCTTCGGTTTTTAACTGCTCAAGATATCTAATTTCAGCTTGAATACCTTTTTTTCTTTCTTCATTGAACCCAGTACCTTCAGCTCTATCACCTCTAGCTTTTAAATCAGCTAATGTAGATTCTAATCCTGAAGTAGTCTGCGAAAACTCCTCCATAGCACCTTTGTATTTTTCTCCCACCGCGTCAATTATTGTTCTAGCTGTATCCTCACCATTAATAGCACCCTTAGAAATCATTTCATAGACTTTAGCTTTTGTTGTTTCCATTTTTTCTGCTAAAATTCCTACTGCATCAATTCCTTTATCTTGAAGTATATTTATATTATCTAGTGTTGTTTTACCACTACTTTTCATTCTTCCTAATGCCACTATAGATGCTTTTTTACCTCCCGAATCTATGCCCAAAGCAGAAAATGCATCCCCAAGCTTTGTTAAATTCGGGATAACTTCATTTTGATTGTAACCATATGTCATCATGCTTTTACTAAGACTTAATAGTTCTGATTGTTGAAAAGGTGTTCTACTAGCAAATTTTTCAGTGTCATTAATAAAATGGTTTGCACTATATTTTCCACCAAGAATAGTTTTAAATGCAATAACATCATTTTCCCTTTGTTTAGCTAGTTGAATACCATTTTGCAAATCAGCATTTGTAAGTTCAGCTACTCTACTATATATAGCCTTAACTTCATCTTTAAAATAATTATCTTTGTCCTTTTTTTCTTCCGTAAAAGCATTTATAATACCTGTTCCTAAACCAATTGCACCACCAATTGCAGCACCAATAGGACCACCTACTAGTCCCCCCATCAAAGCACCACTTAATGTACTAGAAATTGCGCCACCAATCTCATTTCCTAATTTATCACCATACTTAGACGTTAAGGAAGCGCCCATATAATTTCCCATTGAATTCCCTAGTTCCTTAAGCATTCCTGCTTGAACTAATTGTTTAGCAATACCATGATTATTTGAGTTATAATTATTAGGATCATTTGCATTTCTACTTCTTGTAGTATGCAAATCTCTTTCAGCTTTACTAGCATCTTTAATAATTTTATTATACCTCTTCATGCCTTCTGACATCTGATTTATTTCTTTTTGTTTTTTAATAAAGGCTTCTTCACTACCCTCTTTGCCTTGTTTTATTAATTTATTTAATTCTTTTAATTCTTCTTTAGCTTTCCTGGCATCTAATTGTAATTTTGCTTTTTCTCCAAAAGCCTTATCTTGTATCTTTCTATAATCTTCTATATCTTTACCAAACTCTTTAACTTTTTGTTTCATTTGCAAAATAGATTGGCTTAATTGATCTTGGGACTTAAATACAATGCTTATATCCTTACTCACGTACTTACCCCCTACAATACTTATTTCTGAATGCTGCTTCAATAAAAACTTTATTTAAGTTACTTGTTTTAATAAAATCCGAGGGAGTTATATGAAGCTCTTCTAAACAATATCTTAAAAGGTTAGCTTTATAATCTCCCTCCTTGATTAGTTTTTTATTTCTTTAACACTCTCTTCATCAAATCCACTTAAACTGCTTATTTTCTTATATAGGTTGTATTTCTCCCCAGCATTAAACAATTTATTAACTATTTCCAACGGATCTTTAATACTAAATTTATTTAATATAACTGGGTCTGTTAATTTCTTGCCTTCTATCGTTACAGCTTTGATAATATATTTTTCATAAATATTTCCACCTTCTATAATCTCTAATTCTTGAGACGTTAATGCTCTAACATTAAGCATAAGTTTTTCCCCTAATATTTTGCTCAATCTTTTAATTTCTACTGTAGTGTTGCTTAATTCACCTATCTTATTTATATCAGTTTCTAATAAAATATCCAAAATACTTTTATTTTCCTTATTTTTAACTTCCATCATTTTTCCCTCCTGAAATAGTCTAGGAATAATCCTAGACTTAATTTAATGAATCCAGCAATTCAGCTTTTTCAAATTTAAATGGTTGTGACGTTTTACAAAATTCCCCGCTTTTCCAGTTAGCTAAATCAAGTTCTGTAAATTGAACTCCATAAAGTGCAATCCTTTCCTCTCCTCTTTCATCTCTAGAACTTAAGTTACTAATTAAAGTAAATTTAGGGTTATTCCCTTTATTCCAATTATCAATTAATAGTTTTAGCATTCTACTATTAACCTTGTTCATTTCGATATTGCCATCTCCATCTTTACCTACCATTACAGAATGATTAGTATTTTCACCACAAGTTAAATAATCTTTCATTAACGCCTTATACTTAGCATTAAATCCTGTTGTTTCTTGAATAAGATCTCCGTTAATCCATAATTGTCCCCATTGACCTTGTAAAGGTTCTAAGTCATTCATATATCTATACCTCCTCTCTACATTAAATTAACGCTAAAATAAAAATCTTCCATAGCATCAATTAATTGTACATTAATAATTATAAATACTTTTTTTCTTGTATTATAATGCTTGATTTCTGTCTCTGTCATTTCATCTATTTTTGCGCCTAATGTTTTTATGTATTTTATTTGTGCTTCCAAATCTAACTCTACATTAAATTTTCCAACAATGCCTTGATTTTGTAAGTCTTCTAAGTACTGCCTAATTGCTACAACTAAGTTCATTTTATTATTATAGTTATTTCCGGTTCCAGTATAATTATCAGCAACAGTTGTTCTTATGTCATGATCTATTTTGTCCATTATATCGATTATTTTTATGGTTTTGAAATCTTCTGTTTTAACTTCATTTGTAGTGACTAAACTATTTACACCTCTGCTTAATTTGCACTTAACTCCATCATTTACAATAAATAATTCTCCATTGTTTACTCTTATATCCATATCTGCTTTGCTTAGCATTTGAATATCTTTTGTTTCTATATCATTTAATACAAAATAAGTTACACTTTTATCAAGTGGTGTTGTTGCAATAATACTAGTTATTCTACTTGTATAATTAATTCCTTTTGTACTATCTGTGAAATTAATAATACCTTCATGATCAGATTTACTATTATACAGCACAGCTTTAACTTTTATCTTTTTTGTATCTCTCATATCTTTAATAATAGTAGCTATATGGTCTGTATCATTAGATACATTAGTACAACAATAATTAAAACTTATAGTTTCCAATATACTAGAAATCTTAGTTTTATCTGAGTAAGCTACTATAATTACTTCACTAGGAGGTCTATTGATGTTAAATGCCATTTTACAAAAAGACTTATTCTTTTCTGTAATATTACCAGGTATTTCTGTTTCAGAAATGCAATGTGTAATGCCAACATTTGTTGTTTCTTTTATTAAGACACAAACAATCCCTCTTGCACTCTGTCTAATAAAATTACTAGATTTAGCTTTAAAATTAATAAAGATTTCGGGCATCCCCATGTGTTATCGCTTCCTTTCTATTATTACTTCTTTCATCTCTTCTTCACAATTATCAGTTTCTACATAATTCTTAGTATACATAATAAATTTCAAATTAATTAAGCTCTGTCCATCATTTTCTGTAATATCGTAATTAAAGCTAAGCTTCTTATTATTTACTTCTAAATAATATTTACTCAAAATCTCTTTTTCTAACTTATTAATAGTCTCTAGTTTTTGTAAAAAATTTTCAGTAGTGTATATATCTCTACTATTAAAATAAATTATATCTATATTAAGTGTTTTTTTTTGTGTAAAATAATTCTCAATCTTATTCCTGCTTAATCCTATTTCATAGAGAAAACAAGGATAACTTGCTTTTTCAGGCAATCTACTTAAATAGTTTTTATATGTCGGAAATACTGTTTTTACACTTTTTGTTAATTCTTCAATTATTTTGCTAATCATCTACATCACCAACTAAATCATCTATCATTTTTTCTGCTTTATCAATAATTTGGTCACTTGCTTGTTCCAAAGCATTTCTATACATATGTTTACCATTAGCCCATCCTATTATCTCACCTCCACGTACTACGTTATGACCATTTTCTATTAAATTAGTATGTGGTGCTATCTTATAATCTGGTCTTATTGCAACATATCCACCTTTAGAACCTACAGCTTTTGTAACTCCCTCTTTTAGCTTTCCTGAATTCTCTTTAACAGAAGAATTAATATTATTTATTACTTGTTCATACATTAAATCTCCTGCTTCCTTAACTAATTCTTTCTTTTTTTTAGGAAACTTAGCAAGCAAATCATTAAACATTTTATCTAACTTATTAATATTATCCATCAATAACAACTTCTCTAGCTCTTATTTTTAATATTCGGTTACTAAACTGAATATTATCTGGTGGGGCAATAATGTTAAATAATTTATCTTTCCATTTAATCCTATATTCTCTTGGATCAATGTTAGCAATTTCTTTTCTATATCTAACCCTAAACACTACTATTCCTTCATAACCACATTCTTTGGCTTTCCAAAACTCTTTATACCCTAAATTATTTGCATTTGCATAAATATCATAAGCTTTTTCCCATTTTCCAGTTGTGATAATATCATCATCATTAGCAACGTATTTCTCTAATATTATTCTAGTATTTAACTTGCCTGGATCCATACTACCCCTCCACTTTACAATTGTAGTAACATCATTTTTACAATTTCTCTTATTTTACTATTTCCTTTTTCACTAACAAATCCTCTATTTTCATACATATCAGTTATTAGAAACAGACATATTATTTTAGCTCGTTTATCATCTTCCTTAATTTCTGAATCTGTAGCAGATTCTATAAAACTTTCAGCTGCAGTAATCATTGTTCGTATACTGTTGTCATCTTCATCTGTTTCTATCCTAAGATGTCGTTTTACCTCTTCAAGTGAAACTATCAATGCTATCACTCCAATCTTAGTAGAGAAGGCATTAGCCTTCTCTATTAATTATCAATTGTATCTACAGAATATGGCATTAATATAATTTCATATCCTATTTTTTCATTTTCTGATTTAAGCATATCTGATAATAATTCAAATTGTCCTTTACTTAATCCTTTCTTTGCTCTAACAATTATCTTTTTATCATCTTCCTGTAATATATCTACTTGTTTTTTGTCTATTTTCAGCTTTTTATCATTATCTTCATTCTTTTTTGCTGGCATGTTGTTACCTCCTTACGCAGTTATTTTTTTAACTCTTATGAAACCTTTGTACATTGCTACGTTACCACCAACCCATACACATCCACGGTAAGCAATCTGTCCAGATTTAAATTTATAATCTCTTGATTCTTCAACTTCTATATCAGAAAATACAGGCATTTCATAACCTTCCAACTTACCATAAGCCATACATAATGTATTAGCTTTTGTTGCACTTGCTGATAACGCAGGACAACCACTGTTTATAATAAATGGTACTTTAAAGCTATCATCTGATGAAATAGTTCCTGTATTGCCATTTAATTCTATTTTATAAAACTTTTTACCATCTTTTGTTTTAAGTGCAGCAAATTTTGCTAGGTCCATTTTATTAAGAATTAAATACGCATCTCCTTCTACATCTTCATCTCCTCCATAGGCAAATACAATTTTATCTAATGTATCTGTATCTATTTCTGATATTTCTACATCATATCCAGAAGGAATTACTTTTACTGGTGCATTAAATATTCCTGTTATTGCATTTGAACCACCTGCTCCAACAACTATTTGCTTAGTGATTTTCTTCCTCAAAGATTTTTCAATACTATTTTTAACTAAGGTTTGATATTGAATATTTGGTAGTTTTTTGGCTTCGTCTGTAATCTCTGTATAAGCTGTTATTTTCGCTTTACCAATAGAAACATATTCAAATTCTGGATCAGCATCATGGTATTCTCCATCTTCAGTAGTATAATCTCCTTCCCCACTTGATTTTTCAAATGCTTTTGAATAACTTTCTCCACCTTGTAATGGCACAGCATGAACTTTATCTAATAATCCTGATACTTCATTGAAAGTTGTATTTACATCTCTGCTATATTTCTCTTCATTAACTAACTTACTACTTCCTAAAGATACGGATCTAAAAGTAGGTATTTCATCAGTGTTATACTTAACTGCTTTACCATCTTTTAATGCTTGACCTCTTTCTTCATATTTCTTTTTTTCTTCTGCTCTAGCTTCATCAGTTTTTACAAATGAGCCTAATGGATTAAATCCACCTACTGGGAAAGCATTTCTTTTTTCTTCAATACCTCGTTTTTCTTCTTCCTCAGATTCTTTTTTTGCTCTTTCATCTTCAAGAGCTGTCAATTGTGTTCTAAATTCTGCTATGTCTTTTTCACACTTATCAATTTCTTCTTCAATGCTTCTTACTTCTTCTAATGTTTCAGCAGCTTTACCTTTTGTTCTTAAATCACTTCTTTTTTGTTCAGCTTTTTGTATCATTTCTTGTAACCATTTTTCCATAATATCTCTCTCCTTCTTATTTATAGAATTTTAATAATTTAATTTTTTCAAGTTCCAAGTTTCTTTGTTCTTGCTCGTTAGAGTCATCCAACTCCTGTGACCTTACATTATCCAATGTAGCTTTAGCATTATCCAATGCTTCTTTATCACGAGCATTTATATCAGTTCCCTCATAGGCAGGGAAATTGACAGCACTAACTTCTCTTACTTTTGCTATTTTAGATATATACCTTGTTGGCATATCACTGTCTAAATCAATCCATCGTTCTTCTTCAACATAAAAAATAAAAGACATTCCATTAATGTCTCCTCGTTTTACTGCACTATATAAACTTTTTGCTTCTGAATTATTTTCTACGTCTAAATCAGCTTTTACATAAAGTCCTTTATCATCAACCTTTAGTTGCATTGTTGAATTTTCATTATTTTTTCTACTTCTTGCTAGAGGTATTTTTTGCCATTCATGATTAGCGCTAAAAAGTACGTCATCAAAATCTGTATCATCAAATGCACCTCTTTCAATAACTTCATAAAACCAATCGGATATATTAGTTCTTTGATTATATACAGCTGCATGACCTTCAATATATGTATCATCTTCATTTGCTCTTATATCAGGAAAGCCAAAACTTCTTATTACTTTCATATCCTTAGTCGGTAAGTGTTTTTTGTCCATTATTATTTCCCTCCATTCTTGCTTTATTTAATTGATATTGATTAGCTATGTTAACATCGACATAGTTTAAACTCATATATCTTTCATCTCCTCCTTCATATGGTGGATATCCAAACAATTCTAATAACGCATTATTTGTTAAAGCTCCTCTATTACCTAAAATATCCGCTACAGCTATTTTGTTTTTTACATTTGTAAACAATAGCTTTTGTGGGTAGAATACTATTTCATTTCCATCATTGAGTTTTTCTTCACTAAATAATGTCTTAGAAAAAGCTTGCCCTAAACTAATAACTAATGGCTCAATAGTTTTTTCATAAAACGCCTGATATTGTTCATCTGTAAAATCTCCTGTTAATATAGGTAGTGATACCCCAAACCATTTAAGAACTTTCATTTCTAAAAATTCCATTGTATCTTTATCAATTATTTTTGGATTAATATCAATTGGTATATACTCACCTTTTACATCTAGTGGTAGTATTCCTGTTTCTCCTCTTGATATTTTTTTTTCAAATTTTTCTTTTTCTTCAATAAGCTTTTCTTCATCTACCATAGAACCATATTTATATATCCCTCTTATCTCCATAGATGTTTTAATTGCTTTATCTAGTCCTTGAATAACTGTATTATTTGTATCTAGTACTTTTAATAAAGCTTCATTATCTGGCTGACCATTAAGTCCTCCACCCATAACATCATTAACTGAATATCTTAGTCTTAAATGAATTAAGCTTTCATAAGGAAATGTATATGTTTCTCCGTTTCCAAACTTCAATTCAACAAATATTTTATTAATATCATCTTGTTTAAATGTAACTTCTTTTGGATCCAACGGATAGAAACCTGTATATTCTCCATTTCTATACATTGGATATATAAATACATTATAATTTAAATATAATTGCCATATTATTTTTTCAAGAAAATCTCTTGTTGTCATTAGTTCATTAGGTGCAAATTTGAATAATTTATTTATTTCACTATTAACCCTTTCTTGTAATCCATTAGGGTCATTTCTAATATGCTTAGGCACTAACTTACTACATTCAGTAGCTATACAGTTAATACAATCTTGCACAATATCTGATGCATATATATTTTCACCAAACTGAGAAAATATAGGTGTTTTACCATTCATGAATTTTGCATATCTGATTAATCTTTGCTTATTCTTATAATTTGTTATTGTATTTAATAATCCCATATATTTCACCTCCTTGAACCTAGATAATATTCATATACTCTGTTTTATATCTCTTTAATAATGCATATAAAATAATAAGAGTTACAGCTCCGTCAATTCTTTGAGTGACATCTGATGATTTAATTGGATATATTAATCCATCTTTATCAACTTTCAAACATGTATTCCGAAAACACCATCTATCAACCGGATTATTATTAAAAATAATTAGTTCATCTTTAAAATCAGCTTCTACTAATTTCATTGGATTAGATAAGGTATACTTATCCATTGGAACATTTTCTACATCAATATCTAGTTTTTCATCCATTTCTTTTCTCCAGTACTTTGCATTCCACTTATCACAGCCTGCTTTAAATACTCTTATTTTATACTTCTTCCACAATTCCTCATGCCACTGGGTTATTTTAGAATAATCAATATCGTTACCTTCACATTTATCTACATATCCTACATCAACCCATTCTCTATATGGTGCTTCTTTAGAATCTAACTTTGATTCTGGTATAAAGTATTTTGATAAAATATATTTTTTATTACTATTAGGCTTCATAAGCAGTACTTTTGAACTTGTTAAATCTGTTGTTTCAGATAAATCTGTAGCACTAAAACCAAAGCAACCTCTAAAATCTTCAATATTGAATGTTGAATCATACTCAATATCTGAAGCATCTAGCCATCTAGTTGCACTAGTTTGTTTAATATTAAAATCTTTAGCCAATACGAATACTCTATCACCTTTTTTGGCTTGTGCATTTCTTATCTGTGAAACTAAGTAACTTTCCTTTTTACATATTCCAAGATTAGGATTTGATTTATACCAACTTATTCTATCTTGGAAAACCTCTTCTTCTGAATCTTGTGTATATAACCAAGGTAATATATCAGGGTCTTCTCTTTCACCATTTAAAACTTCTCTAGCATATGTTAATTCTTCATCTAAATAACCATCATTAACAAAACCTTCTGTTGTTATATTAATAAATAATGGCTCATCTTTAGTTGATTGAGACTGTTCAATAGATTTTGCTATAATATTATCTTTCATTTCGTGACTTTCATCTAACACAGCAAAATCAATATTTCTGCCCTCTTTATTTCTTGTCCTATCAGATAATTTTTTAATGCTAGATTTATTAAGAAGATTAAAAATCCCTTTTTGATTTTTATGAGTACGTTTTTCTTTTGGATCAAATATTTCTCTCATTGTATTTATTTCATCATAAATTATACTTGCTTGATTATCATCATTAGATGAACAGATTAAATCAGCTCCACCGTTACCACACATAAATTCTGACATACTCAAAGCACCACATATAGCTGATTTGCCATTTTTTCTACCAATAAGAAGAATAACCTTTTTAAATCGTCTTAACCCTGTCTCTACCCATCTAAATGAGTAAATAACTTCAATTAAGGTTTTTTCCCATAACTCTAACAAAAATGGTTTACCATAAAAAGGTGACTTTGTATGACGACAAAAAGTTTCTATAAACTCCATTCTGAAATCAGCAACAGATATATCATAGTAATAATCAGGATTTTTTAAATCTTCTACAAGGTTTTCTAGACAAGTTAATAATTCATGGCCAATAATTACAATTTCTCCATTATTAATTAATGTCTTAATATCTACTACCGGGTATTGTGATGAATCTACTCCTTTTTTGGCTTTATTATAATATTCTAGTAAATATGAATGCTCATTGTTAATTGTGTTAAGACAAAGATTTACATTGGTCATGATTATCCCTTCTCTTGCTTTTCACGCACCCATTTTTCAAATGGATCTTCTTCCTCAATTATGTTTTTATTCAAAATACTGCTTAATGTCTTTATTACAGTTGCATATGAATTAACATTTCTAAGATATTGTTTAGCTGCTTCTGTAGTTTTTTGCGTAGTTTTATTAGATGGATGTATTTTCACCATTCCAGTTTGTTTCATTATTTCAACTAACTCAGTATTCTCTGCATATAAAAAAGAAGCATCTCTAATAAGACCTTCCACTAATTGTTTTTTATCTTCTTCTATTTTTTCGCATATTTTTGTAAGTTTTTCGTATTCTGCTTTGAATACATGGGTTTTATCCATTTTTCAAAAAACCTCCAACAAATTTCAAATTTTTAAGTTGCTGTGAGAAATGCCTTTGCCCCTACGGTCTTTTAGTTATGTGCTATATTACTTCTAAGGGGGGTATAATTTTTACTTACTCTTTGTAATTATCAAACCACTTCTCTATGTATGATGAATACTCCTTGATACTTCTACCATCACTACAACTCTTTAATCTGTTTAAGCATTCATCTTTTGATGTATCAATAAAAATAAGTTCTGCACCTAATTCTTTAGCAAGTCTGTCTCTCTTGTATTTGTCAGCATAACCACCTATTACCCAAGCATCATTCCATTTACCATATCTAGTTTTAATATTATCTATTAAAGCTTTTTGAATACTAACAACATTGAATAATAACTTATCAGGTTTATCATACCTTGGTAATAATGTTATAGCTTCATATAGTCTATCCATATCAACTACTATATCATTATCTGATTTATGCTCTAGTACGTAATTCATCTTACCCGAACATGGCGGTCCATAAATAATAAATACATTTTTATCTTTCTTTTTATATCCACCTTGAAATCTATCATGTCTTTTATTATGGCACCCATTACACAACACTTTAACTTTATCTGGATTAAGAGATACCATAACATCATTAACATTATTAATAGTTAATATATCCTCATGATGAACTTCTATTTGTTTATGTTCTATAATAATCTTGCCACAATCTTCACATTTAGGTCCACGTTGTAATATAATCATCTTTCTGAAATTTTTCCATTCTTTAGAATCATAAAAGCTTTTTAATGTACTCCACATATTACCATTCCTTTAGCTCTAATTCTTTTTTCTTCATAGATATCAACTCTTCTTGCATTTTCAATTTTTGCTCACTAACTTCTTTTCTGTGCTGCAACTCTGGATTATCTATTTGAACTCTAAGTTTATCTACTCTTAATCGCTGTTCTTCTGTAGTCATTTCCCAATTAGCATGAAGCATATCATCGTATCTTTTAATCATATTGGATAATGTTGTCATGGCTCTACTCTGAGCGTTAAGGAAGTTCGCTTGTTTATCCCAAGCAAATTGTATTTCATATTCTTGACTATCCATTTTGTCACCAACAGTTGTTTTTTTCAACTCTTTTGTAATATCATTTTTATCACTTACAAACATTATTTTCTGCGACCTTATAATAGCAGTCCATAATGTAATTATTTGAGCCCATAATATTTCTAATGGATCTGCGTTAGCTTCTTCCAATTCTTTAATAATACTTTTGGATTCTATAGGAAAATACTTAGAATACCAACCATCTTTACGTGAATTTTGATTTCCTATAGGTGCTCCTCCACCTTTATTTCCAACTGCATTTTTATTTCCTATAGGTGCTCCTCCATTTGGATTATATATTTTTTTCCATTCATCTACTTTTTTCCAATATGAAATATTTCTTGGGTTTTCATTTAGCTTTAATGCTATTTTTTTATTAGTTATATTTCCATAAGATTGTTTATATATTTCAAACGCTTTAATTCTATTAGGGTTCTTTTCTTTTAAAATATAACCTCCCCCTTTTTTACTTCCGTTTTTTACTGTTCATATATTAACAATATAAGTCTATTTTGTAATAGTTTTGCACACCTTAGTTGAGTTTGTTTTTTTCAACATTTAAATTTAATGAACAGCAAATGTATTGTAGTCAATTATTATTATGTAAGATTATGCTAATTCTAAATAATGCACAAAAGTATTTTTAAATCAAAAATTACATTTTATCATTAAAAACAATCTCTAGCATTGATTATTGCTGACATTATAGCTATTTATTTTTCTTATTACTAAATCGGTAATAACATACATGATTACGTATTTTATTTTTCTCTTATTATATTAGGAAGTTTTTATTCTAATTAGCTTTAAATAAGTAATTGTGACTTATTTACCGATTTATTTATTTTTTATAATTTACTACCTGCTATTTTAGCAGCACTTTCTTTTACCTTATCTTCTAATCCAAGATACTTTTTAGTAACTTCTATTGATTTATGACCTAATGCAATTCTTACATATTCAATATCTTTAGTAGATTCATATAATCTATTTGCATATGTTTTTCTTATGCTATGACCTGTTATTTGTTCAAGGTTTATTTCCTTATCTTCTGCAACCCTCTTTAAGATTTCTGAATAAGCCTTAGCACTTATATGTTTAGAACCATTTCCTTTTTGACTAGGAAACGCAAATTCTGATTTCTTTTTATTTTTTATATATTGTTTTAATATTATATTTAATGATGGAACAATATCATGTTTTCTTTTATCCGGTTTCTTTTTATTTGAATTAGGATATTTCTTTGTATGTGTTAACCATGCATTATACTGTTTCTTTTCTTGTAACTCAAAGTAACCTCTTTCAACAGCTTCTTTTAAATCTCCTATTGATAAATCAACAATATCTTGAAGTCTATATCCAGTTGCTACATCTAATAAAAATAAAGTCATGTTTCTACTAGCATATTTCCCACTTATTTCTTCTAGTCTGAATTTAAACCTCTTATAATATATTTCTGGTATGGGTTTAGAAGGTCTTTTTTTTTATGTATCATCTGTATATTACACCTCCAATCTTTAATTGTTTATTATATAAAAAAAGACGTATTTTACGTCTATATTTCATAATTAAAGCCTTGGGATTACCAAGGCTTACAAGGGAGATTTTTATATGCGTATGACTTTAAGTGAGTTAATAGTCATTTAACACACTATTATTATATATCATCTTATATAAAAATATAGCTCATTAAAAGGTCATAAACAGGTCACGAACAGGTCATAAACAGGTCATATTTTTTATAATCCTAATGCGTATTGAGAACATTTAGTTTTAAAATTATAACGTTCATGATATATTTGTTCTTGCATTTTTGATAAAGCTTCTTTCCTAATACGTTTACATTGACTTTCGCTAAGGCCAACGTGGTATTCTGTTTGCATCCATGTATATTGTTCTATATCTCTTAAGGTTATTATCTTTTTCTCTACATCACTTAGAATTTCCATAGCATCATCTATCTGCATTATAATATCTTTATATTCTTTTATTCTATTTTCTTTTTGTAATCTCCTTAATGCCAATGTTTCTGTGGTTGATGTTACTTTATATGTTACTCCTGTTTGTATTCCGTCATAACTAACTCCATTCAGTGGACTTTCTTTTAAATACTTTTCATCTAGTTTAATTGTATCTTTAATTAAATAATAACTTCTAAGATTATTAATTATTTTTGTTATTTGTTCTGGCATGTTATTTTTCACTTCTCACTCACTCCTTACCCACATAAACAAAAAAGTCCCTGGTGAATATCGCTATTCATCAAGAACTTCTAGAGTCTCTACTTACCTATAGTTGTACAGTGTTTGCAATTTTTACACTTAATTGTTATATTACCTTTACTGATATAACCTTTTGCAATAGTTTTATTGCATTTTTCACATTTAATTTTTTTATCTTTATCTAACAAATTATTTCATCTTCTCTCAATATTAATGTATTCTAATAGCTCGATCATCCCAGTACTCATGTGCAAATATTTTTCTAGTACCATCTCCTAAAGGATTAAGCGGATTTTGATTAATAAAATCTATTGGAACATTATTTTCTTCAAGAAACTTTACTGCAGCTTTTAATTCTTCCCCTCCTCTACATGTCCATAAAATTATTGTATTACCTTTTTCTTTTTCTTTTTTCACTCTTGTAACAACATCTACTTTTAAAGGTCCAATATCCGGAAAACAATTTTCTACTAATGTTCCGTCAAAATCTACTGCAATAAATCTTTTCAATTTTATCTCCTCCACTCATTTATTTTTAATTTATGTAAGTACTAAATAGTTCTTTAGTGTTGGAAAACATAGCCTACTTCAACTTCTTTAACTTCTTCTTCTTTTAAAAAGATTAAGTCTTTTGTTTTTTTACCACCCATGTCAACATATTCAACTTTCACTTCCCACCAACTGCATA
The DNA here is from genome assembly GCA_025210235.1 of Vallitalea sp. Classification (GTDB taxonomy): domain Bacteria; phylum Bacillota; class Clostridia; order Lachnospirales; family Vallitaleaceae; genus Vallitalea. The sequence continues at coordinate 19,812 of JAOASG010000049.1, forward strand.
TTGCATACTCTACTAGCTTAGGTTTACTTAGTACTTTTGTTACTCTTGCGTCTATTAAGTTCATTATTCTTCCTCGCTTTCTAACGGCTCATTATTTTATTATTATTCTTAATAATAATTGTTTGTTTACCATCTGGCTCAACTATAATTTCAATGTTGCCCCATGCTTTTGTTGGCGCTTTTATTTCTATGCCTAAATCAGTCTTAATTTTATGATGTTCTAGTGAACGTGTTATTGTTTTCTCTGTTAACTTAATAGTTGGTTTTTCAATTCCTTTCTTAGATACAGCTTCCATAAACTCTTTCTTGATTTCTAGGTTATTACCATATATTCGTTCGGCAAAATTCTCTGTGGCAATTTCTCCACTTTCTTCAACACTTTCAAATATCGCTTGTTTCACTTCGATTTGCCTTTCAACATCTTCCGAAAAGTATTTTTTATTAATTCTATCTGATACATTCTTTATAACACCATATTGCTCCTTAGAAGATAACTCTGTGGAGCATTTTAGCAAGTATTGAGACAAATAATATTCTTTATTCCCATCAATCTCATATTTCTTTTCTAGCAACTGAATATCCATAGTTTCCAAATTAACTATTGCAACTTCATTGATTTTTTGTCCCATGTTTGGAAGTGTTGTTCTATGCTGAATAATGCTATTATTGTTTGTTTCCTGTTCTCTATGATGTATGTATGACTTCCCATAATTAAGTTTAAGTAAAGCTAAGTATTTAACCCCTCTACAGCTATAATGTATAACTGCCAAGTCTGCTGATGGTATAGTTACATTTGTTCTCATTATTGAAAACAACTTATTTGCTACATTAATTGACATCTCTATAAATTCACCATTATTCTTTTTAAAACCTTTTATAATTTCATAAGTTTGATTATAGGCTGCATCAAACTTACACGCTTTTGCTGAATCATCATTAAGAGTTTTAACTATATGATTTGCAAAGAACTCTTTCACATCATATTTGCCTTCTATTTCCTCTTTTGATATTACTGGTAAACTTAAGCTTGAATCAAGAATATGTACAAT
>JAOASG010000050.1 GCA_025210235.1 Vallitalea sp.
CCATACTTTAATTTTAACATATACCAATTAGTCTTTATAAATATACCTAAAATTATTATTACTATTCCTAAACATATTAATATTATTCTTTTTTTCATATATCCCCCTATTATTGTTGTATAACGTTGACTCTGTTATATTGTTACTTAGTACTTACCTATAATCAATATTCTTTTTCAATATTTAATTAAAAGATTTTCCATAATAGCTCCTTATTTGCGACGTCCAACATCTTTTTCTTTATTTCTCCAATATTTCTTTATTTCTCCAATATTTCTTTATTTAATTTAATCCAGTATCTTTCTGTAAGTTCTCCATCTTCTAAAACTTCATTTTCTAAGATACCACCATTATTTATTATTGTCTTTGCTGATCCAATGTTGGATTTATCACACGCAATTAAGACTTTACTAATTCCTAATTCTTTTGCTATAGGTAATGCCAAAGATAACATTTTAGTTGCATACCCCTTTTTTCTTTCAGATGGTCTAATCCCATATCCTATATGACCACCATATTTAAATAAATAATCATTCAAATAATGCCGTATGTTAATTGCTCCAATTATTTTCCCACTATCTTTTATTAAAAAATAAGTATGTGCAGGTACTAATTTTGGTGGACAGGTTTCCTTTTTTTGAATCTTATATGTATCCTCCAACCAAGTTTTATAATCACGTCCTAACAATCTTGATGAATACGGTATAATTGATTCTTCTGTGTTAATCCACTCATTAATATAATTATCATATTCTTCTTCCATGCCTAAACTTGGTTTTATCAACTTCAAATTCATTCTATCTCTCCCCCTCTCATTACATAAAGATTCGTCCTTCAACTACTAACTAATTTTTTCAATATGTTTAATTAATGAATCAAACCACTTAACATAATCATGTCTTAAATAATGACCATATTTACTATATGCTTCCTTCAAAGCACCCAATTGTTTTATATTTGGATATGTAAAGGACTTATTGAATTTCAATATCCATGATAACATCGCATCTTTTCCAATTTTATTAATAGTTTTATCTTTGACACTTAACATTTCAAAAATATATGGTATCGAATTCCATTTTGTTAAACTACATAATACAATTGCTGTATTCTTTTTAATCAAAGATGATATAGATACTTTAAATATATTATATACTTCTACATCATCAAATAATCCCTTACTATTAACTAAAATTCGTCTTGCTTCATTTGTTACTCCAATTCTATTATCTTTTAATGCATCATATAAATAATCTAATGAACTGCTCATATCAATAAGTGCCATGGCTTTAAGAGTTTTCCTTACCACAAGGACTTTATTCGAATTAAGGTTTTTAATTAACATTGAATAATCTTCACTTGTTGCTACTTCTGAAAGACCAATCATTGCAGTTGAATTATCATTGTCTTCATTAATCTTCATTGTATAAAATTCACTAAATTTATCATAACCAAGTTTGTTAAGATAAAATCTACCTATTTCTCTTACAGATTTATAGTTATCTAGTAAAGTAAAAAACAATTCATTAGGATATTTATAAAATCCATGCCCAAATAACTCAGTTATACAAATCACTCTAACTTTATATGCTTTATCTGATAAAATTCTATCCTTATTCTTTAGTATTAACTCATAAGGAATATCTCTTACAATTTTGCCAAAAATCCTACTTCTTACTAAATTAATTCTATCATTTAAAATGTAGTCTAGTAATTCCTCAATAGGCAATAAATTCTTCTCATAAATTATCTTATATATAAACTCTCGTGCCAAATCATCGTATTCAGTTATGTCATCCATAATTCTTATAATTGCTGACGTATCGTTTATTAATGTCTCAATCTTTGAATACAAACAATTTGTTTCGTTTCTTGAATAATTTAATGTGTGCTTAAACAAATGGAAATTACTAAATATTAATTTAAAATTCTTTTCTGAAATCATTCTAATTAAATAATTATCAGCAACCGTCCTAATACTAGGAACCCAATCATTTAGTCTAATGATAATAAATGGAATAACTATATCATTATTATACCTAATTAATTCTCTTAAGGCTTTCTCTCTAAAGTAACCATTTGTATGAAAAGATGCTAAACCAATAACATAAAGTTGTTCTTCTACAGGTATGTCCTCAAGTAATAATGAGCTAATATTTTCTGTTTTCCAATCATATGACCAATCTATAGAGTTTCTACTCCTAAATTGTTTATCTAAATATATTAGTTTCATCTTATTAACATTACTCAATGCATCATTAATTGCTTCAAATGACTTTCGTTTAATTGTTTTATCATCAGATAGCAATCCCCAAAACAAGTCTAATACCAAGTTCAGTTCCTTTGTAGATTCATATTTATTCAGCATCCCAATATAATCATATGATGGAATTTTTCTTGTATTATCAATTGTAGTTTTTTTTAGGAAGTTAAAAATCATACTATAAAATCCCCTTTTAACATTTTATTATTCTTCCACGACTGATTAAGGTCTAATGCACTGACTGTCGCGGCCCTCATCTTACATCTCTAGCTTATTTTTTATCTGCTAAATAACATACACATCTAAATGGTCTTACTATAGTTCCTCCATTTTTATCCACTATTTCTTTAACTCGTTCTTCAACTGTTTTTTCCAAAAATCCTTATCACTCATTTTCTCAGTTCCTTTCTATAAATTCGACTTCGAAGCACTTTCCATAACTTTCTTTAAAAATGTTATACGAATTTGTTTAACGTATTATACAATTTCTAACTTCTCTATTCTTTTATCCCAAAACCAATCCAACGCCCATCAATATCTTCGATTACAAATTCTTGATTATGATAATCTGTTTTAAATAACGGCTTAACAATTTTAACTCCATTATTTTGAAATTCCTTTTGCAATACTTCTTCTGCTTATCCGTGATAAAGTAAGCATCATATCCGTACCCATAGAGTTTTCTATTTGGAATTACTATTTGCCCATTTGATTTTGTTATTCCAAACTAGACTTCTTTATATTATAGTAACTATTATTAAATCAAATTTATTTCAATAACTCCTGCACAACATGAAACTTGATTATACTTTATAGATAAATTGGGCTTATTTATTTTAGGTTTAATATCTTCTGCAACCATATAATATTCATCATAGTCCCATAAATGGCCCGTATTTTCAATACATTCTTTCATCTTATCTCTTGTTTCAAATGAAATATCTGCTATTATAATCTTACCATGCTTATTCAACTTACCTATTAACTCACCAATAAAATTTATTTTTTCTTCATCATTAATATGATGAAAAGCATATGACGACACAATATAATCAAATTTCTCTTTTTCTAATTCCTCTGGTAATCCGTGTTTAAAGTCACAACAATAAAATTTTCCATCTGGTATCTTCTTCTTTGCTAATTCTATCATTTTGTTAGAAAAGTCAATTCCATAAATCTCTCCACCCTTTTTATATAATTCAGCAGTCAATAAACCTGTTCCTATTCCTAAATCAAGAATTTTAACTTCCTTATTTATCTCAACTAAATTATGTACATAACTTAAAACATTATAATAGCCTTCAAATGGATATCCTTGACTACTTCTTTCAATTGACTGGTCATAATCTCCAGACCATTCATCAAACCCTTTATTATCTAACATAAAATGCCTCCTATTATAATTTATATCTTAAAACTATTACATTATATTTTTTTACATATATATAAACCATGATTACTCATCCCTAAAATACTTTTCTCTTTACAGCTTTGTATATGATACTCTAACCATATTTTAAACTCATCTTCACTCAAATCATCTACATATTCTCTTAGTAATGGACTAATACCATCTGTTCCAATATGTTAAACTATTCATTGCTACCTCCTTATCTTTTTGAGCCAAAATCATAATATCAGCTTCGAAGCATATTCCCAATCTTCTTAACCATTCAGTAAACGTTATTCTTATTAACTAAAAAGATAGCTTTATACTCTAAAACCATCTTCTAAATATATAAATCTTTTTCCTTATTTATAGTTAAAAAATTCTTAATAGCTTTACATAGTACTGCTCCACCAACAAATACAATTATTAATCCAACTTTGTAATCATCAAACTCCCAAAATTTTAAATATCTCCACACATTTAAATAGTACATACTTATATAAAATTTAAATATTGTAAAGACACAAATAAAGATTAATGATATTTGTAAATAAGCAACCCTTTTAGCATACTTATTCCTACTTGAGAAAACATTCAAAATAACAGTAGTTAAACTCAAAAATATCATCAATCTACTAAAATAATCCTGTTCTACTACCAAATATTCAATACCAATAAAAAAAATTACTGATCCATCTCCCTTTAATACATAGCCAATACAAATCAAATTATATTATTGTAATAAATTATTATTTATCCTATACCTAAGTTCATCTAAAATACATTTAATAGGCGGGCATAGTTGTGGTAAATTATTAATATCAAAAAATTTAACATCCTTAGACTCTACTCCATCAATTTGTCTTTGACCCTTAAATGTTCTAGTATAGTATATTATACAAATGTAATAAACTTCATCACCATTAGGGTAAATATAATGTTGATTAGGTCCTGAATAGATATTAAATAACTTAAGATTGTCAACTATTAATCCAGTTTCTTCAAAAACCTCTCTTGTTGCTGCATCCTCTACTAATTCGCCAAGTTCAATAACTCCACCTGGTAATCCCCATAAATCGTTATCATATCTATGCTGTAATAATACTCTATCGTATTTATCCAAGACTATGGCTCCAGCTGTACTCAGAATTATCGGCTTATGTCCTACTAACTTTCTTAATTCAAATATATAATCAGACATTTTATTCATCCCTTCAACATTTAAACTTTTGTATATTTTTTTCACTTATATAATATGACCCCAAATTACTCTAAAGGAATACCCAAGAGCATTTATGATTTGGATATAATCAAAACTAATCAAAAAACTTCCCCTTATAAAAATTCTCATTGTCAAGTTTCTTTGCTGTCAGCCTAAACATGACGCAACCATCTGGACATACAATGTCCTTACTATATTTACCATTGCCTCCAATGTTCTCTAAATCTCCACCACTTCTAACCGATTCCATGATTGGGAACATAATCATCATAACCTTGGAACAGATACCCTGTCCATCCGAATTTACGGGACAGCCATAAGTGCATGTATACTTATCCCCTATTTCCTCACCATTTCGGCAATACCTCTCTGTATGGTCACTGCGAAGAAACCCCGTTACCTCAATTTCAAATTCATACTCCTCATCGTACCATTTTTTCATGATTAACCTCCTTTGTTATATCCTTATAAAAATAATGTAGTTTCACATTATAATAAATGCAAAACTACCTTTATGTTAATCTCTCTGTCAATGAAACGTGTTATTAAGTTTAGTAATTATATTAATGGCTTCTTGTTTTATAGAATACATAACATCACCTGCACAAAAATCATACTCTAATTATACATTAGTTTTTTGCCTTTTTCCATTAAAACATATTAGTTAAAAAAACCTACACTTATTTCAGCATACAATAATAATTAAACTTTTAAGTTATATTCCTCCCTTACTTTAGGTATCTCACCAATAATTCCAAATTATTAACTCCCTACCATCATACATATTAGTTTCTTCTACATTATCTATAGTTGCATCCTTATTACTTTCATTCTTAACAGTCACTTTACAATTTTAATCCTTATTTGTACCATCAATATAACTTTTTATTAGCTCTTTCATCTTTTTATTGTCACTCTTGTCAATTATATCAACAATAGTTTCTCCTGATGATGTTACTAAATGGGGATCTGTTCCTGCATCAAGTAATATTTTTGCCATCTCTAGATTCATAAACACGAGAACATTTTCAAAATAAACCTTACCATCATCAAAAATATAATTTGGATCAAAATCCTTTCTTTTTATCATTGTGTTTACAACTGATTGATCATTTGATAGTACCTTTGACATGAATTTGGAATGATCAAATTCATCCTCATTATCTATAGTTGCTTCTTTCTGCACAGTTACTTTGCAATCTTCATCCTTATCAGAATTAGTGTCAATCACATTTAATACATTCATTGATATTATTAATAATATCATCAAACTACCAACTATAACTCCTAACCTCTTCATATTACTCGCTCCTTTATAATTTTATAATTATTATTTATTCAACTTAAAATGGACCTCTACCTCCCCTAAAATCATCCTCTTAAACCTGTTTTTGGGCTATGAAATACATAGGTTTGTATTCCCGATTCAGTTCCTTTTCTGTATCCATTCTAACAATATCATGCTGTAAGTATGAATAATTATTAAAAGTAATTGATAATAACCATTATAAGCCACACTACTTGAGACATGATAAGTCCTTTTTTTGATGTCACGCATCTGTCTAATGATATCTTGTACAGCTAAATTTCTTCCATTACATCATATGAATACCCATCCAAAACAATATTTTTTGTCCTTCTTCTATTTTATATCCTCCAACAGGTAGATCTAACCGGTCTTTTATTCATTTTATGTTACTCTCTCCTCTTACATATTACAATACATATTAACTAATCCAAGTCATATCTGCACTCTTAAGTTGCCACTCTCCATTGCTTTTTATTACTGTACTTTTTACCCCAACCGCTCCTAATCCAGACCTAAACTTCGAACCTTCAATTATTACTTTATTATCAGATATAATATTAACATCTGTAATTTCTAATAATAATCCCTCAATATAATTACCTTTTTTAACCATTCCTTTTTCACTCAATATATTAAATGACTCGTCTATTATTTCTACCTCATATTTTATAAAATAATCCTTAATTTTAATTATATCTTCATCACTAGCATTACTCAAAGTTTGACTATTAATAGCTATATATTCCATGTCACTATTTAATCCCTCATCAACAGTAATAAATGAATCAAGTGCAATAGAATATACATCATCCCAAATACTTTCTTCTTCTGTTTCAATATCTACACATGGAACTTCATGTTTATTAACTTCTTGTTTACCTATTGATTGATTCATATTATTACCAACACTTAGACTACTTAAAGTTACCATCATTACAAATAATAATAATAATTTTTTAATAATACATTCCTCCTATAAAATATCTAATATTAATCTATTTTAGTTATATAGTTAGACGTATTATTATTAATGAATGTTCCCAGACAAACTCTACTTTATAACTTATAATTTTAATGTATTAATGGTACCTTTCTTATTGAACTAGTTGTTTCCTGTCTTCTCAATTTGCTATCGATCTCATAGTTATCCTTATCACTTTATGCATGTGATAAAAGTGGAAACATTATTTGCTTATTTTTAAAGAAATCCACTTTGTCTCCCATTACAAAAAGAGTTGTATCTTCTTCTATTAATAAATTAACATCATATGAAGTTGTATCGACTGGAGTGAATCCAAATACTATTTTTCTAATCTCTTTATTTACCATTGCAGCAATAATATCATCTAGTGATACATCTCTCAAACTAAATACGTCATTTAAATAAAGGATATTTTCATCATAATCCGCTATAACTATAGTATCAAGCGATTCAATGTAGTAAACATTTTGTTTCATAAATGATGTGCAATAAAACATAATTAAGGATTCTTTATCACACATTGCAAGCTTTGATACTGGCAATGACTTTCTAATAGTATTTATTAGAAAGCTTCTATCTTTTTCATCAGACATATTTAATCTTTTAGCAGTCGATGTTGTTCTTTCGGAATTTATATTTATTGAATGTTGATACTCATTTGCGGGTCTAAATCGAAATTTGGGGTAAAAGTCAAGAACACTATCATTTGCAAAGAGATATATCATATCACATTTATCTTTCCATTCTTCTAGCACCTTTTCCATAATAAACTTACTTAGACCTTGATTTCTATATTCTACATCTGTCATAACAGTACCTATTTGTATACATCTCTTTTTTTCACCCATAACTAAAAAATCAATAATGTTGACTGATACATTAGAGATGACCTTTTCACCATCTAATAGTGCATATGGGATATACTTATCTTTCCAATATCCATTTTGATACCATTCCTCAAAATCAAATCCATACGTTTTTCTAGTTAAACTATTGAAACTTGTTCTTATTTCCTTATTATCTTTAAAATTAACAGCATATCCATATATTTTGTTGTCTATTTTTATATGTTCCAATGTAAAACTCCCTTCAATCTAAATAAATCATTATTATAATCATATTAAAGTAAGCTACAAACAGCTTTTTGATAGGTCTTTTATATGTCATATTCAAACCTACTTATCTTCCATTCATTATTAATTCTTTCGAAATGTAAGTTTATAAATCCAATTCCAACAATTTCTTTTGCACTATTAGTAAAATACTCTTGTACATAAATATCGAATTTGTCTTCCTTTTCATTATAGTCATATCCATTAATTTGCATATCTTTATATGTTTTCATTCTAATTTTTGTATATAATGGATATTCAATTTCCTGTTCGTCAATTTTCCATTTTGCGAATATCTCATTATCTTTTTCTAATATTTCAATATTATTAGACACTAAAGATTTTAATTTATTAATATCTCCACTTGTTCTTGCCCTTGAAAACTCCAGGCTCATTTCGCTCAAAAATCTAAAGTTTTCTTTCTCATAATTCATACCTCTTATAATTTTTTCATTTTCGAGTAATTTATCTTGCAAATTAACTATCTCTTCATCCTTTTCCTCTAATTCTAGTTTTAATTGTTTTATCTGATCATTAAGTATACCATTACTTTTAAGTAAATTTTCAGCTGAATAAACATCCTCACTTACTTTCTTACTATTACACAGTTAGTGTTATAATTAATATTATTATCATCCAATATTTTCTCATATCTGCTCCTTTGTAATAATTCGGTATTAATACATAACTAATAAAAAAATTATTATATAACGTTTGGTATTCCCACCGTTCACTCTGACTCTCAAAGCCTTCCACCAAATAGAGTTAATGTGCGTAGCGAACGGAAATATTCCTATTATATTTAACAACGAGCCTTAGCATATCCCATTCTACATAATGACAAATTTACATACAATGTTACGTTTTTCATTGCCTCAAACCATTATAATTCTATCGCTATTATGTTTTCACTTGCCTTGATTGTTAAATATTAAAAGGAACACTAGTTGATTATTTATTGAAATATAAATGACTATATTCCGAACCAGTAATATGGTTTTTTCTTCATAAATGTAAATCCTACTTTTTCTACAGTGCTTCTAGATGCAATATTAGAGTCAACACAATCCCATTGTGCAACAAGACCTCTATCTACACACTCATTCACAAAGTATTGTGTTAATGTAGACGCTAACCCTTTTTTTCTATGCTCTTCTTTTGTCTCTATATCAATCGGTATTACATTTTGATATCTGGCTGTGCCAACAATGACTGCTACTATAGATTTTTCTAGCGTTGCAACAAATGCTACGCTTTTCCTAAAAAACTGTTCGTAGCTTCCCCATGACTCTAACAATCTTTCACTTAAAAATTCAGCATTATCATACTTACCTGCTTGTAACCGTGTTATAAATTCTTGGTCAACCCTAATAATATTATATTGATCCATCTCTCGTATTTCATTCGAACAGGATTTTCTATAAAAATATTCATCTTCCTGATTCATACTTTCATTTGAAAACAGCTTTAAGATATGATTTTCCGTTCCTTTACTTTCCACAGAAAACTCAAAGTAATTAATCCCTTTGCTTTTCAATTCAACAAATAACTTTTTTCTCAGGAATTCTATAAAATCATCATATACTGACGCATCATTAGGTTCACCCATAATTGAAAAGCCCCCTACCGCAAATGAATATACCAAAGCTAATGTTGGATTTACTATATTATCAACCCATATATATCCTTTACATTCACCTGCAACTATTCCAGAATAACTGGGGCTATCGTTGTATAAAATATTAGTACATTCGCTTAAGTCAGTATTAAATATCTGTTCCATCATTTGTCCCCTCCACGTAAAATATAAATTATTGTTCTTGCTCTATTTCCTAATTCGATTATAATATATTTTTTAGTCTATATAGTCATGTTTCATCTATATCAAACTCAGTCTCTAATGAATGTCCAGCTCCGTCTACAATCATTACTTCTATATTATTAATACCCTGCAAATATTCTCTATCTCTATCATCTAAGTATTTATCATTAGTACCCGTTATCACCAACCCCTCATTTCTTGATATATGTTCTAAAGCTTTTGGAGTTGGAGATATAAAAACATGCTTATAAATACTATAATCATTTTTATCTTTGATTGATCCAGAAATTAAATTCCCTAAACTTTTACTTACAAAGATAATTCTCTTATAATTATTGTTAATGTTAACCTTATATAATGCTTTTTCTACTTCACTAACTAAATACTCTAAATTCTCGTCCATATATTTATTTAAATCATTAATATTTTTATATGAAATACATAGTACATCATATGCTTTAATTAAGGCTACTTTTCTTATATAATGTAGAATTGGTCTATCACATAAATTATTTCCACCTGGAAAAACTACCATAAGTGTATCTGCGTTGTCTTGGTAAAATAAAATATGCTGTGCCTTTTGATTATCATCAGTTAATTTGCCATAAGCAAAATCATTCTTTTAAAATATTTAATAAAATCATTATCGCCACATAATAGCACAATATTGCAAAAATAATATTAAGTATGATATCAGACTTATTTTTATACAAAGTATTATTTTCTTCAATCACTTCATTAAATTCATTGAATAAATATATTGCTTTCTTTTTCTTTATAAGCCTAAAATATATAGTCATTTTTTTAATCTTATCGTCTTTCCATCTTCTACACGGTGCAATAGTTATTCTTTTAAAACCAAATTTATCTAACTTAAAAATAACTTTATCATCAACTTCTTTAATATTAAATATAACCTTCTCTTTATTTAAAACTTCAATAATTACATTTTTGAAGTTTTCTTTATATCCATAAGATATTGTTTCAGAATAGCCACGTACCATTGATAATAAAAGAAACAATATTGATATAGCTAATATATATACTACATAAATATGCATATTGGAACGTAAATCCGAAAACGGGTGTTTGCGTAATAAAATCACTATATAATACATCAATAAAATTACTACTCCATAAAAGGGACTAACTAATAATCTTTTTTTTATGGCTTTTATTGCTAAAACAAGAAATATTGTTCCTGCTACCATAAAACATAAAAATTCTAATACAATTAAAACCATGTTGTGACAAAAAATTATATGCTACTGGATAAGGGAGTCTGGCATACCCAAGTGTACCACAACCAGTTCCTTTTCCTTCTACATAATTAGCAGCTTGCCTTAATATGCTAAAAAAGTTAATTATACTATCTTCTGGGCTTTCTAATAAATAACTAGGTAAAATAATCTCGTTAGGTTCTTTCATGTAAAATTCACCAAAAAATCCTGATTTAAATTCTCTATCATTTAAAATTGGTAATTGAGATGGACGGAAATATTCTGTATTGTTTGTTGTTTTATTACCTACTTCATGCTTACTGTAACTCATGAATGTTTGGTCTGAATCATTTTGATACAGTCTACATTCTTCATTTCGCTTAATTTTATAAAACGAAAGGAAAAACAACAAAAAGACGGTAAAAGATGATAGATACATAATATACTTTTTTTTGATAACAAATAGCCTCATATTATCCTCATACTATCTTCATTTATACTAAATATATTCATATAATGTCATGTTATGAGTATCTGATTCTTTGACCCAAAAAAATACCCTCAATGAGTGAGGTAATGTCTTGATAACGTCTCCGTACTCCCCACGTTCTCTGAACTGGACCCTCAAATCCCTTCTTCCTAGGCGGTGCTCTCACCCGATGAAGACATGTGCATAGCGAACCACTAGCCCCTATTTAAATGATAATGGTTTATCGTCTATTAATTTGTTCTAAACTTCTTTTTGCTTCCCATTTATGTTGTTCAACACTCGAAGTAGTATATAATTTTAGTATTTCTAGTACTTTTTCATTTTTAAATGCTTGTAATGACCTTAATAGCTTCCATATCATTAAACTATCATCTTTATATTTAGTAAAAAGTTGAATAACATCATCTAAAGATGTAGTATCCTCTTCATAATAAGATATAAATCCAATAGCTTCTAGTATCTGTGTATATTTTCCATTATGCAAACACTTTCTCAGTGGATTAAGAGCTGGCTTACCTACCTTGCATATAGTTCTTGCAATTATATCTCTAGGCAATGGATAATCTAGCCCCAATTGTTCTTTCTGAAGCTATATTGGACTGTAATAATTCAATTAATTGCAACCTTGTTAAATGACTATATTGTTCTAATTCGTTATCTTCAATATATCCTCTACTTCTCAATTGTTCTTCATTGCTTTTCATAGTAATACCCTTCCATTGGACAAATAAATACACTAGTAATTTATTTTATATTACGTCTCCGTATTTCGGACCTTCACTCTGACCCACATCAATTTTTTCAATAGAGAGTGAATGTGCGAATCGAACGGCAATACAGTGTTAGCTGAAGTCTGACTGTTGCGCATTTTTATTGTATTTCATATATAAGTAAGTAAATAAAACAGTAATATAAGCATATAATAATTGATAACAATATTTAAAGATAAAATTAATACTCTCATATGATGGATATATAAAATCCAGTATTATGAAAACTATATAAATCCCAAAATACAATAATAAATATTTGAGTAAATCTTTAATATTATGTATTACTAAAAGACAACTGTCTTTAAATACATTAATCATCCTTTTATTACCAATTATGTAAGATTGCCATATAAATACAGTTAACACTTTAAAAATACCTAATAATATAATGTTCAAAGCATTTAATGAACATACAACCGTTATTAATAATTCTAATGATATTATTATTAAAATTTGTCTAAAATCTCCTAAAGTTCTTTTAACAATATCAATAAGATTAACTTGTTGCAATTTATAATAATCATATATTGTATGCGTTATTACTAAAAGACTAACTGAATTTAATAATATCTTAATTATAAAAAATATAGCCTTTATAATATAATAAAATATACGATTATAGACAGCTACCGTTAAAAAAACGTCCATAAATTCTATTAATAATGATTGTATAGTTATAACAACCAGTATTTTAAATATAATTACCTTATAAACTTCCCAAGATTTCTTTAATTCTGTACTCATTATTATTATCTCCTAGTATTGTTATAGAATATTTCAGCTAACGTTAATTGTTTCCGATGTTTTTTATTTTTCACTCCAAATATTTTTGTAAAGATCTGTAACAGTTAGATGTACTATTCCTTCTTCCTTTAACGTAATTTCTCCATTCTGGTAAACTTCACTAGGAAAAATGTAAAATAAAAAACTATCTCCATCTTTATAGTTTAATCCACTTAGACCATACACACTACTGTTGTATTTTTCTCCATTGTATTCTGCCGTCATTTTTGAAGACATTGAAGATGTAAACGAATTATAATTCCTGAAATTAGCGTAGCATTGGTTAATGAATACTGTCCACATGACCTAAAACCAATTATATATCCTCCACTATTTAGGCTTGAGTTCCATCATTATATAATTCTTTTCCAATATTACTATCTAAATCTGAAAGGTCAATTGAAATCAAATATTCTCCTTTTAAAATATAACCTTTTTCATCACTAAATTTTTTTGTATTATTGGCAATATAAGATATGCCTTCTGTCCATAATCCAATCAAACCTGTTAACCATAGAGTTAATAATGTACTAAAAATAATTATTGATGAGATAATTACTTTCTTTTTAGTTTTATTTTCCAGTTTAATAACCTGCCTTTTGTAC
This sequence comes from Vallitalea sp., assembly GCA_025210235.1. Taxonomy (GTDB): domain Bacteria; phylum Bacillota; class Clostridia; order Lachnospirales; family Vallitaleaceae; genus Vallitalea. Next base: position 13,972 of record JAOASG010000050.1, read on the forward strand.
TGTTCCCTCATATATCTAATAATATTATTAATTCTATTTCATCTATAATAAGAAATATTTGTGATTTTAATAAAAGACCCAAAAGAATACCCAAACATTATTTTTTTTAACAATCTTAATACTCCAACTTATCTTTATAAGTTTCTATGATATGTTCCTTAAATTCGCTAGGCATTTCAAAAAAGTTAGCACCCCCAACTTGTGCTTTATTATCATTTTCATAAAAGCTGATAGGTAATAATATATGTCCAATGGCAAATCCATCTTCTCTTATATTCGATAACCTTAAGTCTATTCTGTACTCTTTCCCCTGTTCTGTAGGTAAGTCATCAAAATATTGTTCATATGTATAGTCCTCTAAATGTTTAAAGTTGGCAAATTCTATTATAATATACCTTGCTTCACTTGCATTATTTTTTTGTGGTACGTATATTAATCGCTCTCCATCATACCAACTTAAACACTGAACATCAATAGGTTTTTTAAAGTCATACCATTTATATCCATATAATTCTAAATTTCCTTTTGGATAATTTAATGGATTAAACAAATAAAAATTATTAATAATTATAGCTATTATTATAACAATTAGAAAACTCAAACCAATAGTAATATTTCTTTTGCTCATGATTGATTCCTCCAAATGCATATTATTACTCTTTTATCCCTTAAGGAATACACTAGTTTAACTCTCCTTCTTTTATTATAGGATACCATCTAAGGTCATGTGTTTGGTTTATATAATTAGTGTTATTAGGGTATCTTAATTCATATAATGATTGGTCATTCTTTGAATAAGCAATACCATTAAAATCACTCCATTGTAATTGTACGTCCCAATTAAAAATTATGTGATGTTTATCATTAACATACTGTCTAATCCTATTGGGTTCATTACCCATTTCTATATATTCAACATTATCATCAAATACCTCAATTGCATAGACTGTACATTTTTCATCATTACCCCAACCAATAACCCTAATATTATCAGAACTATCATCCATATGAAATCCTATACGGGCTACCTATAAAATACCATATCGTTTTGATATAACTGTGCGAGGTCCTTGATCAGTATGGAATAAATATACTCTTCCCCAATTATAATCTATTTCATCAATATATTCTGGGTTTTTCCCTACTGCAAAATGTGCTTTTGCAGCTTCAAGTCCAGATATCCTATATCCTAATAAATGTAATATAGCTCCTAAAACAAGTATTACTACAATACTTTTAATAACGAACCCTTTAACTTCAATTTGTTCATTCTTGCTACTATCAACGTATGTTATAGTTCTTAAAAATATTAATAGGGATCCTAAAACTCTTAAATTGCCCGCTCTCGTTCCTGACATCATGCCTATAGCTTCTAATACAGATATAATAATTAGTGTACAACCACTTATCCCTAATATACTATTTAGCCTTTTCAAAGTACTGACCCACTCCCAACTCAAAAGGAATACCTAATTCTTATTTGAATATTAATTTTAGCTAACGTTTTGTATTTCCGACATCTATCACACCCACAAAAATATTCTTCAAAGCGTGTAAATGTGCGTAGCGAACGGAAATATTTTGTTATGTGTTGTTAGCTTACTCATCTCCTATGTCTCTTAGAATCCTCTTCTAAAAATTATTTCTTCATTAGAGCCTTTAGCAATTATTTTTGGCAACATAGTTGTTTGTTCTTCTAAAAAATAGTACCATATTTTTCCTAAATTAGTTTCAACAATATCCGCATTTTTAAATTCATTATTACATGTTTGAACTTGCACTTCAACAATATCAGAGTTTAATATAGTCCCATATACTAATGGAAAACCTTTATTATTTCCTACTTCCCCTATGTTACCATACATGTTTGGTAACTCTCTTGAATCATTAATAAAATCCATTGTTCCTACACCAAACACCCATTTATACTTAAACAGCTTTTTTTCTATTAATCCTACGTCACATCCATTTTGATAATTTTCTGGCTCATAAAAAACAACTAATCCTTTATCAGTTACAACTTCATATAGTATCTGTTTTGAATGAATATTAGCATCTTGCATTGCTTGTTCAATAGAATTAGGATATAATTTGATACCAACTAAACATATTCCCAATATAATTATTATTCCACCTATTATTCTCTTTTTCATATACTCACCTATTAATATTAATTTATTATAGTATTATCCTAGTTGCGATATAATCTAGACTACAAAGAACTTCTCAGATATGAGTAATCTAATGTCACTATAACGTCTCCGAATTTCCAACGTTCCAGCACCTTAGAAGGAGTTGCTTATGCAGTGATTAAGGGCTAATGCAACTACTGTCGCGACACGCTTAGGTGGTAGAATGTATGAGCGCTGACCCTAGAGGAATACCATACCCTAATGAACGGAAATACATGTGCAGTTGGTTAACTCAGCTCAACGCCAATCTTAATATAATTTTTATTCTTTTATTCACCATCAATATGCATAATATGCTCTATATTGTTTGATAAATCACCAATTTTTTTCTTAATAAAAGTAGGATATAATTCAATCTTATCCAAATCCTTTAATTCAAACCATCTAAATATGATTGTAGTGTTACCTTCAATTCTAATAAACTCTTCTTTATCAAATATATCACTACGAATCCGTTTATATATCCGTTTCATTCGTCAGTATGATGAAGAAATTTCTTCTATCCTTTCTGATATGCATGAACTGGTTGATAAAAACGAAAATACCGATATTGTAAAGCAAATACACCTGATTGAATCTTTTAAAGGTGCTGGTTTCCTTTCCGCTGTAAGTTTAATGAGTGAGATTGGTGATTTTTCAGCTTTTAAATCTCCAAAACAACTATTTGCTTACTTTGGTTTAGATCCAGCTGTGAAACAGTCAGGAAAATTTGAGGGCACTAAAGTCAGCATGTCAAAACGTGGTTCTCAAATTGCTAGACGAGTAATTCACACAATGGCTATAGTCAGTATTGGTAGAAATAAAGATGGTTCTGCAAAAAATCCTGTATTACGTGATTACTACCTTAAAAAATGTGAATCAAAGCCCAAAATGATAGCACTAGGTGCAGTCATGCATAAAGTCTGTAACATTGTTTTTGCTATTCTACGTGATGAAAGAGAGTTTCAAATCATCACCCCTGAAGAACACCAAAAGAATTACTTAAATCCCCTCATTCCCGATATTCAGCCTACTTATCAAAATCCAAAAACTATTTTAAAATAAGTTTCTTCTCCATTCTTCATTAACTTAACAGTGTCAAAAGATTCTTTTTTTTTCATTTATTTTGTATACCTTTTTATTTTTATTTGAAGATGTTGGTACAATTGTTTCAAAAGAAGCGTTTTATAACCTATTCATTGATACCTCCTTATCTCTTTTTATTCAAAATCATTACCCTCAAATATCGATAATGTCTTGTAACATTTTATGTTCCCGATATATTTTAAGTATACCCTTAGAAATGATGTTAGACATTAACCTTAATACTAGGATTCTTTTCCTGTAATACTTCTACAAAATATGTTTTATCTTTTGGAGATATTATAAGAGATTTATTATCTGCTTTTAATTCTATACGATCCAAAGAACATGCTGGTGATGATATAACGTTTCTAGTTTTATTGATATTTTTGAGCTTACTAACGTTGAAACCATACCTATTCCTATACCACCTAGTAATATAACTCCCAGCCAAATGTCATGTTTTGAATAGAATTTCACAAACATTCCTCCTTCTTTTTTCTCCCTCTATAAACTGCAGTTCTTAGTTCATTAATATATTCTTGTTTATCTGGCATATCACTTTCCATTGCATCATTAACAGCTTTTTCAATATTATAAGGAACTCTAACAAGTGATACTAAATCTCCTAAGCAGAAAATTCTTTCAATATTTCGATTCTTAATATCACTCAATACTTCATCTAATGCTGGAATATTACCATGTATATCTGAAATTATCGCGATTCTATTCATCTCTAAATTCTCCTTGTCTCTCTAGTTATTATCTATCTCTTTATTATATCCATGATTTTGTTCGTTCTAGAACTACCATGTTATATTTATATTGCCCTTTGCGTCTTTTCCAATTATAGCAATCTTTATCTTCTTATCACTACTTTTTACATGTATAGTGCTACCAAACTCATATACTTCTACTTCTCCATCACTATCCTTTTTTAGATCTTTTTTTGCTTCTTTGTATTCATCTTCAGATAACGTTATTTTAGTGATAACATTATCTTGGGAATCTCTAAATTGTAATTCAATAGTTCCTTCTGCAATTAAATAAGAATATTTGAATGCATATATTTTTCCTTCTTTAGAACTAAATGATCTAATATCCTCACCATCTAACTTTGCAAACTCCATCTTTATTTTTCCATATTCTGATTCTTCTACTACATTTACATGGTTTGCTATACTCTCAAACTCAAGAGATTTTTTGCTACATGCTGTAAAAATAAGAATACACATAAAAAAACAGCGTATTATTTTTTAAATTTCATATTGTCCTCCTAATGATTCAATTCTACATATAATTATTATTATCAACATTACTATTCTACCATAATCCCAAATTTATTTGAAAGCTACTTCCTAGTTTATTTTGTCACCTCATTTAACACATAATCTATGAACATTGTGAGAAAATCTGTTATAGATAATTTTCTAAATTAAGGTTTATACTTATCTCCATATTTTTCTTTAGCCTTTCCAATTTTCTTATCTTCTTTAATATATTTTACCTTCATTAGATACCAATACAAAAGGATTATTGAAAATCTTATAGCTATTCCTAATAATGCTCCCAAGAACCATCCTATCTTTTTTATGGATTCATATGGCATACTCCTTGTTTGGATAATTAAGATAGTTATGTAAAATAATACATAACAAATAAATATTGAAGTACCTAATCTATTTTTAAATATATGTGTTTTGAATTTGCTACTTAGATTAATCATCTTAAATATTGGTCACCTCTTAACTCAAAATTAATCCACGTAGGCTCTTCTTTATTTTTTTGAACTTCCCATAACTTCCAGAAATCTTTCTCTTCAACTTGTTTTTCAAATATAAAATATATCGGCTTGTATTCCCCATTTGAATCCTCTTCTGTGTCCATTCTAACGATATTATGCTGTAAATATGAATCATCATTAAAGGATAATTGATAATAGCCATTATACGCTGCACCACCTGAAGCATGATAAGTCCCATCTTTTTTTATATCACTCATCTGTCTATGACTAAACTCATGACCGATTATTCTTCCGTCATACTCTCTTAAAACAAATACAAATCCTGCTGACATACCAATGGTACCTTCAATTACAATCTCAGGAACTGTATCATTATTCATATCAATAAAGCTAAAATGGTGAGGTATAAACTCATATCCATCATAGGATATATTATTTATATAATACTCATTTTCGGATTCTGCTACAACAAAGTTAAAAGAAAAAGTTTTTTCACTAAGAAGCACTTGTCTATACATTTTATATAATTCATCATCTAATATATAATCTGAATCTAATTCATTTTTAATGTATTCATTTATACTTTTACTTAAACTACTAGATTGAATGGTATTTGCAATTGGTTTTTCTATCGAATCCGGTTTGACAATATTATCTTTACACGCAATCCAAAAAAGAAAGATACTAATTATGATATGTATTTTCTTCATTATAATTTCTCCCCGACTAATTATTTATCTAAAATAACAACTTGCTTTTCTTACGATTTACTTTAACTAATTAAATATATCTAAATCACCACTTTTTTGAAATCTCTTTTCAATTTTAACTTCTGAAAAATAACCTTGGATACGAAGTTGTATGCTCTCCATATCAATCTTTTCCTTCTTTAACAATGGTATTGGCACATGAACAGTAAATGACTTTTTTTCTCCAGATTTTAAGTTAATAGCATTATCTACTGTTTGTCCTTGAAACATTATTGGACCAACAATCCCCTCTTTTTTAGCATCTTCAGTTACTGAATATCCTAACATAATCTCAACATATTTTATTAATTCTTTGCCATTATTAATTACTTCTAATGTATAATATGTACCGCTTTCAAGTTCTGAAATATTTACAATGTGTACTTTAATATCATCAATGTTACTCTGAATATCTTTAATGTTGGTACTCTTACACCCACACATAAAAATAATCAACAATAGCGTAATAATACAATAAATATTTTTTTTCATATACTTTCATTTCCTCCAAAATTTTATTAATTTCATTTCAAAATCACCATTTTCATAAATATTAAAAACTGCAAAAAGCCCCTCTTCATATAAAGTTAAATCTTTTAATATAACCATCCTTTATTTTTTCATTATTTCTTTAAGATGATTCATTTTTTCTTCTAGTTGGTTATTATCTAAATAACCAAATTGATTTAATTCCTTTAATATATGAGAATATTTTTCAAACTTTATATTATTCTTTCTTTCAGCACCTTTAGTCTGAAATAATCTTATATATCCGCAATCTCATCATTATCAAATAAACCAATATCCCTCAAATCCATAACACTTAAATTATCTTCTTTTACATTGATATCTTCGTTATTAGAAATTATCGGGCTTATTGCTAATCTTATTGCACAAAAAATTATTATAAACAAACAAATACATGACAAGATAATGTAACCTATTTCCATTAATAATAGCCTCCATATACTTTTATCCTTTATTTAAATTAAATCTTTATTATTATAACATCTTTTTAGTATCAGTACATACTTCAAGCATACTCTATAGTAGACATAGTTTATTCCCCATAAATGTTAATGTATTATATGGGGAATATTATGTTATAATCTATATAGTTATATTATAAATTTTACTATTTTACTATTTTACTATTGAATTTAGTTTAATAAATTCTACCCAATTAGCGAAATTTGATTGATCATAAATCATACTATAATTATTCAGAGTTACCATAACCTCTATTCCATCATAATACTTATCCCCAATTTCTTTAAATAACTTAATTTGATCCTCTTCTGGCAGATAATAATACATAGGATAATTAGATTCAAGGTTTTTACTATATGTAAAAATATCAATAGGTACTTTATCATAATAGTCTTTAGATAATTTAAATTCATAAACATCCTCAATATAGTGTTTATTTTTTGATATAATAAGTTTTACTGTTAATTCCCCAGAAAATTTAACCTCTCTGTGTTTTTTACTTTCCTCAATTTCAGCAACCTCGTATTCAAGTACTTTATCTCCTACATGAAGAAATAGAGGATTAAAGACGTTATATAAATAGTTATTAAAATTATTGTTGCTACTATTTAATTTCTTTTCTAATTCAGTTTTTTCTTTTTCTAATAATTTAATTTCTTCTTTCAAATCTTTAATTTCATCAATATATTTCTCAACTGATTGATGATTATCATCTAATTTTGCAATAGTATTTTCGAATGAAATATCAGAAATAGGACCCTTTACCAATGTTAATAATATTACAAATAAATTAGTTATATACTTCAACATAATTTCTTACACTCTCCCTTTTTATAAAATATATTCTAATTGACAATCATATTATATCTTTAATAACTTTTCTATTATCTTCAACCTTTAATTCTTTAACTTGTACTTCATTTTTTTCATTAGTATAATACCTCCATTTAAAATCTAGTCCATAATTTCTTTTATCACCAAACTTATTGCTGATAATGTTATTCCATTTGAATACACTACCTTATTAACTTTAAAATGATATAAATTTTCCTCATTTAATTCCTTACCATACTTCTCAAAAACAGCTTCCATATTATCAATCCAACATAAGTAGCTATAAGCATGATTTATTGGGATAGGAATATCTGAGTCATCCTCTATATCAAATAAATAGCCGTCAATATTACGATTAAAATAAAACCTTCCTTTCAAATCTACTGAACCTTTAAAGGTTATTTCCCTCAGTTCTGTCTCTTCCTCAATGAATTCATCCACTACCCAATTACCAACTTTATCTCCTATTTTTATTTTATGTGGATTATATTTATTTATCAGACCACCATAATTTTCATAATTCTCTTTTGAGTATTCCCATTTCTCAAAAAAATTCATTATAATATTTCTAAAATCCGTCTTTGCAATTTTAGGATTATAATCATCTTCTTTTGATAATTCATTATGTAAATTGTCAATATCTAGTTGTAATTGTTCTAAAAAAGCTAATCCAGTATCATTTATATAATTATCATCAAATAATATCTCACTTTTAGAAACCTTTTCATTTGCTATTCCTAATAATGTTTCTCCAATAATATCAAATCCTATACTTTCATCACTCCATAATTCATCTGATATAAAAAATCCATCCTTAATTAATTGATCTAGTTTAAACAAATTCTGACATATATATGCAATTTTTTTATCCATTGAATTTGTCTTTCCATTCTCTATATCAATTAATATAGTCTCTAAATCCTTTTCAATATCATCAATATAATAATATACATGATTTAAAAACAAATGATATTCATCATCTCTATCTGATTTATTTTTAAGATGAAATACTAAAAACAAAATATTTGATAATATTAATAAGAATATTATTATTTTAGTTATATTTTTCATTGTGTCCTCCAATTTTTAGGTTTATATATTTCCATTATTTTATTATAAATTTCAACAGTTATTGATATTCCTTCTATTTTATTAATATTTAATGCTTCAGTAAAATAATAACTTTTTACAAACCTAATTTTTTCATTACTAAATTCCCCCTTATATAATCACATTACAAATATTATTGGATATCACTATTAGTATAAACGTTCAATTTAAATTCCCACTTGGATTGACAATTATTTTCATTAACTTTATATTCGCATGATAATACTGTATTTTTATCAGATGATATCAGTCCAGATGAACCTTCGTCTCTATTAAGACCTGTATTCTCCCTCAAAAAATCTTTACTAGTAAACTGTTTTATTTTTTCATCATGTCTCAGTACCCAAGTTATTATTTTATTATTGTAATCTATATTAGCTGAAACTCCAAATGTTCCGTCAACATTTCCAACATTTTCTTTTTTATCCTTTAATTCAACTTTATTTATCACTTTACCATCTTTAAATAATATTAATTCAAAAGTTAAATCATTTTGCTATCCTAGATTATAATAATAACTATAACTAAATCCTTCCAAACTCCATATTTGATTTGAAACATTATTAATTAACTTAAAATATTGCTCTCTGCATACTAAATCACTCTCTTTACTTTTACAAGATGTACAAAATATTATTACCAAACTAATATATGTAAAAATTTTAATATACCTTATTTTTTTCATTGTCTAATCTCCCCCCTCCGTAAATAAACAACTCTAAAAACTACCAAATTCCAAAAACAATTTGAGTTCTTAATTAATTCAAATTGCAATCCCGATGCCTTTAAAATTAAATAACTTGCACTTACATGTTTTAGTTAATCATAAATTATTATAATTTTTTATTACCCTTCAATAACTTTATTTTTCATATTAAAAATAGGTTAGTTAAATTAAAATAAATAATCTTATTTACTATAAATATATAATCATTAATTTATTAATGTATATATTATATCACATAACCTATTTTTATACATTACATATCTAATTCTTAATCTTAAAAATTAAAACTTATCATTTTTTTGTCATTATTGAATATATTATACCAAAGTGTTGCCACCTAAGAATACTGATTCTAACTACTTCTATTTTTGTCTATATACCATTAAATATCTCCAAAACAGTAATCTTCTAACTTTTATTTCTTTAGATAAATATTTATTATATACTTTTTTTAGTTTATTATATGTCATATAATTATCAATGTGGCTATGTTCTTCCCAAGCATCAATTTCTTCCGTATTTACTTTTATTTTACCAATCTTAATTCTTTTGAGAATTAAATCCATTGGTACTGCAATACAGTCAAGTATTCGATCTATTAATCCTTTTCGTTCATATAAATCTAATACTATTAATACTCCATTCTTGTTTAATAATCTTTTAATTTTAGGCAAAACTGTATCAAGATTCAAATGATGAAATGTTGCAATACTTATAATATAGTCATATTTAACATCTTCATTTAAAGAATCAAAATCTTTAACGCTATATGTAATATTGTTTGTTTTATGCCGTTTTTCTGCCTCTTTAATCATTATTGGAGCAATATCAATCCCATAGACTCTTTTTACCTTTCTAGATAATTTCTGTGTAAATTCACCTGTTCCACATCCAAGATCTAGTGCAACTCCATCCCCATTTTTAATTTCTTTTAAAAGCAACTTCTCATAATGTTGATTATGATCCCACTTATCTTCTAATAATGCAATTCTATTGAAACTATTAATAATATCTTGTTTCAAAATTATATTCCCCCAATTTTTTACTAATTCATAATATAAGAGTCTAGTCCCAAAAAATCTTAGTCATATTTTTTATTTAATATAATAACTCCTACTTCAGGTTTATTGAAAATTCTTATTGGTGCTAAACTGTTTCCTAAACCTCTATTTACAATCATATTTACGTCTTTATGATTATATTTTCCTCCATCGTATTTTGGAAACAACCCTTGATTTGGAGCTATTATACCACCTATAAATGGCAGTCGTATTTGTCCTCCGTGAGCATGTCCACATAAAATTAAGTCAATATCTTTTTCTTTATATAATTCAAA
>JAOASG010000051.1 GCA_025210235.1 Vallitalea sp.
CCAATTTTTTGGAGTTGAAATATATTTTTCTGCAAAAATATCTTTCTAATTATAAAACAAAGTAGTAATACACAAGTGTAAATAGATATTTGCAAAACAGATAATTCATTTCCAATAGATTGCACCATGCAATACATCATGATCATAAGAGGAATTGCACCTATAAAAATATCGAAGATGGATAAACAAACTATTTTTCTATACTCTATGTAATAATTACCAAGTAATTTTTTTAGATTTTTTAACAAAATCCATCCTCCTTTCTATAACTTTTCCACATTTTTGTGTATATTCCATTCTTGCTCATTAGTATTTTATGAGTTCCTTGTTCTACTATATTTCCTTCTTCTAGAACTATAATCTGATCTGCATGCTGAATTGTATTAAGGCGATGGGCAATAATAATCGCCGTCTTATTTTTAAGTAGCTGATCTAATGCTAATTGGATCTTTCTCTCATTTTCTAAATCTGCATAAGCTGTAGCCTCATCTAAAACAACAATCCGTGATTCTTTTAGAATACAGCGTGCTATGGATATTCTCTGTGCTTGCCCCATGCTGAGTTTTACCCCACTGTGAGCTATTTTTGTATAATATCCATTTGGTAAAGATGAAATAAAATCATGAATTTGTGCTTTCTTTGATGCTTCAATAATCTCTTCTTCTGTTTTATCCATTCCCATCCTTATATTTTCGTAAAGAGTATCTTTAATTAAATAAACTTCTTGAAAAACATAGGCAATATTCTTCATGAGACATTCCGTAGATAATTCTTTAATGTTAATTCCCCCGATAGAAATAATTCCTTTCTGAATATCCCAAAATCTACCAACAAGCTGTGTGATTGTAGTTTTTCCTGAACCCGAAGCACCAACTAAAGCAATGGTCGAATTATTTCCCACCCTAAAGCTAACCTTATGAAGAATTTCAGTGCTTTCATATGAAAAGCTCACGTTATTAAATGTAATATCATGACTTATATTTTCTTCCAACTCTACATTCCCATCCTGTTGAATAGGAGTTTCAATAATTTTTCTTATATTACCTACTCCTGCAAGTAATATGTTTAATTCTTGGGATAGACTTAATAAAGACTTAAAGGATTCAAACAAAAATATACTTAAAATCATAATTAGTAAAAATGCCGGGAATTTAATATGACCTCTAATCAACATGTATCCTCCAATAGGAACAGAAAATAGTGTACCTGATTCTAGTAAAAGCATATAATTAACATAAAAAGGAACTGACTCCTTAGTGGTTTTAATCCAAAAATCAGAGTGTTCTTCTACGGAATCCCTAAATTGTTTAAAAGAAACCGAGGAAATGTTAAATGCTTTAAACACTTTCATTCCTTTTACGTATTGAATAATAGCAGTATTCATTTTTCTTTGGAAATGATTATATGTCACCATATTTTTACTATAGTGTTTAAATGCTTGTTTTTGAGCAACCAATGCTAAAGCTACTGGAATGATCATAATAATCCCAAGAACTAGGTTAAAGTGAATCATGATAGCTAGAATAAAAATTGGTGAAATCATGGCTGTTACGAGGTCTGGAAGTTGGTGAGCTAAAAATAATTCTAGTTTTTCCACGTCTTCGTTTATAGTTTTTTTGATTTCTCCTATAGTATTCTTATTGAAAAAACCCATATTAAGTTTAGGAAGATGATTACATACTCTAATCCTTATTTCATAAAGAATATTGAAAGCTGCAATATGGGATAACATTCCCGACAAAATCCCAGCTACAATATTAATCCCTACAAAAATTACAATGTACTTACTAATAGCCCAAAGGTCTTTATATTGAATTTTGGTATCTGTGAGTACAATAATAACCTTAAATAGCATAAAATAAATAAGAGTACCAAAAACGGAGCCAATTACACTTAGTACAATACTCCCAATTAGCATTCTTTTTTTATCTCCCGCCAATTTAAGTAAAAAGCGAATATTACTTAATTTATCCGTCATTTTTAAACCTCCATCATAATGTTATCTCTTAGCTCCTTTATATACGGATTATTAGAAGAACGAAGTAGATTAATTGGTCCATAATCCACCTGCCTTCCAGAAGAAAGAATTAATATTTTATCTACAAGACTTGGTAGAACTCTAATATCATGAGTAATATAAATATAACTAAAAGAATACTTCTCTCTTAAATTGTTCAAGGTATTAAACAACTGTATTTTAGTGATAGTGTCAAGCATAGATTCAACTTCATCTAATATAATTATTTTTGGGTTTATAAGCAGAGCTCTAGCAATACTAAGTCTTTGTAATTCTCCACCACTAAAACAGTTAGGTCTTTTATCTAAATCTATATTTCCAAGTCCAACATCTTTTAATATTGGATAAAGCAATGTATTTATTGGATTTTCAGATTTTATCATCTTATGAATCTTTAGTACTTCTAAAAAGCTTTTTAAAACTGTAATATCACAATCGAAACTATTTTGTGGATTTTGTGTAACTACCTGTACTTTTTTTGCACGCTCCATATTACTAAAATTAGATAGTAACTTTCCATCTATCAAGATGTCTCCGGATGAGTGTTTTGTCATACCTAAAACAGCATTGGCAATGGTTGTTTTTCCACTACCACTTTTTCCAATAATGCCTAATGCTTCTTTATCACCTAGGGTAAAACTAATATCATCAATAATTATTTTTTTCTTTTTTATAAATAATCCATCACTAACATTGACACTAACATTTTTCAATTCCAGCATAAATACCTCCGTTGATTCCATAAAAAAAGTCCGACATCATTGTCTCTGCATTTATTAAATCGGATAATGCCTTATCTCTTGTAGTTTTAAATAGTTTTTTTGTTTCTCCATGTGTAGTAACACTACCTTTATTCATAACGTAACAATAATCAGAAATCTTATATGCTAATTCTAGATCATGGGTAATTAGTAAAATACTCACATTTGTCTCTTTATGTAACTCATAAATCATTTTTGCCATCTGATTTCTTAAGATAACATCCATTCCTTTTGTAGGTTCATCCATTATTAGTAATTCTGGTGATCCACTAATACCTATAGCAGTTAACAAACGTTGCTTCATTCCACCACTTAACTGGTATGGATATTCGTCCATAACTAAGTTAGGTTTTTCTAGCTTAACAAGGTGTAATAGTTTCTCTGCTTTTTTTCTTATATTTTCATGTTTTGAAACATGCTGTCTAAGTAGTAGAGACAATTGTTTACCGTTTTTCAAAAGAGGATTCAATGAACCAGAACAGTTTTGCATAACAATCCCAATATCCTTCCCTCTTACTTTATTTAATTGTTTTTCAGTTAATAAAAGAAGGTTATTATTTTTATAGAGTATCTCTCCATCTATATATAGATTATCTGCCAATACTCCAACAATTGAAGATGCAAGCAAACTTTTTCCACTACCACTTTTACCAACTAAAGAACAAATTGTATTTTCCTTCACACTTAAATTCACACCATTAATAAGCAAGGTTTCTTTACATGTTTTGGTTGATACTTTTAATCCATTAATTTCTAATATATTACGTCTCATTAGCTTACCTCACGATCTAAAAATAATGTTTTGCAATTTTCCGACAACCTCAGTAATAAAAGAATAGAAAAAAATTGGAATAACCCAGGAAAAATCATTAATCCTGGAGAACGATTAATGAAACGCAATGATTCTTTTAACATATTTCCAATTTCTGGTTGAGGTGGTTGAACACCAAATCCAATAAATGAATAGGAAGAAATTGCAATAATTATATGACCTATAAATAAAGCAAAAGTGGGTAGTAGCATCCTCAAACATTTTTTTACCAAATGATTTTTAATTATCACAAAATCACTTGCCCCAAGCACACGTAGAACTTTAATATAATCTTCATTTTTTATAATTTTTATCTCGCTTCTGACTATTTTAGAGTTAGAAACTACTGTATATACAATCATTAGAGAAATAAGACACCTCATATTTGCCCCCGTTAGTGAAGACATTAGGATAGCAAGAATTATCATAGGAAAGCTTAATAGTAAATTTGAAATTTGGTAGAATATTTCATCGATAATTCCACCATAATAACCCAAAATAATTCCAAGAATAATACCTATAGCAAAAGATATTATCTGCACGAATAGAGCGATCGTAAATGTATATCTAAATCCAATCACAGTCCTTATAAAGACATCTCTTCCAAATTGATCTGTTCCAAACAAATGCTGTAAAGAAGGAGATGTAAAGGAATCTTTTGAGTTAACTAAATTAGCTTCAGGGAATATAATCCCTGAAGTGAATATAAATAAAAAGAATATAGTAATCAGGGTAATAGATATTATTATTTTTCTCTTTTTATGTTTTAATTTCACCCTGTTTCCCTCCTGTCAAGGTAGCTATATAATATATCTGCAATCATATTTGCTACAGATACCAGTAAACCTAGAACTAAAGTTGCGCTAGCAACGACCATATAATCTTTAAGATTTACTGCCTTCATAAGAAGTGTTCCAAACCCAGAAATTGAAAAAATACTCTCCATAAGAACACTTGAGCCTAGAAAACTAGAAAAAGCAAGGGTAGAAGCTGCGACAATTGGGGCTAATACGTTTTTGAGTACATGGTGAAGCAAAATCTTATTTTGCTTCATCCCTAGAGCCCGTGCACTCAATACAAATTGCTCCTCTAGAACAAGTAACGTTTTATGTTTTACTATCGTGATCAAATTACCTGTGTAAATAACACCTATTAGAACTCCAGGTAATATTAAACAACTATTACTTCTTTTTCCCACGATTTTAAGAATTCCAAACCGTACACTTAATAGCCAAACAATAAATAAGCTTATCCAAAATACTGGAATTGACATTGACAATACAGACCACCACCTAGCCAATTTATCCAGTATTCCATTTTTATGAATAGCAGAAAGTATCCCTATACTAGTACCTAATAAAAAATATACTACTAAAGAAATAAGTACCATTACTAGTGTCTTCTTTATAGGTTCAGAGATTTTATTGTTTATACTTTGCCCATCTAAATATGATTTTCCTAGATCTCCTTTTATAACATTACTTAACCAATCTATGTACATTTCAACAAAATTCCTATTCAATCCTTTACTTTCAATAAACTCTTGCGCATACTCATCAGATATAGCCATAGTATGACTTTTCTCTCTTAGAATACGAGTAGCAGTATCTCCAGGCGCATAATAAAGAAATGCAAAGGACAACAGCGAGATGAGAATAATGGTTGGAATTATAAAAACAATACGTTTAATAATAATTCTCATCATAGTTTATTGTGCTCTAACTTCAGATAGATCTATGTTGAAATAGTTATAATCAAACTTAAATCCTGTAAATTTCCCATTATGAATTGCATACTTATATCCAGTATAAATTGGTATTGATGAACACGCTTCATAAAAAGATTTCCATAGTCTATCTATTGCTTCTTTGAACTCTTTGTTGCTAGTTGCACTAATTACTTTTTGTCCAGCAGTTTTTACATCTTCGTTAATACCTAATCCCAGTCCAAACATAGAATAATTATCCTCTAAGCCATAAAAAGATATAGTAGCTAACGTAGGTTCAAACCAAGGAGTAGCAATCGTTAAGTCATATTCTCCATCTTTAATATGTTGATAAGCTTGTTCAGTCTCTAAAGCAACAATATTTACCGCAATTCCAATCTTTTTAAATTCAGATTGAACAAATACAGCAATATCTTTCTCTTCCGGTGATGCATTGCAAACATAATCTAATTCAATTGCCTTACCATCTTTTTTAAGTATTTCTTTGTCATATTCATATCCAGATTTTTTAAGTATTTTTTTAGCTAAATCAATATCATAATCAAATTCTTTTTCCTTTGTCGAACCATCAAAAAATTTAGGATTCATTATGTGACCACAAGGATTAGGGATTCCGAAAAACACAGTCTCCATTAATTGCTCTCTATCAATTACATGCTCTAAAGCTCTTCGTAAATTAATATCAGTTAGCGGTCCATTATTCCAATTCATTCCTATTGCTTTAACAGAAGTATAATTATCTTTATCTTCCATTACACAATGATACTTTTCATTTCTTTTTAATGAATCAATACTTGAATAAGGTATTGAAGAATGATGCTCTGTGTATCCAATTAAATCAACTTGATTACTTTCCAAAGCCATTACTCTAGCATCAGGATCAGGAATTACAATCCACTGAACTTTTTCTAAAGATACCTTTTTATTTTCATTCCAATAATCTTCATTTTTCACTAAAATAGCTTCAACGTCCTTATTATATTCCTTAAGCTTAAAAGGACCTGTTCCATTAAAATTAATAATATTACCATCACTATCTACAGAATCAATAGGAAGAGCTACAATCTTCATTAACTCTTTTGTAAAGCCTAGATTTGAAGATTTAAATTTGACTTTTAATATGTAATCATCAACTATTTCTGTAGCATCCATTGTATTAACATAGGAGCACATAAATTGTTTGCCTAATGTTTCTAAATCATATTTACATGCTCTTGCATCAAATAAAGAACCATCATGAAACTTAATATTCTCCTGAAGGTGCAATACATACTCCGTTGCATCCTCATTAACATCCCACTTCTTTATCAGACCAGGAATTGCATTAAACTTTTCATCCATTTCTACAAAAGAATCACTAATTAATGTGAGTCCCTCTCTTGATGACTTAAAATCGTCTATGGCTCCCACCTTCAACATTGTTTCTTTGACAGGTTCTTTTGTATTAACTGTATTTTTTGAACCACAACCAGTTACTCCAACTAGAACTAAAATCATTATAAGTATAGCTGTATGTTTTTTCATACTTTTCCTCCTAAATATAATTATGGGTGGTCAGCCAAAGCTAACCACCCATATTGTAATTGATTATCATTATCATTTTCTACTCCATTTCTATTTTTAATGCTCCATTCCGTTTTTTTGTTTTCGGAATGTACTAGGTAATACCCCAAAAATAGATTTAAAAGCATTAGAAAATTTGCTGGGATTGTTGTACCCAACAGATACAGCTATCTCTAGTATGCTAGATTTTGTTTCATGGAGCATATTAGCAGCTAAGTTCATTCGTAATTTCTTTAAATATTGATATGGGGATTCTCCATAAATATTTTTAAATATTGTATTAAACGAAGAATAACCTATTCCATTTTCACGAACAACTTTTTCAATAGATATTGGCCTATTATATTTTTTAGTTATTATCCCATGTATAGATTTCACCTTATTGACCTGTTCCCTAGAAAAATATTGACTATCTTTATTAGTTAGAATATCATTATATTTACTTTTAGAAATACATGTTAGTATCTCTAAAACCCTCAGGAAAATAATATCTGTATTAGATGTAACGTGTGCATTATAAATATCATTAAAAAGTTCTATAAGTTTGGTAGAATTATTATATTTATACCATCTATTATTTAAGGTGATAATTGAAATCAATTCTCTAATGTTAATATTAAATTTATTTAGAAAAAAATTATCCTCATCATCAATTTTATCCAATTCTATTATAATTGCACAACCAATATACACACCAACAGGATAATTAGACTCAAGAATCCATTCTTCACTTTCTTGAGTAGCCATCACAGTAATTTCATTTTCTCCTCTGTATGAAAAGGTGTGATTAGAAAATTCACATTCAAATCGTCCAACTTTAGTAAAATCAATACGAAAAACATCTTTTCCTTTATGTTTTCCACCTATACCATCTTCTGAGTGCAGATTGCATAACTCAAACGAAAGTGCTGGAGTAAAAGTATACTTTTCAAAATTACAAATGTTATTATTATAGCAAACAGAAAATGTTTGACTTTTTTTCTCTTCCATATACTTCCCCTTCAAAAAACTTCTCTTTTGTTAGAAATAACCTCACCTAACTTAGATTTTCCTTATAATACTTTCTAACTGTATTCATATTAACAGCCCAAATAATCAATGTTGTAAATCCAGTTATAACACCTATTACAACAATAATACTCTTAACATCATTGCTCATATTAATTGTTAATGTAGTAGTAATAATTAATATCATCTGTAGAATAAGAATAGCTCTTTGAGCTGTTTTCATTGTAAGCATTAACTGAGTATATTCATTCTCTAAAAGTCTTATAGTTCCCTCATATATGTAGAATATCAAACCTAGTAAAAATAATTGAGTTAAAGTTGTTATAACTAAATTAATAATTATACTCTCGTCATACATTACAAACGGTTTAATAAATGTAACAACATCTACAACAATACATGCTATGCCAAAGTAACTAGATATCTTAAAGCTAGGTATATTTGTTTCATTATGTAGATTTATTACTGCATTCATGATTATTATATATCCAACTATATCTGGTAATAAGTCAAATCTATTAATATTTATATTTATAAATATAAATGCCATTCCCCATAATATTAACCTATAATATTTATCCATATTATTCTCTCCTCATTTTTTAGTTCTAAAAAATCTCAATTTTATATTCTATGTTAATTTTGTAGAATTACAAATCAAACATATTGTATTAAAGATTGAACTGAATGTAGTTTTAAATTATTTAACAAGTTCTGATACCAATTTATTTGTAAAACATGGTTTATACCTTAAATTAAGTAAATCCTCTCTACCCTGTTTACCATCTTTATATGTATACTCTAATGTATAGATCATCTCATATACATTAAATCTCTTTTCATCCTCAGGTTTTACATAGCTAAATACCTCCAGAGAATTACTTGCTTCGTGTGGAAGAGATAATTCATCAATCGCTAAAAAAATCTTATCTTCTTTCTTATCATGAATATTGGTATTTTCCACTGGAAAAGTAATATTACTACTATCATTATCAACAAAATGCATATATACGAAATCATTGGTTTCATCATATAGTCTAGACGTAACTTTATTAACTGTTATACTATCTTCTAAACTATAATATTGAGATACTTGGCCGGAATTAGAAGCACTAGACATAGTAGACTTCAAATCATTATTTCCACCTTTAGTTAATATAAGCTTTCCTATATCTACATTTTGAGTTAAACCATTGCTATATGTAATAACTGCATCTTCTAATATAATTTCATCATTTCCATCAAAATTTAATAGAGAATATGGAGCTTGAAGAAAAGCAATATTAGCTTTATAGTGTGTTGTATCATATGCATCTCCATTCTGTGCATAAAATGTTAAATCATGTTTAGGAAAATACACATTTAACAATTTATTATTATCATTCAAGTTACTAATATAATAAAATCTCATATTAACATCTTGATTTTCATATACTCTATCTTCAATATAATGTTCTAAAACAATAGGTTCATCTAATTGTTGAGCGTTGTAATATAAAATATTTCCTATTAAGCTAAAAATAATTAATAGTACACATGAAACGTATAGCTTGTGCTTTTTCACTTATTTATCTCCCCTTTATAATTCTATAAATTATCATCAAACAATATTTTAACATTTTTGTTATTGTTATACTAGAAGATTTTCAAATAATATTTATACCATTATAGGTCTCTATATTCATTATGCATGTATTCAAAATAATTGCTATTACATTTCGGAAATTTATCCTTATCCCAGTCACGTCCATTATTTTTTTCTTTCATTTGATCATCACTTAAATTAAAATAACTGTACTTTATTCTATTATTTCTAGAAGCCTCATCCCAAAGCACATCTACGTGATAATAATTACCATTTATTTTGACTATATTCCATGCATGACCAATATCTATTCCCTTTTCACTTATATCCCCGGTTATATATTTGCATTCTATCCCTACTGATTCTAGAAGTAATTTAGTTGCTTTGGCATAAGAAACGCAATTACCATAACCATTAATCAGCAAATCATATACTGATGTTTTATTTAATTCATATCTAGAGTTTAAAATTATATAATCATGTATTGCAATTTCTTTTTCTAAATCTGACATTCCAGATTTTATTATTTTTTTAATAATGTATTTTATTTTTAAATCTACTGCTATTTCTCTATCTGTAATTAACTCAGTTATAAAATCCATTACTGTATCATCATTTATATTTTTAATTTCTTCATTATCACTTATGACTATTAAATTATCTTTATATATAACATGTTTATTTAGTGCTTCTGCAATATTTCTTAGTGGTAAATAAGTTCTAGAATTCTTAATCTCAACAGAAACGTCAATATCTTTTTCAATTCCATTAATTAATAATTTTTTACTTCCAACCTTTGCCTTTATAATATTTTTATCTTTTTTTATTGTAACTGTTTGAGTTTTTTCATCCCAAAAAACCTTTGCATTAAAAGACTCTGAAATAAATCTAATTGGTACTAATGTTCGTCTGTTAGTAATATAGGGAACAACATCATTATTATCATCAATCTTCATTTTATATCCATTAATATAGGCATTAGGACTATTTATATAGCAAATCACTGATTTTTTTATTAATTCATCGTTTATTATTAAGAATTTAAGTTGAAAATCTTTATTTATTTTATCATAATATTTAATTATAGGAGAATAATCTTCAATACAATTTCCTGATAAGCTTAATTCATCTAATTCACTAAAATTATCTAGTACTTTAATGCTTTTTATTTTATTATTATTTATATGTAATTCTTTAAGATTTTTTAAATTGGCTAAGCAATCAATGTTTTCTATATTGTTATTTGCTATAGCTAAATAACTTAACTTATGCAAATTTTTTAGATAGCTAATATCAGAAATATTATTACTACTCAAAGATAGGCTTGTAAGGTTATTTAAGTTTTTGACATATCTAATATCAAAGTTTTTAACTCCACCTGCTTTTAACTCAGTTAAATTTATTAAATTCTGTATTGGAGAAACGTCTTTAATGTTGTTACCACCTATGAATAAACATGTTAACTTAGTTAAGTTTTCTAATACTTTAATATTACTAATATTATTATCTGTTATCCATAACGCCTTAAGGTTTGTAAGATTTTTTAATTTACTAATATCAGATATATCGTTACGATACAAACTCAAGAAAGTTAATTTATCAAGATTTTCCAAAGGACTAATATCACTAATTACATTGTAATCAAGCGATAATTCTTTCAGTTTTTTTAGATCTTTTAAAACAGATATATCCTTAATACAATTACCCATTAAGTCTAATTCCTCTAAATTAACTAATGGTTTTAAGAAACTTATATCAAATATGTACATATATCTTAAAGTTAACGATTCTAAATTAGTAAAATACTTTAGTTCATCTAAATTTATTTGTTCGTAAGTAAAATATAATTTTGTAATATTTAATAAATCTTTTTTTGTAATATTACCATTTGGTTTATTTAATTTGTATCTAACTTGTTCTTCTATATGCTTATCTGTAAATTCAATAAAATCATCTTCTTTAGCGTTACATTTATGTATCGGTGAAACAAATAAAATCATTAAAGATATCAATAATAAAAATATACCTCTAGAAAATCTTTTTCTACTCATCTTATCTACCTCTTTCTGCAATATAATTAGTGTTAAGTTATAGTCTTTTATTAATTTAAAATACCAAGGATTGTTTTTTCATGATATTACTTCTTAATATTACTATAATAAGAGATTAGTTTCAAATAATAAAGTTATTTTTCTTATATTTATACCTATATATTTTAGCTTTCACATATTCTGTTTTTCAACTTTTTACTTGCTAAATTAATAAGCCTTTTTAAAATAGTCCCAAATATTTTCTTAAAAGGATTTAATGGTACATTATAGAAATAATCTGAATCCAACCATCCTTTCTCTTTCCAATAATCATGATCAGCTTGAGAAGTAAACGTCTTTGATCTTAAACAGTTAAACATAAAAATTTCATAAAAAGAAGGAATCCTAGGGACTTCACTTTCAACGACTTCTTTAAATTTATGTACAAGTTTTTCGATGTGCAAATTTATTTTATTATGATATCGTTCATTATAACCCCAAACAGAATCCTTTTTATTCTCAAAATACATGGGAGAAATAACACTAATAGTACCTAATAAATTGCATCCCCACCCAGTCACTGTCATCTTCATATACTTACTTACTTGTTTATGTCCTCCACCATCACTAGTAACTACAATTATAGCAGGTACTCCTACTAATTCCTGTCTATGAAATAAAAAAGCCATCCTATCAATAACTCTTTTTAGAGGTGCTGGAACTTGATAAGCATATACAGGTGTTGCAAAAATAATACCATCGGCAAGCATTATTTTTTTTCTTATTAAAGATATATCATCTCTACATGGACAAAATTTTTCACTCTTCTTAAAACATAATTCACACCCTCTACAATCTTTAATTTCATAATCATTTAAAAAAATATAATCATAAGTAATATTAGTATTACCTAATCTTGATTCAATTTCCTTACAAATATTTAAACTATCTCTTTTTCTCGGACTTCCTACTAATACAACTACGTTCATTCTAGTTCCTCCTTGGCCACTATCCAATGTTGGATATCGGCTTTATTTTTTTATCCTATCTATAGATAGGATAAATTATTATTTGGTCAATTTTTTAATTAATTCTTCTAATTTTTCTGATGCAGATTCTGGATTGTTTAGAATTTCTTGCTTTAAGCTTTCGATGGAATCATTTGTTGAAGCTTCTATTGGCTCAGCATTTGTAAAATCAAAGTTGGCAATAAGATCTGAAATTTCACAACTTGCCTTAATACATTTATCCATTTCTTCAATAAGTGAGTTATGCCACATTATTTGATATTCAACATTCTTAATCATCATTTCAAAAGAAATCCTCTCAATATCTAAGCAATCGTCATTAACTTTTATACTCTGCCATTTTTCTAAATATGCCATTTTATCTTTCAGCTTATTAATATGATTATTAATTTGTGAAATTAGAATTTGTTTATCAAGCTTATTTAACAGAGGATAAATAATAAACTTATCTGAACCAATTGTATATAACTCATTATCTAATTCTTTTTTCACTAATTCTTTTAATTCAATCCTACCCTTATCAGTTATTTCATAGATTTTTCTAGCTTTTGAACCAGAGCCAATTTCTTCTTTCAAGACAATAAATCCCTGTTTTTCAAGCTTGTTTATGGCATAATAAATAGATCCAGATTGAATTTTAGTCCATCTATCCATATGATTTATTTGAATGAATTTTTGAATCTCATACCCATGAGTAGGCTTAATGCTAAGATAATATAAAATTAATGCTTTAATTATTTTTATCACCTCTTATTTAATATTTATTTTTATCTTATTATATATCCAATATTGGATATAGTCAACATAAATTATTAAGATAGTGATATTGACAAATATAATTATTGTGTATTTTTTTAATCATTTTATAACTCCTCGTATAATATATTTAAAAATAAGTTCAACAGATTTTCAGCTTGAAATGCTGAATTATTAATTAGTGTTTGCTTATTAAAATCATTCAAATTATTTCTGGGTACTTACTCTGAAACATTCAAGAAGCTAGTATACTAGTATAAATAACCTCAGCCGATTCATCGACTGAGCTACCACTCACTCTAGATAAGTAAATTTCTGTCTGAAAGATGCTTTCTTAAAAGTAATGTCAAAAATAAACCTGCTACACCAAATCCTGCACCAATGAGGAAAGTCTGCGTATATCCGGTAGAAAAACTCTTGATTATTGGACCTATTAAAGCAGAAATTCCATAGGCTTGAAAAATTATACCATAATTAGCTCCTAGATTCTTAACACCAAAAAGCTCAGAAGTAATAGCAGGAAATACTGAAAGAAAACCACCAAAGCTAAAAGCTACACCGATAAGACAAATATAATATAAAGTCTGATTTAAAGGTATCAGTGCCTTAGTTAATAAAGCAGCAATTGTAATGATAAAAATAACAATAATGACATTAATTCTACCTAATTTATCTGAAATAGTTCCACAAATCAGACGACCTCCAGCATTAAATAACGCAATAATACTAACTGCACTTGCTGCTACAGCTGGTGATAATCCTACAAGTTCAAGACCTATATCTTTGGCTAGGCCTATAACCAGAAGTCCTGGCATACTGCCTAATAGATACATAATCCATAGGTAATAAAATCTGCTGGTTTTGATCATTTCTAAAGAGGACATGTCCATTGAAGTTTGCTTGGTAGTCATTTTACTGGATGTATTCGGCAGCTTCATAAGCGATGCGCCACATACAACTAAAACCATAAAAATGACCCCTAAATAAATAAAAGTTTGAGTTACACCTACTGATTGCAGGAAAATCTCTATTAAAGTTTTAAAAACAAAGCTACCTGAACCAAAGGCCCCTACTGCTATACCCGTTATAAATCCTTTATGATGTGGAAACCATTTGACACATGTGGACAACGGACTAACATATGCAAATCCAACGCCTATTCCAGCCAATACTCCATAAGTGATATATAGCATCCATAATTCAGTTGCAAAAGCAGATAAAATCATACCTGTTCCATATAAAACACCACCGATAGTAGCAACTTTCTTAGGTCCAATCTTATCATAAAGTCTTCCACTGAAAATAGTAGTAAATGCAAAAACGAAAATGGCTATAGAATAAGCCATGACAATGGCATCCTTGTCCCATCCATACTTGTCTGCCAATGGCTGGTTATATAAGCTCCAAGAATATATGGCACCTAGACAGATTTGTATCATTATAGCTCCGATAACTACAAAAAAACGATTATTTTTATGCATAATTTCTCCTTTAAAGTAAACATATTGCTGAGTCTTCTTTATTATATCTACTTTAAAATAAAAAAACAAGGTATTGAGGCTATATTTTAAGTTAACATAAAGCAAAAAAATATTAATATCTATTTAAAGCATAGTAGCCTCATTTTTAGGTCTATTAAGAACCTTAAACAATGTCGAATAACTTGGGATTGTAGGTGGTAGCAAGCATTTATCCTTTTACTGCGCCTAACATTATACCTTTTGTAATCTGCTTATTAAGAATAATATATATTACTAATGCAGGCAAGGAAGAGAGTGTCATAACTGCAAATTGATAAGCATAGTTAGTACCATATTCATTTGTAAACTTAACTATTGAAAAAGGTAATGTTTTATACCTTTCTGAGACTAAATAGGTAGCAGCCATAATGAATTCATTCCAACAAGTCAGGAATGTCATGATTGTAATAGTTACTAATGCTGGTTTTGTTAATGGAAGTATTATTTTAAAAATAATTGCATAAATGTTACAACCATCCATTACTGCTGATTCCTCTAAGGATCTTGGAATTGACCTTAAAAAACCCGTCATAATAAAAACGCCCATTGGCAAAGAAAAAGCAATATATGGTATAATTAATGCCCAATAACTATCAATAATACCCACCTTATTAAATACTAAATAATTTGGTAATAATGTTGTATGTACAGGTATCATCATACCTAGTAAAATAATAGTTAGAAAAAAGCCACTTAAACGCCATTTCATTCTAGTACAAGCATAACTTAATGTTAATGATAAAAATATTGTTACTAAAACAGTTACACTACAAACAAAAATACTATTTATAAAAAATTCAGGTATTTTACCACGAGTCCAAGCAATAACATAATTTTGAAATTGTGGGTTGTTAGGCCATTTTAAAATACCTGACACAAAAAGGTCACTACTATTTAGCAACGAAAAATTGAATACCCATATCAATGGGAAAAGTTGTATCAGTGCAATAAAACTCATAAATATTATAATAATTATTCTACTTGTTTTTACTTTTTTATCTACTCTATACATATTTATTGTTCACCTCCTATTATATGTCAACATCTCTGCGAAACATCTTATTAATTGCTAAAGTACTTATTAGACATATAACGACAAATACAACTGAGATTGCATTTGCATAACCAAACTCAAAGCTTTTGAAAGCCTTAGAGTAGAGATAATTAGCTACAACCTGTGTAGAATTTGCAGGCCCTCCATCTGTAGAAATATATATAATTTCCATTTGTTTTAATGCATTAATCATTGCAAGTACAATGTTAACCCTTATGATTGGTGATAGTAATGGTATTGTGATTTTAGTATGAATTTTAATTGTGCCAGCACCATCAATCTTTGCAGCTTCATACATTTCCTTTGGTATTCCTTTTATACCAGCATAATACATTAAAAGTCCCCAACCAAATCCAATCCAAATTGTCATTACTAGTACACTTGGGAAAGCCAAATTCACATCTCCAAGCCATTGTTGTTGATATTCACCTAATCCTAAAGATACTAAAATCTTATTAAAAACTCCAAATTCAGGGTTATATAAATAGACCCATAGTTTTGTAACAACCACTACAGCTATTACTGATGGTATAAAATATACAGTTCTAAAAAATTTCTCTAATTTACCAGATACATTATCCAGCATAATTGCAAATATTATACAAATAGGATGTTGAACAAATATATAAGCAATACCTATTAGAAAGGAATTTTTCAACGCTTTAAAAAATACCTTATCCTTTGTTAATAAATATATATAATTTTCAAGACCTACAAATTCCATATTTCCTATACCCCTAGAATCTGTCATTCCATAATATATGCTTAATATAATAGGAAATAAAATAGCTGCAAAGAACATAACAATACCTGGTAGTACTAGGGTAAAAATTACAAATTTATTACTTAAAGTTTTCTGCATAACATGACACCTCTTTATTATGCGGGGACTAAAAGTCCCCGTTATTCAACATGAGTCTCTAATCTATTTTATTTACTTTGGCTGATTCATCGACTTTTTGCCAATACTCTTTTGGAGTAATATTCCCTACAAGCAATTCTGAAATAGCATTCAAACAATCTTGTTCAAAAGAAGGCGTTAATTTCCATGCATACATAAAGCTACTTGTAGATTTTAATTCGCTAATCATATTAGTTATATCATTTTGTAATTGTGTTTCTTTACCTGTAGTAAAACTTGACCAATCTTGTGCAGGAGCACATAAACCTAATTGCCACGATTGTTTTGCCCAATTTTCAGGTTTGTACATATACTTCAAAAATTCAATAGCTTCATTTTTCACTTTTGACTTAGGATTAATACTATATAATCCTCCGGTTCTACCAACAACATCTTTACTTGTATCTCCAGCTTCAACAATTATTGGGAAATACGTTCCTCTTAAATTTTTTCTTAATTCTTCAGGAAAATCTTCTCTTGAAGCCATACCTAATTCCCATGAACCTATATAGTACATAGCTGCTTTGCCCTGTACAAATAAATTTTGTGCAGTACTATAATCCGCAGTCAAATACCCTTTTTGGAAAAAGTCATTTTCTGCTAATTCCACTAATAGATTAGCAGCTTGTAAAGCATTTTCTTCTTTTGAAAAAGTAGTTTTACCTTCAAACACATTAGGTACTAATTCTTGATTTCCATTTGTTCTAATCATTAGATCATGTAATAAAACTACTTCATTCCAATTATCTTTACCATTCATTACACAAGGAATAATATCTTTACTATTGAAGTATTTTTCAGCTTTTTTCATATCCTCAATTGTTTTAGGAAATTCTATATTGTGGTCTTTAAATATTTTCTCGTTGTACATCATAAACCAAATATCAAAAGTTCTAGGTAATCCATATAATTTGTCTTGATAACTACAGTCATCTAAAGCACCTGGAATAAAATTATAATCTTCAAAATCTTTTTTATCTAACTCAGCAGCATACCCACCTTTTATCATAGGTACTAATGCTGATGGATCAGCCCAGTTCATATATATATCTGGCATCTTATCGGATGATGCATATATTTTCAATTTTTGTTTATGTACTTCATTATCATTTAATTCAAATATAATTTTAACACCTTTATTTTCTTTCATATAAGCTTCAGCGATGTCTTTTTCAAGTTTACCAATACCTGTTTCTTGATCTGGATAATTGGTTGCCATTCTAATTACCACTTCTTCAGTTTCACTAGAATTAGTTTTAGTATCTTGTGAGCATGCTGATAACCCAATTATCATTAAAATTGATAATGTTATCCCAAAAACTTTTCCAAAAATTTTTTTCATAAAATACCCTCCTATTTTTTATTTCAAAATTAATTAGGTGCGTGACTAACAGTAACACCTTAAATTAATTATACTTTCTGAAACCATATTTATAAAGTATACTTTTTATTGATTATGTATAAATTCATTTGATTTTTATTAATAATTAATCTAATGTGATATAATAAGAGTAGTTTATTTTAAATAACTTTATGTTATTGAAATTTATTATTTTTCCAATATATACGCATAATATAATTTAAATTAATAATCTATACTATATTATTAAATTATATATTGCATTTTATCAATGATATTAATTAAATATAAACATTGTAGGTGATCTCTTATGAAACTTAAATATATATTTTCAAATATGAGAATAAAGCATAAAATAATTATCTTTACATATTTAGTTATAATTTTCACAGCTAATATCCTAGGTTATATTTTTTATTCAACTTCTGAGAAATACATAATCAATAAAGTAAGTTCATCCAATTTAAATATTGTTAAACAAATTAATTCGAGCATAAATACTTTACAAACTGATATTTATGATATATCTACATATATTGCAACTAATCAAGATGTTGTATCATTGCTCCATAGTAATAACATAATAACTAATAATAACGCAAAATACTTAAGAAGAACTGAATTAACTAATTCTATTATGAATTTGATTGTCTCAAAAGAATATATAAGTTTATTAGCTTTATATAGCGAAGAACTAAGTTCTTCTCCTTTTTATATTTGCACAGACTTAAGTAGCAATCTAAATACTTACCCAAATATCAAGTCAAATTTAATTTTCGAAAATATTCTTTTACAAAATGGAGCGCCTTATTGGTTTTACAATGATAAAGAAAGCACTTACATATTGCAAAATAATAAACAAAATAAAATTATATTAGGTAGAATTATTAAAAGCCCCAATGATTATACTCCCTTAGGAACTCTATTTCTAGGTATTAATGAAAATGTTTTCAAAAAAATATACATAGATAATATCCAATCTATTAATGAAAGTATCGTAATTGTTGATGAAAAAAACACTATTTTATCTAAGTATGGAGATATTAACATTCTAGATGACAATCTTTATAATAAAAACTTTTATAAAGACTCTTGTAAAAATAAAGATGGATTTTTAATTGATAAAGTAAATAAAAAAGATATGTTAATTGCATACAGTAGTAACAATTCATATAATTGGAAAATATTTTATTCTGTTGATACAAGTTCTTTAACAAAAGAAATAAAGCAAACTAAAATATTTATATATGTAATTGTGCTTATTTGTTTGATAATTTCTTTTCCTCTAATTCTGCTTCTTACACATTATATAACTACACCTTTAAAAAATCTCTTAGAATCAATGAAAAGAGTAAAAAAAGGTAATTTTACTGAACATGTAAAAGTTACTAAAAATGATGAAATTGGTCAATTAAGTGTAGTATATAATGAAATGGTGATAGAACTAAAGGAATTAATTGAAGAAAATTATGTACTTGAAATAAAAGAACGTGAAGCGGAACTAAATGCTCTCCATTCACAGATAAATCCTCATTTTTTATATAATACATTAGATACAATTTATTGGAAAGCTCAAGCAAACAATCAAAAAGATATTAGTAAAATGATATATTCACTATCCAAATTATTTCGGTTAAGTCTTAATCGAGGAGAAAATTGGATAACTGTGTCTAAAGAAAAAGAATTATTAGAGCATTATCTTTTATTGCAAAAAATACGGTTTAAAGATAAATTAATTTATGAAATATTAATAGACGAAAATATAATTAATTATATAATTCCAAAATTTATTTTGCAACCATTTATTGAAAATGCAATAGTACATGGATTAGAACCCAAAGATGGAAAAGGTATTATATCAATAAAAGGACACCATTTAGATAATAATCTTTATTTTATTATACAAGATAATGGAATTGGAATTGAAAAAAATAAACTTAATAATTTAATTAATAATATTAATAATAAACATAAAAAACACAATACTGAAGGATATGCAATAAACAATATCAATGAAAGACTTAGTTTACATTTTAAAAATGATTACTCTTTAAAATTCACAAGTAAAATAAATGAAGGTACTAAAATAGAAATTATAATACCTAAAGTTAACTAAATTGGAGGGTTTTAAATGAAACTATTAATTATAGAAGATGAACAAGAAATAAGAAATGGAATAAAAAAAGTAATTGATTGGGCTGCACATAATATAATAATATGTGGAGATGCAGAAAATGGAAAAGAAGGCATCAAGCTAATTGATAACTTAAAACCTGACATTATACTCTTAGACATTAGAATGCCTATAATGAATGGTTTAGAAGTTCTAAAATTTTTAAGGGACACTAATTCCACTGTTGAATCTATTGTACTTAGTGGATATGATGATTTTGCTTATGTTCAACAAGCCCTACAGCTTGGTGTTTGTGACTATCTTTTAAAACCTTGTGAGCCTAACGAGATTCTAAGTACAGTGTTAAGAGTTAAAAAGACAATTGAAAAGAAAAGAATTAAACAAAAAATTATTAACAAATATTCATCTCATTTAAAACTAAATATAGTTCTAATTAAAGAAAAATTCCTATTGAGGCTAATTAATAATAAAGTGGAATTTAACAATAATCTATATTCCATTTTCAAAAACTATGAAATAAATTTATCTATGAATAATATAATAGTAACGATATTAACTTTTGATGATTATCCAAACGAAAACCATGATATATATAATAATGATATTGAACTTTTAAAGTTTGCAATAAAAAATATATCTACTGAAGTAATTAAAAACAAATTCAACACTGAATATATTGAATTAGAAGAACAAATAATTATAATAAATAATGTACATAAATCACAGCATAAAGAATTTATACAAACTTTGACCTTTATAAAACAACAAATTAAAAAATATTTAGGATTTACTATTACTATTTGTGTAGGAAGAAGATATGATACAATACAAAGTATCCATTTATCTTATCAGGATGCACAACAATCTCTAACTCAAAAATTTTGGCTTGGTTCAGATTCAATAGTTGAGTATAATTATAAAGAAGAAATTCTTTCAACTAATTTGGAGTATCCTTTATCAAAAGAAAAAGATATTCTTCTACTTATTACTTCAGTTATCCCTAATGATAAAGATATCAAAATTAAGATTGATTCTTTTTTTGATAATCTGATTTCTAATAGTTCTACAACAGATTTTGTTTTACATTGTGGTTTAATATTAGGTTTATCTATTTATAAAGTATACATTGAAAAAAAAATCAATAAATCTTCATTTGATGATAATATTTTTATATGCATTGAAAAAATTCGTAAATGTAATACTTTAGAATCTTTAAAAAATATACTATTTGATTTAATTAAAAATATTATTCAAGACTTAAATATTACTCAATATAGTAATAAAAATGTTAATATAGCTATAAGTTTTATTTGTGAAAATTATCATAAAGATATTAGCTTAGATACAGTAGCTAACTATGTAAATATTACCCCTTCATATCTAAGCTCATTATTCAAAAAACATTGCGGTATAAATTTTATAGAATATCTTCATAAACTAAGGATACAAAAAGCTTGTGAAATTATAGAAAAAGATATTTGGATTAAAGGATATGAATTAGCATCTAGAGTTGGTTATAATGAAGAGCGTTATTTCTATAGAATATTCAAAAAAATAACAGGGTTAACACCAACACAATTTAAAGAAACTATCTATAAATAAAAGCCTGTAGTTTTTTTATAATATTTCTATGTAAGTCTACACTAATAAGTATTATTAATACCTTTAATTTTACTTTTACTAAAGACCCTACTAAACGCTCCATAACCAATCACAAAATAAATAGTATTAATAATAACTACTTTAAGCCAATCTTCATATGTAACCTGTAAACACAAAATTAAACTTCTCGATAGCTCTACTCCTGAATTAAGCGGCAACGTATTTCCTATTATTTGTAGCCATTTAGGCAATCTATCTATACTAATAATTCCTCCCGAAAGAAAAAGTAGTATATATGATAAAACTGATTCAAATGATGCAGTTTTTGTATAAATTATAGTAAAAGATGCTAATATATATCCTAGTCCAGTAAATCCTATAAAACTAATAATCAAAACAATAATAATTTGAGTATTAATAATTATTTCTACTGGTAAGGTAAATTTAATTAAAATAAAAATTATACAAATTTAGCTATACGTTTATCAAGCAATATTTTATATAGTAATTCCGAATTATATTTCTCCATAAAACGCTTAAGATTTTCAGAATTTTTTATTCCACCATTTTCTAATAAGACTATCTTATCTGCAACTAATTCAACTACATCTAATTGATGTGTTGTTAAGATAATTGTTATGCCAAGATTTCTAGATAAATATTTAATCTTATCAATCATTATTTTTTTTGATACGACATCTAAACCAATAGCTGGCTCATCAAGAAATAAGATAGTAGGATTATTTAGTAGTGCAATAATTATAGCCAGTTTTTGCTGCATTCCTCTTGAATAATGAACAACTTTTTTTCTTCTATCTTCATATAAATCAAATGTTTTTAATAGTTCTTCTCCCCTAACTTTGATTTCATTTTTAGAAAGACCCAATAAGCCCCCAAAATAATAGATATTTTCTTCACCAGTAAGGTACCAGTATACATTCCTATTTCCTTCAAGAACTGCTCCAATTTTTTCAATATACTTATTTCTCAATCTTTTAATATTTTCACCTTTATATAATATATCCCCATTACAAGGTAATAAAATATTTGTTAATAGCTTTATTAATGTAGTTTTACCAGAACCATTTTTGCCTAGAACAGCTAAAACCGTACCCTCTTCTATATTAAGATTAATATTTTTTAGTACTTGATTATTATTAAATTTTTTCTCCAGATTTCTAATTTCTAAAATCATTTATCTATTAACTCACTCTCTCTTTAATGCACACGTATCATACCAAAATAATTAAAGCTTATCCTAAAAAAATAACTAAGATAGGCTAACTTTATTTCATATATATTTTTGCTATATCTACATAATGTTCTGCTGATTTTTTTATATTGTTTTTTTCATCTTCTGTTAATTTTCTTATTACTTTAGCAGGAGAACCTAAAATTAATACACCTGATGGAAACTTCTTATTACCAGTAACAAGACTTCCTGCTCCTACAATTGAGTGTTGTCCTATACTAGCTCCATCTAATATAATACTTCCCATACCTATTAAACAATAGTCATTAATTGTACATCCATGTATTACACAATTATGACCTATAGTAACATAATCACCAATATTTACAGGATAATTGTCAGATACATGAATTGTAGCATTATCTTGAACATTTGACTTGTTACCTACCTCAATTTTGTTTATATCTCCTCTAAGTACAGCTCCAAACCAGATGCTAGACTCTTCACCTATTACTGTTTGACCAATTATATGTGATCCTTTTGCTATATATACACTTGGAGAAATACATGGTATGCATGTTATATAATTCATTTAATCACCTTTTTCATTATTATTCAAACCATATTCTAATAATCTGATAGAATCTGTAAATCTTCCTTCTTTAGTACTGTTTAATACTACTTACGCTATTGTTATATACTAATCAAATGATTTTGTTCTTATTTATCATCTTTGTTGACTTTACTTTAACTGATATTTTATATGCAAGATAAATTACTATATAAATTGCTCCTATATCTGCAATAAACGAAAGTATATTAATATTTATAGTATTAATCAACGATCTATTTATTTTAGTATCATACACAGTTAAAAATGAAATTGGGTATCCAAAGCCAGTAGCGAATCCATCTGTAGATTGGTATGGCAGTAAATATGTTAATAATAATGTTATCCATGCAGCATAGTTTAATATTTTTTTACTAAATTTCAAATCTGTAAACTTCCTTCCTATTTACCTTCCACTATATGAAATAATCTTTAAATGAATACTCTTTAAAAAGTTGCTTTTTCCTGCAAATAATAAATAACTTTCTTCTTACAATTATAATACTAAATAATGCTAAAAACAACGAAAAATATATTAGGGATAAAGAATATTTTACTAACTCTATGTTGTGATAAAATTAATTAAAAAAACAGCCCATCTCAACTATTACTAGTTTCTGTAGCCTTCTTAAAGATTCTCAATCCATCACTTATATATCCATTAAAAGGCCAAAACGAGAATTTTATCGGAATTACAGCTGAAACAAACTGACCTACATTCATCCAAAACATAATCGTTAAAAACCAAACCAAATTGGACTGTTCAAACGTCAATTCTTTAGCCTTAATGATTTGTACTAAAAATCTCAGTAAAATAATAAGGACTATATTTGCTAAGGGACCACCGAGAAACATCATAATGTACTGAAACTTGGATCCCTTATTTTTGTATACGAAGTTGAAATGCCCCGTTTTCTGAAAGACTCCTACAGTAAACTTTTTAAGCTTAATAATAGTCCTACCTGTGCCAATTGTAATATGCCAATCTTTGTCTCGAAAGAATATGCGGTACATAACAGCATGTCCTATTTCATGAACAAGTGTAGTCAAAAACATACCAATCCATAAAAGTAAAAGCAATATTATAGCATTCAATAAAACGTGTGCAATATACACAAAAAAACACTCTCCTTTTTATATTAAAGCTGTAGCATTAACAACTTAATTAATAATTATATAATACTACTTATTTATTAAACATACTATAGAAACTTGTCGGTAAAATGCCAAAAAAGGACAAAGTTTTTCAATTCCAATTATTTAATAGCCATTTTATTCAATTTAATGTTTACACGTGTTATTAATACGTGTTATAGTATATTTGTAAGGGGGATACACTAATGACAGCAAAACAATTAATTAAATTGTTAGAAAAAGATGGTTGGTAATTTAAGAATTAACGAGGCCCTCATAAACAATACATACACCCAATCACTAAAGGAAATGTTACTATTCCTTATCATGGCAACAAAGACATAAATATTAAGACACTAAATAATATTCTAAGACAAGCAGGCGTCAAATAGCCCTGTTGAAAGGAGATTTTTATATATGGATAGATATATTTTCCCTGCTATTTTTGAAACCTTTGACAATGAACCATCATATACAATTACATTTCCTGACTTACCTGGTTGTTTTTCAGAAGGTAATACACTTCAAGAAGCTTTAGTATATGCAAAAGAAGCATTAGAACTACATTTATATTCTATGGAAGAAGATAATGAGGTAATCCCTTTACCTAGTACTCCTGAAAGCATTGTGACTACTAAAGGACAATTTATTAACCTTATTGAAGCGTTTATGCCACTTGTACGTGTAGAAATGGCAAATAAGGCGATTAAAAAGACCCTTACTATTCCTAAATGGCTTAATGAATTAGCCGAAGATAATAAGGTTAATTTTTCTCAAATTTTGCAACAGGGATTAAAAGATTATCTAGGTGTAAAAGATTATACTATGCAAAAATAATAAAACAAAACAAGTTAAATTACACTGGGGTAATATAATTTAACTATTGTTTTTTCAAAAGCAATTGGTTCACATCACCACTACTTACATCACACAAAAAAGGGGAAAGTCACAATTCCTAAACACTCTGAAGATTTGAAAAAGAAAACAGCGTTAAGTATTCTTAAGAAAGCAGGGTTAAAATAATCCCTTGCTTTGCTAAGATTTTTATAGAGAGGTGATTATTATGAAACATGTATATGTAGCTTGTTTTTATCCTGATGAAGAAGAAAGAGGTTATACTGTAGTCATTCCTGATTTACCTGGTGCAGTAACAGAAGGTGATACATTAGAAGATGCTTTTAAAATGGCTGTAGACTGTGTTAGTGGCTGGCTTTTAGATGAGACTGATATTCCTCACCCAACTCCTATTGACTTTGTAGAACTAGATTCTGATATGGGTAAAGGGTTCAAGTCATATGTCTTCGTAGATTTACTTGCTTTATAAAAATAATAAATATAAAACAGAATTGCGTCGACCTCATATTTACAATTATAAACCATTTTATCTTTTCATCTTAGTTTTATATTACTTTTATAGTACAAGCTGTAAATGATTTTAAATTTTTATCTTTAGAGATATTATTAGAGTCAAGTCTATATCCATATATTTTTTAGGTGAGTTTAAAAATTGGTTGCATTGATGCAACCATTAATATATTGATATTTTGATATTATGGAAATACCTTTTTATACTCCTTTTTTAAGGAATCCAAAATCTCTGGATAATTCTTTTCCCACTGATATAAAATCATATAAATCATTATATCTATTTATCATTTTCAATGTCAACAATTGCAAACATTTAATCTCCAGTATTTCTTAGTATACTTGCACCCTTTTTTATTTTTGTGTGCACTTTAGGGTACACTCGTTTTGTGCAACGTTATTACTATTGACGTTGCAATTAATTGTTACTTAACCATTACCATCTAATTAATATTCCTTTATATCTTGCAAACTATAATTAACCATAAATGGGTGTCATCATCTAATACTAATCTAATGATTTTTGCTGGGTATGTTGTTTACAAGAGAATACGTCTACATAACTTGAGACATTCTCATGCATCACTATTAATTGAATTAGGGTTCTCACCACTTTTAATTGCTGAAAGACTAGGACATGAAAAAGTTGAAACTACTCTAAACACCTATTCACATTTATATCCTAACAAACAAAATCAAGTTGTTGAAACCCTAGAAAAAATAAATAATATAGAATCAAATTAGAATCACAAGGCAATATCAAAAGCTACAAACCTAGTAAATTAAAGGCTTGTAGCTTTTATAAGTGTTACTCCCACTCTATATATGAGTTTTTTTCTTGATGTTTTTATACTGTTTTATGTATATCTTACACTTGAATTACTTCTATTATTTTAATAAATCTTGTGTTTTATATATTATTAGTATCGATTTAGTATCGCTATCTACTATAAATAATTAATTTAGATTAGTAATTATACGTATTATGTGGCAATAAACTTTTTATGTACTTATCAGTGTTATATACAACTCTCTTAACATAAAAAACCTATAACCTATTATAATTTAGTTTACCATCTTACCTTTTTTCCGTTTTTTGATAGCAATACTCTTAATTCAAAAGTTGTACTTCTCATATCTTCTTGCCAAATATTTATATTCTCATCAGTAGTAATATTTTTTCTTTTTTTTGCCAGCTGAAATACTTTTTCTAAAGTTTCTCTAAGTTCATGAGGTGCTTTTCCATCTCTAAACATTAATTGTAATCTTATACTATAAGATCTAATCTTGGTTGGGACACCATCAAAATTGTCAATTGAAGTTATTGTAATTAAATAATCAAGAAATTCACTACATAAATTGTACATTCTTTCCTTGTTTTTCATTCTATAATTAATTCTAGGTGCAATTATTATGTAAAAGAAAATATTAATTACTAATGTAAATATACTTATAAATATAGATGCATATTCCTTAATATCCATAACTTACTCCTTTTATAATTTTATAATTCTATTCAAATTAACTATATTAAGTTTAAAACAAAATAAAAAGGTTGTCCATGACTAGAGTTAATCTTTATATGAGATATTGAGATTTTCATTTCGTTATCCGTTATTTATTTCTAGTATTAAATTGTATATCAAGCTTTCAATTTTTATTAACATAAGCTGTATTTTTTCTTTATCTTTATCATCTATTTCTTTTTTATCTGTACATTTCTTCCATAAGATAGTAATTTGGTTTTCAATTTCTATTAAATTTTTATTCTCTTTATCTATCAGATTATTAGATGTTATTAATATTCTCAAATTATAAAATCTTGTTCTAGCACTTTTAAACAGAGAATTCCTCGTACTAAGTTCAATATTGTCATTTATCATTCTATTTATGTTATCTTGCAAAAATGTTGAATACTCTTTATAAAATACGATAACAGTATCTTTTGCACACCTTTGGACATTTCTGCCTTTTTCTAAAATATTACCTACGTACATTGCAAGAATTATGGTAATAGCTATTGATATTAAATCTGGCCAATATAGCACATTTGAAATATTAAGCGAAGACACTTTGTTAATGTAAACTGTGATGGTTGATCCTATAAACATATAAATCAATGCTAAAAATATACTCTTCCCTTTTTCATTAACCAAGCCATTAATTAATCTTTTGTATTTCATACATATTACATCCTTTCGGCCTCATTAATGTAATCAATTATATTATCTATTAAATACGGCTCTTCTAATGAAATAAACTCAATATATTCTAAAATTTCTTCTTTATCGTATTTTCTAGCTAATCCCCCAAATGCCTCTTCTAAAAAACTAGTTCCATAACCAAATGTACCGTCTAAATCAATAATTAACTTCTTATTGTATTTTTTACACTCTAGATATTTTTTCTCAAGAATTGTCTCTCTAAATTCTTCCCCAGAAAAACTACCTTCATCTCTAAACCTTGGTCCAGGTGTTTCAGTAAATTGTTCCGATATTTTAAGTTTTAATCCTTCCATTTAATTACCTCGCTTTCGCTGTCTATTTCCCAATATAAAAATGTTCCATTAAAATTATACCCCATTAAATTATATTCATTATCACAAACTTTTGAGTACACATTATTTGATATTATGTAAAGATTTTTAATTTGCTTTCTGCAGCTCACTTCATAAATTCCGTGTAGTCCTTTACCTCTATTTTTTTGATTTGTAGAAGTCCTATGTAGTTCTCCTTCTAATATCAATTTTAATATTTGTGCATCAGAACCATGCAAAATTTTATCTTTAAGCTTTTGGTAAATATTAGATGCTCTATGCTCTTTCTTGTTTTTTAATGAGTTAAAAATACCCACTCCAAAATCTAAGAAAATAAACGAAACAGTCTTTTTTTCTTTGTTATGATGTACAGTCAGCCACCATACTTCTTCGCCTTGGTCATTACCAGCATGATTATTTGTGTTATGCATTAATTCAATAAGCATCCTGTATAGTCCCTTAGAAGTATGGTGGTATTTATCAATAGTTTTTGTTACATTTTTACAAATTTGACTTGCATATTCAGGTATAACTTTTAATCCAGGCTTAGTTATTATTTGGTTATTTTTTCCATAGGTAAAATCGGACTTTTCATCAAATATATTACTACTATAATCCCTATATAAATGTTCAAAAAATCCTGATGTTATTAAAAGATTTTTAGATGACTGATCCTTCGGAAAATTTCCGTTAAACTTTACATTATTCCTTTTAAATTCTGTCATAATTGCCAATAACATAGTTATTGCACCATTGTCAATCACTTTTACCTGTTGCAAATTAATATATGTTTTCTTTCTATTTTCTAAAAGTATTTTTATCTTGTCTTTTAACATTAATACTTCTTTTGTATTAATAAGAAAAGAAAATTTTTCAGGCACTTTAACAATATTATATCCAGCATTTAGCACTTTATCAATTGTAGGAATTATATTTTTATCTACAGGATGCTTAGACTTCCATTTCTTATATCTTTTATTGCTCTCATGTTGTTTTATTGAATGTCTTAAATTATATTTTTTATATTTATTCGACTTGTATAATTTCTTCAATAATACCCCTCATTCAACTAAACTATAATTAATTTAGGTTAATTTAATCCCAAATTTGTATAGTTATATAATAATACAGGGTTAATGTTTTTTCAACAAAATTAATACTATTTATAATTTGCACATTAACTTATAAACTTATACAACGCCAATAAAAATATATTAACTTACTCCTTTTTATTATATTTAATCATATTCAATTATATTAATTTTAGCTTAAATATAAGCGACATTACCACGACTTAAATATATTTATACCTCTATAAGATACCATAATAACAAATAGTATATAGTACTCCTTTTTTAGGGACGCCGAAACTGCCGGATAGTTATTGATAAATAGCTAACATTTTCAATGAGTGACAACAAAAATGTTGTGACCTCATATTTGCCATTTTAAACCATTCTATATTTTCACCTTAGATTTATATCACTTTTCTAGTACAAGCTGTAAATGATGCCAAACTTTAATTCTTAGAGGTATTATTTAGATATCGGTTTAACCTATAACCAAAACTCTTAGATGTCAGTAATGCTTACATCCGAAATTACAATTATTATCTTATATCTAACTCCATGAACTACCTCAACAATATTGTAAAGCTGTAGCTTAACTCGTCACAATATGACGTCTGTCCAAAAATGGACTGACCTTAAAACGGACATTACAGACCATAAAATTATGGTGAGTTTTAGTTTCAGAAAAAGGAATTTTCCCATTTCAAGATTTGACAACCAAATGGCAAAAGGGAAACAAAATTTCTTGTTAGTTTCATTCGACTATTTTGTCAGTTGAGCCTAGTCAATTTTATCGAAGGACCTTTTCGCTAGTATCAGAATACATTAAAGGTAGGCTCAAAATTGAGCTCACCTAAATTTTAATGACACCACTTTTGCGTTCCTATAATTTAGGATTACAAAAGGATTAGTCAAGCTATTAAAATCTTACTTACACTAACAAAGTCAATAATATTGACCTGGCCAATTCATTAAAATGATTAAACCCACTATACTTTGAATATAGTTCTTTTTTAGGGTGTAAGAAATGTCAGTATAGTTTTTAGTAGCCCCTTTTTTAGGGTGGCAGAAATGACAGTATACTTTTTGATAAAGTCCTTTTTTTGGGTGTCACTTTTGTCACCATAACTTGAATAAGATTCTTTTTTAGGGGCTCGCAAATCTTGCAATACTTCCTTTTTTAGGGACTCCCGAATCTCCCGATACTCTTTTCCCTTTTTTAGGGACTGACAAATCTGACTATACTATTTTCTCTTTTTTAGGGACTGCAGAATCTGCGGATACTTTTTCTACTGATTGAAATTGTTAGATCTAATTACCATTTTCAATGTCAACAATTGTCAACATTTAACCTTAGCATTTCTTAGCATGTTTGGACCCTTTTTATACACCTTTTTTTTATTTTTGTGTGCACTTTGGGGTGCATTCGTTTGGTTTTAAATCCTTTAATATTCATATAATTTTATTGCAATGTTACATTAAGCGTTGCAATAAACGTTGTAATTGATTAGTAACGTGTTACCATTCACGTTTGGAACGCTCCCTAAACGTTCCGAAAAACCTTATCCCCATCTAATACCATCTAATCAAATATTTCTTTATATCTTGTAGACTATAATTTACCATAAATGGGTGTTCATCATCTAATACTAATCTTATGATTTTTGCTGGGTATGTTGTTTTATAAAATATTGTTTGAACTCTCATATTTTCTAATGCTTGCAAAACTCTAATAGTCTTTCTAAAATCTTTTTTTCTCTCACGTTCATCAAATAGAAAGTCTGTATAATCAAATGGAAATTTAAGCTTAATATCTTGTTTATCTGCTACTCTAAGCATTCTATATGTAATATCTATAAAACCACCTTTAGTCGAGTTCTGAATTCCCCAATACTTATTCATAGGACTGCAGTTTCTGCATTTTAACGTCTTACCCTCAATATGTAAATCAGAGTACCTCTTGTTACAAATAGGACATACAAAAAAATATCTTTGACCATATCCTGTTTTTTGCCATGACAGATCTATTGTATATAGTTTATCTCCTATCTTAACCTTTATATTTTTAGTACCTGGTTCTATCATGCCTTTAAGAGTACTAGTATTAATAATTTTCATATATACTCACCAACCCTAAATACTAAATAAATTATTATTATCTACTTTTATTTTAATGTCAACATTTGTCAACAATCTTAACCACTTCTTTTAGCTGTTTTATAACTTGTTTAGTCTTTATTTTGGAGTACTCCATATTCTTTTAGAGTACTCCGTTCCATTTATTTAAAATTTTTGCAGCTGGTTACTGAGTACAACATTAGTACAACATAAAAGTACAACAATAAATTTATGAATATTTCTTTTTTAGGGTGTCGGAAATGTCGGGATACTTTAACAAGCATAAAAGAAAAAGAGCCACAATAGGCTCTCTCATACACTTTAAATATTATACTTATTTTTGTGTCTTTGTTTGTTCCTGGTAATAGATAGCCTTTACTTTATTATCAAGGACAAATGCATCATAATTAATTCTACCCTCTACCAATGAGCCACTAATACCAGGTGCATCTTGATGTATTTTATATTCGGCTAACTTTGTTGGTGCTACTGTAGCACATGCATGTGCAATCATAAATCCAAATTCAGAAGGTAATCTTTTTGCCGGTACTTTAATAATCTTTGCACCATCTAACATTGCAATTACACCTCTTAACCTTAACTCATTACCGATATCTGTTTCCATAATGATATCCTTTGACTGTTTCATGAGTAAGTAAGTATCCGGAGTCACTACTAAAATTCGTCCATTTTCAGGAACTTCCTCATTATCCATAGCTGTAT
Source organism: Vallitalea sp. (assembly GCA_025210235.1). Lineage (GTDB taxonomy): Bacteria > Bacillota > Clostridia > Lachnospirales > Vallitaleaceae > Vallitalea. The sequence goes on from JAOASG010000051.1 coordinate 32,605, forward strand.
TTGCTTTTAATATTTCACCACATATATTACTACTTGTTAATCTAATAGCTGCAGGTTTAATTCCGGCTTTAGAACACATGACTCCATAAGTATATGTATCTACTTCCGGAATAACAACTTCTCTTAGTTGTCTTGCTAATGCTGTACCTGCTGATAACTGTTGAGCTGTTTCATCAGAATCAAGCTTATCAATTGCAAATGTGAATGATCTATCTTTGGTCATTGTAAAAGTTTCAGTTGTAGCGTCTAATCCCTGTACAACACCATATCTTGACCAATTATCTCCGGTACCTGCTCTATCGTAATCAGTCATTTGTGCTGTGGAAATTTTATAAACTTTTACAGTTTTTGCACCATCAAACTCAAAATCATTATTTGTTAGTAAAGATTTTTTACTTTCATTTGTAAACATTTCGTCTACATATGGTAAAAATTTTGTCACTAAATTAACTACTGCCATTTATACATTCTCCTTTATCTCTGAATGCCCATAGCTTTTCTAAGGTTACTGTCACTATTTAAAGTACTGTTATTTAAAATATGTGGAGCTCTTCCACCTACTCCAAAATTAGGTTCAACTCCTCGTAATTTACCTTGGGCTTCATTTTTATTTTTATTAAATACGTCTTCAAGAATTGAAACACTCTTCTCTAATGTTTCATTACTTGTACAATTTAAAGCATCAACTAACTGTGTTGATAAACCTTTTTCACTTAGCATTTCCTTTGCATTTAAACGTAGTTCTCGTTGTTGCAATTGCTGCTCTTTTTTACTAAATTCTTGTTCACCTTTGGCTTTTTCCTTTGCTAGGCGTTCACCAATTATACGGTTAACATCTTCTTGAGTAAAAGTCTTTTCCTCTGTTTCAGAGTTATTGTTTTCGTTGTTCATGTTCTCATCCATAATAATCCTCCAATTTAACGTCCGAAGTGGACTATTTTCAATTAAAAAAGGCATGAGAATGATATAAAAATCATTTCCCATGCCTTAATATCTAAGACTAACACTATTTAGTGCGGTACTCATGCCTTATTAACTTGTACACCTATTTTATCATGCCTATTAGAAATATGTCAAACGTTTTATTTGTTCTCACTTTCTTGATTTTTGATAGTTATGTATGCATGTTTATAAGGTTTAGGAACATCATTTTTTCTTATTTTTGCCCCTTTTAATTTTGGTTTTAATAACTGAATTATTTCATTTAGCTGGTCATCTTCCATATATGCAATAGTTACCTTGATTCTATTATTCATGTGTTCACCACCTTGATATAATAACTTCCAATTTTCATATTATATATTAAGCATAAAGTATATTTTGTCTTATGATTGATTAAGCATTTTCATTAAGTCAAAAGCACATTTAAAACCATCTTCGAAGCCATTGGTATACATATGTCTATTTTCAAGGTAATTTAACCAGTTAACTCTAGATTCAAAATCTAAGAGTGTTTTTGTTATGTTATGATACTCTTTCATTTTGTCATATACCTCACGATAAGCTTTTAATGCCTTTGTATATTCATCATTATCACCTTCAATTAGCTTTTCTTCTATTTCACAAATCTTATCATCTGCAGAGCCAATTAATCTATCAATTATTTTTTCCATATTCTTTTATCCTCCTAGTAATTTTCGTTTGTTTTTAGATACCAGGTAGGTTATAATTATATTTGCGAGATATAACTTTAACCTACTTGGTTAAATTATAAAGGGGCGTATTTAAAATGCGATCCCTTTTGCTTTTTTATTAATTCCCTAAGTAATGGTTATGTAGATACTCTTAAATTTTTAGTTAATAATTTAGTATCTGCTAAATACCCCAATCCTTTTTTAGTTTTGAATTGATAAACTTCATAATATCAGCATCACCATTTTTATTGTCGGGATGAAATGTTATGGCCATACGTTTATATATAGTCTTTAACATTTCCTGTTCCTTTTCTGTATAAGTGGTTTTTGATTCAAAGAAACTACTATAACCACTATAGTTTCTATAACTGTCCCAACTTCTTTGTTGATACTCTTGATTTTTTTTGTACTGTTCCTCTATTTCTTCTAGCTTTTCCTTGTTCCATAGTTTGCCGAATACGTTATAACATTTTTCATATGTACCTGGTCCATACTTATCATCAAACTTTCTTTTTTCTTCCTGGTAACTTCTGATTATTTCCTCATTCTTTTTATTCGTCTTATATTCTTTTGTCTTATGGTATTCTTTAATCAATGGTTGTCTTATTTTTTCAATTCTATCGTAAGTATAATAAAATAGATCATCTATAGACATACCGACGTTATTACTAAACCCTTGTAACTTTTTCTCTCTATTACTCCCGGCTCTAACGTCAAAATAATCCCATAAACAAAACATTTCATCAACTAGCCAATAATAATCTGTGCTTAATACTACATACTGATATTTTTTGTTCTTGCCGTTATCTCTGTAGCTATGACATAGTATGAATTTATAGATATCTTTTAATGGTCTATCAAATCTACCATGTTCATAAGAACTGTAACATGCTTTATCACCAATAAAATAAACTTCTAGTTTTTTTGGTCTACCTTGTGATTTTCTTTTCATTGTTCTTTTTTCAACTCGTAAATACAATTATTATCACCGCCTTGTAGCTACTATAAAATATTTCTAGTATCCGATTATAACGTTATTTATTTCTTTTCTCTAATAAACAGATTATTTATCTCTTTTCTGATTTGTTTTAATTTATTATTGACTAATTTCAACCTATATTTTATATCATTAACTTCTATAAGGATTGATTCAAATTCATCTGAAAAAGGCTCTTCCTTTTCAATTTTATACATATAACATCTAAGTGCACAAATTAGATACGTTTGTTCTTCTTCGTATTCTCTTTTTCTTTCTGCTTTATCAACAAATATTCTCTCTTCATCTAAATTTCCCATGCCATCATCTCCTATACTTTACACTATTAATAACTTAACTTACGTTATATTTGTTATACACTTGGGAACGGAACAAGTTCAATATTCTATATGTATATATGTATTATAGAGTATTATAGAGTATTATAGGGTATAATATATATATTTACTCTTTAATACTATACCCTCTATATATTTTTTTAGTTCTTTAGTTCCGTATACTTATAATCCTTTATTTTTCAACGTTTTTAGTTGGAACTGTAACGGGAACTTAACCGGATTTTACTTTTTTAGTTCCGATTTTTTGGAACCAAATTATTAATCATTACTATTTTTAGTTTCTTTATCGTTCCTAGTGGTTGACCAAACTTTTTGTTTACGATAATCCTTAAATCTCTTTGACTTTCCACTAGGCTCCCAGCCGGCTCGACGAAGCATTCTACCAATTTCTCTTGAACTTATATTATCAAGATCAATTTGTTCTTTCTTAAATGCTTCACACCAAATCTCCGGAATACATACTTCTTCCCTTTTGTAAGATTTATCTGATTGTGTTCTGTTTTCCTCAAAACTATACCAGTAAAGCCTTTCCTCAAGGTTTTTGTTACTCCAATCTTTTGGTAATTCCATATCTAAAAATGCATCAACTATTCCTTGACGTGCATCAACCTCTGCGGCTTCACTTTGAGCTTTCCTTGCCTGTTCCTCAATATTTGATGGCAATTCTAATCTTTCTCCATCATTATATAGTTGAAGTGCTTCAGTCCAAAGCTGTGATACTTCATTGTCCGTAATTTCCCAAGGCTTCTTTTCAACAGAATGTACTTTTATTGGCCAAAATCTTCTATCACCGGTTACGTCCCGAAGATATTCACTTTCATTGGTTGTTCCAATAAAGATACATTGTCTAGGATGTGGTACAGCACGTCTGCCAAAACTTGCTCTATAAACGTCATTTTGTGAGGACAGAAAGTTTTTAAGTACGTTTTCTTCTGTTTTTCTCATGCCGGCTAATTCTCCAATTTCTAATATCCAATACCCCTGTAGTTTTTCTGCTGCAGTTTTATCTTTTGTATCAGATAATCTTAGAGAATCATTAAACCATTCGCCTGCCATTCGTTGTACTAGTGTACTTTTACCTATACCTTGACCACCACTTAATACAAGCATCCAATCAAACTTTACACCAGGCTTATATACTCTAGCTATAGCTCCAACAAATACTTTACGTGTAACAGTTCTAACATATTCGTTATCCTCTGCCCCTAGATAATCAATAAGTAGTGTATCTAGTCTTTTACACCCATCCCATTCCGGTAATTCTTTCAGATACTCTTTTATAGGATGGTATGACCTATCATCAGTTACTTTTGTTACAGCAATTTCATATGTTCTTGCAGAAAATGATCCATGATGTTGATCTACATAACTTATGAGCTGTGAATCGTCAGCATCACGCCAATATTTCCCTTTATGTTTCCAGGGTACTTTCCCAATTATCTCTATTCCACCACTAAGTTCATTGAATACTATGTCTTTTAACTTGAAATCCTTTTTTAATATAAGAATCAAGTTTTGCAAGGATTTTGCGAGTACTCCTTTTCCGTTATATTCAAGTCCAGCTTTCCAACTATCATCAATTTCAATACCATCTAATTCAAAACCATCATTGAAATCTTCTGATATAGATTCTTCTTTTTCTTTACTTAATTGCAATCTAACAGATACATCTTTACTACAGAAATCCAACATTTCTTTAAATGAAGGTGACTGTACTACAGGCGTACCCTCTTTAGCGTCTTCATCTTTTAAGCCAAACATGTGTATCCTAACAAGATCAAATGCATTACATAACTTTCCACTTGATGGATCCGTCCCATGGTGACTGTATGCAAATTTATCATCATACGTAATAAGACCTGCAGCTGTACTACCATGTTTATATGTATATCTTCCTTCAATACCACATTCCTCGTAATCGTCTTGTAAATACTTTTCTATTGCTTCATGGATGTTATAGCATCTACAGAATGCACCAATTAGTCCAGGCTTTTCTAATGGATCTCCTTGTTTTTTAATATTTCTTGTAACGATTTTATCTATCCTATCTGATACAGGCCAACTACTACTATCTTTCCAATCAAAATATGTATTAAGTATTTCATCAGCATTTAACCATGATGCATCAATCTCTTTGAATACATACTCTCCATCTTTTGAAGTAGATGGAAAGTACATAAGTCTTGAAGGTTGGAACGTTGTATCATCAAAATCATTAATTCCTAAATCTCCGGCAATCCGTCTCGAGATAGCTTCGTATTCATCTGCAAATACTGGACGATTAATTGGTATTACTAATCTTAATTTTGGATTTTCCGGAGTATGTTTATGGGTACTGTATATTACTGCAGCATTGCCATATAACATGTCAAAAGTTTCAAGTATTTCATTATCCGCCTTAGCGTGGTCTATGTCTAAGGTTATAACTGTCCTGTTCTGTACGCTATCAGCCTTTCTTACACCTTGACTAAGATAACCCCCTACGAATGCTCCCACGTCTTTAATCTCTGCTTGACGGCTCTTAGGACTAGCCATATACTCGTTGTGTGTCTCAGCTGTCCTTGTGGTCTTACTAAGCCTTTTTACAAACTCTGACCATAATATCTCTTTATTTTTCCATTTCTTTTCTCTACGACTTCTACCAAATGCGATAGATAACTCTCCATCATACTTCAAGTTCATAATTATCACCCTCTTGCGTATTTCTTTTAATACCACTCACCTCTTGAAGTATAATGTAACCATTCACCATTTTTAAAGTGTACTATTAAATCATCATTTAATGCTTGTACTTTTATTGGTGTCCACTTTTCCTTTTCTTCTAATCCAAAACAATTATTATGTTGCTTACATGTTTTAATGAATAGTTTCTTTTGTTGTTCATTTAATTTTTTAAAGCCTTTAATAGAGTTAAAATCTATTTTTATATAATTCATAGACAATCCTCCCATCCTTTTTACCCAATGGCTTGTTTAATATCATCATCTGAAGCATAATAACGTTCGTTGAAAAATTTCTTTGACACTTTTCCCGCTATCGTAATAAATCCTTTAGCTTTTAATTCTCCGTTAAGCTGTCTTATAACTTGATATGCCTTTGATGAACTTATTCCTAAAATCTTTTGAACTTCTTTAACTGTATAATAACTCATTAATTCCACTCCTTTTTATCATTTTTATTTATAATAACAATTTTGTCACCATTTGGTGATAAAGACGGTATAAAAATACTAATATACTCTTCTGCTGTAAGCTTTAGCTTTTCTGTAAGCATTTCACAATCATTAACATTTGGGACAGCCGACCCATTAAGTATTCTTCCTATTTTATTCTTTGGCCATCCTAATTCTTGTGTCAAAGCATTTTGAGAACTATATAAGCTATAAATATGCCCTCTTAAAAGATTAAAATTTATCATTACTATCAGCCCCTTTCATCACCATTTGGTGATATGTACACTTTATCACCATTATGCATATAAGTCAATATGTTTTTTAAACTTTTTTCTTGCATTTGGTGATAATATAGTATAATATAGTTATATAACATATTGAGGTGGTGAAATTAATTGGTAGAAAAAACAACCTTTGCAAACAGATTAAAATCTATTCGTAAAGACAAATCTCTTACATTAGATGAACTATCAAAGATTGTAAATCTTCCTGCTCAAACGTTAAATAGATATGAACTCGGTCAAAGAATACCTAAGATAGATGTTGTAAAGAAAATAGCTTCTAATTTAGATATTGATCCTCTATGGTTAATTGGATATGGTAATTCAACCCAAGATTCTTATTTTTTATTAGAAAAACAATTATCTAATCTTGGATATGAAATCATTTACGAACTTGAAAATGGTTATATGATACTAAGGGGTCCAGAGGGAGAATTTGAATTAGAACAAAATGATGACAAATTCTTAAAAGAAAGTACTGAAACTTATCTTAAATTTAAACTACAGGAGTTAATGAGTAAGAGACGAAAAATATAAAAAATCGCCCCTACTACCAATAGAGACGATTTAAGAATATACCAATGGATCATGATATACCCAAACACAAAAATATTATATCATGAACCTTTAATTTTTGCACCCAAAAATAATTATAAGGAGTGATATAAATGCCAGTTTATAAAGACCCAAAAAGAGGTACCTGGTTCTGCAAGTTCTATTATAGAAATTGGCAGGGAGTTAATAAGCAAAAGATGAAAAAGGGATTCAAAACACAAAAGGAAGCTAAAGCATATGAACGAGATTTCATTAACACGGCTCATGCTTCTTGTGATATGAGTTTTGCAAATCTAGTAACATTATACAAAGATGATTGTAAAAATCGCTTAAAACCTACTACATTTGAAAATAAATCTTACATTATTGATTTAAAGCTACTACCTTTCTTTAAGGATATGCCAATCAATACAATTTCTCCTGCAACAGTAAGAAAATGGCAAAATGAACTTATCTCTAGTGAGAACAACTATAGTCCTACCTACTTAAAATCAATTCATAACCAATTATCAGCTATATTTAATTTTGCTAAAAAATATTATAACCTATCTGATAATCCAGCTGCAATATGTGGTAGTATTGGTAAGAAAAATGCTGATACTATGCAATTTTGGACTACTAATGAATTTAATGCATTTATTGAAGCTGTTGAAGATAAACCACTTTCTAAAGTAATTTTCGAATTATTATTTTGGACTGGTATTAGATCAGGTGAACTATTGGCTCTAACATTAAATGATTTTAACTTTAAAGATGAATTACTAAGCATTAATAAAAATTATGCACGATTAGGTACCGAAGATTTGATACTTGACCCTAAAACCCCAAAGAGTAAACGTGTTATTACTTTGCCGGCATTCGTATGTGATAGTGTTAAAAATTATGCTTCAAAACTATATGCCTATAATAATAATGAACGTCTATTTCAAGTAACTAAACATTACTTACAGCATGAAATGAAAAGAGGTTGCAAAAAATCTAATGTTAAAAAAATCAGAATACATGATTTAAGACACTCCCATGCATCACTATTAATTGAGCTTGGATTTTCTCCAATATTAATAGCTGAAAGACTGGGTCATGAAAAAGTAGAAACTACCCTACAGACATACTCACACTTATATCCAAATAAGCATGGTGAGGTTGCAAATAAATTACAACAATTAAATGATAATTTAAGAATTAAAAACAACGACGAAATAATATTAGTATCTTTTTAGTATCTCTAAGCAAAATAAACCCCTACAAACCTAGTCAATCAAAGGCTTATAGGGGTTATTCAATTTATTCCCACTCGATAGTAGCTGGTGGCTTACTCGTAATATCATAACAAATTCTATTAACATGCTTAACTTCATTAACAATTCTGCTTGAAGCTTTTTCAAGTACATCGTATGGAATTCTTGACCAATCAGCTGTCATGAAATCTGTTGTACTTACTGCACGAAGTGCTACTGTGTAATCATATGTTCTTTCATCGCCCATAACACCAACGCTTTTTAGATTTGTAAGGACTGCAAAATATTGACCTATTTCTTTATCAAGTCCTGCATTTTTAATTTCTTCTCTAAAAATATAATCAGCATCTCTTAGAATTTCTAATTTTTCCTCAGTTATATCACCAATAACCCTAATTGCAAGTCCTGGGCCTGGGAAAGGCTGACGGCTAACTAAAAACTCTGGTATATCTAGAGCACGTCCTACATTTCTAACTTCATCTTTAAATAAATCTCTAAGAGGTTCAATAATCTCTTTAAAATCTACATGTTCAGGAAGTCCTCCAACATTATGATGACTCTTAATAACTGCTGCATCTTTAGTTCCACTTTCAATAACATCTGGATAAATAGTACCTTGAACTAAATAATCTACAGTTCCAATTTTTTTAGCTTCTGCTTCAAAAACTCTAATAAACTCTTCACCAATTATTTTTCTCTTAGTTTCAGGATCATCTACTCCTGCTAATTTATCTAAAAATTGCTTTTGAGCATTAACACGAATTAAATTCATATCAAATTGTTCAGTGAAGATCTTTTCTACTTCATCACCTTCATTTTTACGTAACAAACCATGATCAACAAATATACAAGTTAATTGCTTACCTACTGCTTTGTGAATCATTACTGCTGCTACTGAAGAATCTACTCCACCAGATAATGCACATAAAACTTTTTTATCTCCAATTTTTTCTCTTAATAATTTAACTTGTTCATCAGCAAGTTTGTTCATTACCCAATCGCCTTTACAGCCACAAACATTATATAAGAAGTTTCTAAGCATTTTAGTTCCTTCAGGCGTATGAACAACTTCAGGATGAAATTGAACTGCATATAATTTCTTATCAATATCAGCCATAGCGGCAACTGGACATGTGTTTGTTGTACCTATTATATCAAACCCAACAGGTGGTTTACTAATATAATAAGTATGACTCATCCAACATGTTGTATCTTGAATAACCCCATCAAATAATGGATTATCAGATTTTATTGTTAATTCTGTTTTACCATATTCTCTTTGATCAGCTTTTTTAACTTCTCCTCCAAGAACATGTCCCATTAACTGAGAACCATAGCAAATACCTAATACAGGTATACCTAAATCAAAAAGTTCTTTTTCAACCATAGGTGCATTTTCTTCATATACTACACTTGGTCCTCCTGTAAATATAATTCCTAATGGATTTTTCTCTTTTAATTTGCTTATTGGAGTATCAAAAGGCATAACTTCACAATATACGTTAGCTTCTCTTACACGTCTAGCAATCAATTGATTATATTGTCCACCAAAATCTAAAACAATGACTAATTCATGCTTCATAGATTTATTTCCTCCTATAATTTTAATAACTATGCTGTAATAACAGTATCTATTATATTTTATTTTTTTATTAAAATCTTTTACTAATATTAATTTACATTAATAAAATAATACCTTAGAGTCCTATATCTGTCAAACTCTTTTTGATTTTTGTAGCTAAATACCCATTGGCGAAAGTAGCTTTGAAATAACAAGAGGTCACTAAAAATCAATAATGATTTTATCAGTGACCTCATATATAATAAATAAGTTTCAAATTACATTATTTTGTCATTTCTAATGCTTTTAACCATTCATTTGCGATTAATCCATGTCCTGCCATCGTAGGATGTACTCCGTCTTTAGTCCAGTACTTATTAGGTCTTTTCATTGACACCTTTGCAAATACCCCATCTAATGGAATATATATAGCGTTAAATTCTCTTGATAATTCACGTACTGAATGAATCTTAGGATCTAGGTCTTCTCTCCACTGAATTCTATCTTCTGGAGTTGGTAAAAGGAAAGGTTCACACATAATTATTTTTGCATCTGTTTTTTCCTTTATTTCATTAAGTATATCTCTATACGTATTCTTATACTCTTCAACAGATGTTGGATCATTACTATCATATCTTCTCCAACAATCATTTATACCTATTAAGATAGAAATCCAATCTGGTTTTAAATCAATACAATCTTTTTCCCAACGACTTTTTAAATCTATAACTCTATTTCCACTAATACCCTTGTTTATACATGTAATATTTTTTTCTGGATACATAGATGATATAAATGCATCAATTAACATCGGATATCCATTACCTAAGCTATTTTTATCATCTCTATCTCTACCTACATCTGTAATACTGTCTCCTTGAAACAAAATTGTCTGGTTGTCTTTAAGTAGCATTTTTTCCCTCCATAAAATATATCTTTTATTATTCTTCTATGTATTATATATTATAATATATATTGCAACATATATAATGATTTGTCAATAATATTTCAATTAAATTCTTAACGCAGTCAATGGGTATTATTTTATGGAAGTTTTATTTATACTCAAATTGTAAACTTACTTAAGAAAAATGCAGTAACAACTTTAAA
>JAOASG010000007.1 GCA_025210235.1 Vallitalea sp.
CTACTTGATATATTATTGTTACTGTTTCTTCTTCTCTATTATAGTCTGCTATAGTTAAAGGAATTCTTTCCCCTTCCTCATCAACTCTAAGTATAATAAACTGTCCTGGTTCACATTTCTTTGATACAAAAGGAGCTTTAATCACCATTTTTTCTACTGCATCATTTAATCTCTTTTTTTCTACTATTTTATACATATATACCTCCACACTATCTTGTTTATGTAATTATGTTAATTTATTATATATCAATATCAAATAAAAAACTAATTCATTTTTAAAAAAAATATCATTTTTCTTATAAAAAATGATATTTTTTAAGCATTAATTATGGATAATTATTACTTAATATTTGAACTTTGATATACTTTCCTTCATTTCGCTAGCTAAATTTTTTAACTCTTTACTAGAATTATCAACCTCTACTATAGACGCTGTCTGTTCTTCTGTAGTTGCTGCTACCTCTTGTGTTGATGCAGCATTTTCCTCTGCAATAGCTGCTAAACTTTCAATTGTATCTATCATTATCCCTTTTTGTTTTTCCATTTCTTTTCCTGTATAGTTTAAGTTTTTAATAACATCTTTCATTTCTTCTAAAGCATCAGCAATTTTATCAAATTTATTAGTTGTATCTTCTACTCCTTTTGTCTGTAATGTTACAATTTGACCAACTTCTCCCATTGAAGCAACGGCTTTTTCGGTCTTATATGCAAGAGATTTAATAACTAAATCTATTTCATCTGTAAAATTAGTAGACTGTTCTGCAAGCTTTCTAATTTCATCAGCAACTACTGCAAATCCTTTTCCTGTATCTCCAGCTCTTGCTGCTTCAATTGCTGCATTTAAAGCTAACAGATTGGTCTGATCTGCAATATTTTTAATCATATGACTAGCATTTTCTATTTTTTCAGCACTTTTATTTGTATCAATAATTACCTCTCTTACTTCTCCAGTAACTTTTTCTGTATCATTAGTTTTTTCCACTAAGAAATTTAATGTCTTCATTCCTTCATTTTTATATTCTTCTACTTCTTTAGTTGAAATATTTAACTTATTCATCAATTGTTGATTTTTTTCAATAACATCTCCTAATACATTAATACTCTTAGCCCCATTCTCAGTTTCTTGCGCTTGATCGTCTGCTCCTTTAGCTACCTCATCTAATGCTCTTGCTACTTCATTAGCTGCAATAGCTACTTCATGACTTGTTGTTGATAATTGATCAGATGACTTAGTAATGTGTTCAGAAGACTTTCCAATATTTCTAATAATTACTTCTATCGATTTTTTCATATTATTTAAAGCATTTGATATTTCTCCAAATTCATCTGTTTTTCTTAATAGCTCCTTAGGTATTTCTTTAGTAAAATCACCTAATGATAAATTTCCTAGACTTACTTTTATTTTATTAATACTTTTAATGGTATCCTTTGATAAATTACCTAAAAACAATGCAAGTATAATAAAAACTAACATTCCAAATATCACAATCATCTTAACATTTTCATTTATAGCAGAATAAATACCCTCCATTGACAACCCGATATTCAAAGAGCCTATATATTCCTCATCTATAAAAATTGGAATTATTACATTATAAACTTTTATTTTTTGCGCAGGATAAAAATATTCAAACGCATATGTTTCTTTATTCTCTATAGCTTTTGATAGATTCTTATCTTCAAGTTTTACATTAATTCTATCTTCATTATTATGTGCAATAATAGTTTTATCTTTATCTACAATAGCAACATAAACTAAACTTTTATTTATTGACAATTCTTCGGCTAACGTTTGATAATTAAATTTTTCTTTTAGTTCTTTAACTTCATTAGCCTTTATCCCTACCTGAACCAAACAACCATCTGGGCTTTTCAATGCTCCATATTTAACTAGATTACCAAATTCAGAATCTGCTCTTATTTCCTCAAAAATTTCTTTTTTGTTACTTAATTTAAAATCATCTATTGGATGTCCTTTTGGAGGAATCCAGCCTAAATAGTCTTTAGCTGTTGAATAGATAATTTTCCCTTCAGAGGTAAACCAATATAATTCATCTACATTTAAACTCTTTGCAATACTTTTTAAATAATCACTACTTAATGCATCTTTGTTTTCAATAACAACCTTTCCTGCTATTCTAATTTTATCTTCTAACATTTTATCAATAGTTGTTAGCGATAAAGTATTATCTTTTATCTGTTCTATTATATTATTAGCAAAATTTATTCCATCTTTTTTCATTTGCTTTAATAAACTATCTCTTACAAGCCATGAGGATACACTTCCAATACTTATAATTCCTATTAACATTATAACAAGCGGAAATACAATAAGTTTTCTTCTTATTGATGTCTTCTTTTGTCTAATTTTTTTCATTATTTTCCTCCTTGTATTTTCAAGCTGGTTCGTGGTATTGAATTTATAATAGTATGACAAAATTTATCATTTATTACTATTATATCCTAATTTGTCTTTATTTTCAACTTAATTTGTATTTTACTCCATATGTCTCCCATATTTTACGTCAAATACACCATATATACTCATAATTTATTTTTAAAATTAACTTCATTATATTTCATTATTTTTTTAATTAATTTTATCATTATTTTATATATAATATCTATATAATTTGTAAAACACTTAATTTAATTAATTATAATATGTTCAAAAAAATAAAGTAGACTTTACTATTTTATTAAAATTAATTCTATAACACTCCTTCATCATACATATTTCGCCTATAGATATAATAAGCAATATAAAAAAGATTAATATCATTTTTATATTGCCATTTTATACAACGCACTATACTAATAACTATAAATACTTAATATTCTATTTCTGATTAATTAAAATTTCATTTAATGTTCTTTTAGGTACATAATGCTTATTATTATCATCACGAAAATAATTTGTTGATTCTCCTTGTTTTAAGTCAGTCAATTCTACTATCTCTATTGGTTTACCTAGCGCAATAAGTAAAACTGGTTCTATATTCTCATCTAAAGATAATATTTGCTTTAGTTTAATTCTATTGAAATTCCCAATCATACAACCGCCAAGTCCTTTATCAGTTGCAGAAAGCAAAATTGTCTGAGCTGCTATGCCAATTACTGTTTGAGATTGTTTTAATGATTTATCAATATTTAAATCCTGACAAATTACAATATAAGCAACAGGTTCTTCTCCTTTCCTTGGAAGCTCCATTTGTGGCAATCCAGCTGCCCATTTAGTAATTGATTGAATTTCCTCAACAGTTTTTTCATTATAGGCTATAAAATATTTGAGCGGCTGTTTATTAGCTCCACAAGGTGTCAATCTAGCACACTCTATCATATCAATCAATTCTTCTCGTTCAATTTTTCTTGAAAAATCAAAACCTCGATAACTTCTGTTTTTTATTACTAAATCCTTAAACATATCTTAATTCCTTTCTAAATGATATTTTCCCAAGAACTTTTATATATAATATAATCTTATTGGAAGTTTGCTTAATTGTAATATCTTTCAATTATTATGTCAAGAATTTAAGATGTCAAGACATACAATAGTATATTTTGTTATAGAATTGAATAAAATATATAATATTAAATATCAACTAAATGTAGTTTTACAATTACTATTAAGTAATTTAGCTAATTATAAATAAGGAGGATAGTATGAACCATTTAATTATTTACGCACATCCAAATCCAAATAGCTTTAACAAGGCAATAGCTGATACTATAGAAAATGTCTCCAATTCCAAAGGTATTGCCACTAAATTTATTGATTTATATGGTGAGGATTTTCACCCTGTTCTTAAGGGTTCTGATTTTGAAACATTTCAAACAGGTAGTGTTCCACCTGATATAAAAAGAGAACAAAACAAAATAAAATGGGCTGATATGATTACTTTTGTATATCCTATATGGTGGAGTGGAATGCCTGCAATATTGAAAGGTTATATTGACAGAGTTTTTTCTTATGGATTTGCCTATGAATATACAGATAACGGTTCGATTGGTCTATTAAAAGGAAAGAAAGTCATGATTTTTAATACAACAGGTACTCCAAGCGAAATTTACTCTAAAAATGGAATGCATGCATCAATGAAACATATAACCGACATAGGTATTCTTGGTTTTTGTGAAATAGAAGTAGTGAACCATACATTTTTTGGAGCTGTTCCAATTGTTGATGATAAAACACGAAAAGGGTATTTAAAAGAAGTAGAAAATATAGTTTCAAAGAACTTATAACCAGGGTTTTATACTTTAAAAAAAGGACAGTAGTCTGTCCTTTTTTTATAATCGAATACGATGTTGCTTCATCTATAATAATAATCTGAGCATCCTTTAGCATAGAATGTGCAATTATGCATAGAACGAATACATTTTGTTATATACACCATTATATTGTATTAGCTTCTTATGATTTCCTTGTTCTACTAACTTACCATTTTCAACAACAAATATATTATCTGCTTCAACAATACTTGAAAGTCTATGTGCAATAACTATAAGGGTTTTATTTTTCACAAGTTCATTTATGGCTTCTTGTATATAAATTTCATTTTCTGGATCAATACTAGAGGTTGCTTCATCTAATAAAATAATAGGTGCATCTTTAAGTATAGCCCTTGCAATAGATATTCTTTGTTTTTCACCCCCAGAAAGTGTTGCCCCTCCCTGACCTATAACTGTATCATATCCATCTTCTAATTTCATAATAAAGTCATGGCACCTTGCTTTTTTAGCGGCATTTATTACTTCTTCTTTGGATGCATTCTCTAATCCAAAAGCTATGTTATTAAAAATAGTATCTTGAAATAAATATACATTTTGAAAAACCATACTAATATTAGATAGCAACGTATCTAACGAAATATCCTTAATATTTTTACCTCCAATAGTAATCTGCCCTCTGTCAATATCCCAGAATCTTGCAATTAAGTTTGTTATAGTACTTTTACCACTTCCTGATGATCCAACTAAAGCATTTAATGTATTCTCTTTTATTTTAAAACTCATATTATTAATTACATCATTATTTTCATAAGCAAAACAAACATCTTTAAATTCTATATCAAAGTTAGTAAGCTTTATATCATTTTCTGTATCTATTAATTCTTTTTCTTCCATTAATTTATCAAACCTATTAAGTCCAGCTTCAAGAATACCAAATCTAGTAGTACCATTTATTATAACTACTATTGCACTTAGTGAAACAGAACTAAATATGAGCATTCCTATAGCTAAGTCCTTTGTTATATAACCATAGAAATATAATAGTACCGAGGCAAATATTAATATACCTGTTCCAATGGTATAAGATGATTCTGTAAGTATTCTAGGAAGGAAATACTTTCTTTCAAATGTTAAAGATTTTTCCTTAACTTCCTCAAATATATCAATTATGTTTTCTTCATCTTCTGCCATACTAAATGCTTTAATTGTTGGTATCCCTTTAATATACTCTACTACTTCATTTGATAAATTGCCAAATTGATCCTGCCTTACTTTCCCATATTTTTTATTTATTTTATCAAGATATTTAATTGCAAAATATGATATTATCATTATTACAATGTATATTAATCCAATTTGAATATTAATATATAACATTACTAATATACTTAATAAAATACTAATATAACTATTAATTAGCTGACCAAAAAAAGACATGGCTACTTCTTCAGCAAAAATTAAATCTGTAGTTAATACGGAGATAATATTCCCCATATTATCTTCTGAGAAATATCCCATAGGTAATTTTCTCAAATGATTAACTAATTTAATTCTTTGTCTTGCAAAGATATCTAATCCTTTAGTAGATTGCAAACCATCAATTATCCTTCTGAAAACTGCACGTAATACGATACTGATAAACATAATAATAGAAATTATTTCAATATCTTTTAGAGTTAAAGTATCATTAATATACTTATTAACACTAAAAAATACTAGCATATAAGGCACAAATACCGTAGTACTTTCAAAAAAGCTTACTAATATGCTTAACAATAAACTTTTTTTATCTTTCCCAGCTATTTTTATAATTCTAAATACTAATTTATCCATAATAATACTCCTTCACATTGAATTTATACTCCAAACTTCTTACATGACGATTCCATAGATTTTTATAGATGTCATTATTAAGTAGTTTTTCATGTGGAGCAAAATCAACTAACTTTCCTTCATCAACTAGTATTATGTTATCCATGTCTTTCATAGTTTTTAGTTTATGAGCTATGGTAATTAGTGTTTTATTTTTTGTTAGATTCATTATTGCTTTATCAATTAAAACATTATTTTCTGGATCAGTATATGATGTTGCTTCGTCAAGTATAATAACACTTGAATCTTTAAGTATTGCTCTTGCAATAGTTATTCTTTGACGTTCACCACCTGATAATTTACTTCCGCAATCACCTACATTAGTATTAAATCCATCGTCTAACGACATAATCAAATCATAACACTGAGCATATTTACATGCTTTAATTATTTCCTCATCTGTTGCATCTGGCTTTGCAATAAGTAAGTTATCCTTTATTGACATATTAAATAAGAAATTATCTTGGGAAACATAACTTACTCTTGACATAAGCTCTTTTAGAGAAATATCTCTTATATCGACTCCACCAAATAATATTTGACCACTATCTATATCCCAATAATGCATAATAAGCTTTCCTATAGTACTTTTACCACTACCACTTTCTCCAACTATACCAATCTTACTATTTTCCTTAATTTTAAAATTCATATTTTTAATAACTTGAGTATTATCATATGAAAATGTTACATCATTGAATTCTATCTCATTAGATTTAACCATATTATCACTGTTACCAACCTTTATTTCTGGTTGATCAAACTGCTGTTCTAATTTTTCTATCTTATTAATAACGTTATGGAGTACTGGAAAGTAGTTCATAAGTTTAAGTAGTGGTGTACTTATACTTAGTGCAAGAATAATACAAAATAGTAAAACAGATAATTCTAACGTTCCATTATAGACCATATATAATCCACAAGGTAATATAAATGCTACTGTTGAAGGAACAACAGATTGAAATACAGCCATATAATTCCAGTTATTTTTATACCAACCTACTGTAAAATCTCTATATGATACTATTGCATCATTTATTTTTTTATTAGATATCTTTGTTTTATTAAATATCTTTACTACTTCCATTCCTTTTACATACTCAATAATAGAATTATTTAAGTTCACTAGTGATTTATGATATTGTTCTTGTTTTTCTGTACCACTTTTCACCATTCCTCCCATTGCTATTATTCCTATAGGGATAGTAATTAAACTTAATAACCCAATTCTAAAGTCAACAATAAATAATGCAATATATACAGTAATGCATGAAATAAAATATGGAAGTCCCTCTGGCAAACCATGAGCTAATAAAAGCTCTATATTTTCAATATCATCTACAAAATTTTGCCTATATCCTCCTGCACCCTTAGTTAATATTGTACCTAATGATATTTTTTTAATTTTCATAGCAAATTTTTTTCTAATATTAAATAGAGTATTATATGCAAAAATATGAGAATTATCAAGCCCCAAAGAAAATAACGTTGATTTTAAGCCATATAATATTATTATAGCTACTCCATAATATAAAATAATATTTAAAGTAAGTTCCCCTTCAATAATAATATTAATTAATAAATATACTATATAAAAAGTTGATATTTCACTAATAACACTTAATAAAATATAAAGCACAGCTAAATATCCATTTTTTCTATAGTCTCCTGCGTATGAAAACAATTTTTTCAGCATAAAACTATCATCCCTTTCCTAGTACCCTAGAGCATTTTTCCAATCAAAAAAATTAGCTAATATTTTTGATGCGCTGATAGCCTTTTCTTTTGAATATCCATGAATAATAGGTTCAAATAAACTACTCCAGTAAGCACTTAATAACATATGTAAAATATCTTCATCAATTAGTTTATCACTTAAACCTCTTTTAAAAACTTCCTTAGAGAACTCATAAACAATCTCCGTATTTTTTTTCACAAAATTATCAAAAAAATTACTATGCTTTGTTCCTTCAGAACATGATAATAATAATTTCATTCCTAAATAATTATCATAAAAAAAGTTAGTTTGAGAAATATAGCTTTGTTCTGGATTATCCCACATTTTAGTTAAATCATCATCATCCATTAAATCTACACTTTTGGTTAACTTATCTGCACCTAACTCATCAAGTTTTTGGTAAATTGGTTCCACAACAGCATCAAAAAGTTCAGCTTTACCTTTATAACGTTTATATAATGCTCCTGTTGTAACCCCTGCCTTTTCACATATTTCTTTAACTGAAGCATTTAGAAAACCTTTATCTAAAAACTCCTTTGTTGCACTTTCTAAAATCTTTGGATTTAATGTTACATCTTGTACTGACACATTTATAACCACCTTACTGATAATATTATTATCGATAATCTAATTATCGGTTGTGAATAGTATACTTTAATTGATTATGATTGTCAATATAAAATATTTTAAATTATAAATTTCATTCAATTTTAAAAAATTCTTTATATGATTTAATCTACAAATAAATTTTTTTATTTCTAAACAAAAAAAAGAGAAATTATAGAATATATAAACTCTATAGATTTCTCTTTAACGCATAAAAAATATGCTTATTAAGTAGGAATTTGAGACAACATAATGTTATTCCTCAATTACGATTGGCATCATAATAACACCAAGCTGACAAATTTCTTTATCTGCTCTCCCATAAAACCCTGATATTTGCCATCCTTCTGGTGCATCGATAATCATTTCTTCCTCTGTTTTTGTACCACCAGATAATACTTTCCCTTTATTAGTTAATATTTCAATATAATATATTTGATTTTCATCCCAACAATATTTTTTATCTTGACATAATTTTACTCTTACAATATATTCATCATCTTCTAATTCAAGTTCATAAAATTCTCCTCCATCTCCACCAGCAGAAGTAACTTGTTGATTATAGTACATACCAACTGCATCAACTCTTTTCCCAGCTCTTATGGTAACTTTACATGGTTTTTTTTGCGATTTTTCTATAAAATTAAATGGTTTTCCAGAAGAACCCCCAAAAATACTACTCAATTTAATGTCCTTTGAAACATCATAATCTAATGTAATACTTGTTGCAAAGTGGTCAGATAATCTATCTCCATTCTTATCAATAAATAATTCATCTTCAATCTTATAATCAATAAAATTAAATGAAACAATGTCACTGCTTCTATACATTATTTTATCAATAGTTTCATAATTAGGTCCACTTAAATCTTCGTTTATATCATCCATTATATTATCATAAGGTCTAAACTCAGGAATATCTCCATTACGTACATATTCTATCCAAGGATCAACTAACGCACACTTAGTAGTAAGACTTTCATATATATTATCGCATTCTCTTGTGTAATACCCGTTAGTATCTCCAAGTACTATAACTGCATTTCCCATAGAATAATTATTTATATATTCAGCTAACTGAACAAAGTTATTATGCCTTGCTTCAATTGATCCTTCATCATCTCCTGCATCAGCATGAAGATTATATAAGTCAACAATTACTCCTGGCTCTAATTCTAATCTTTGATACGAGAAGCCTTTTGGTGTTAATTCATCAGCACCATGATAAAAAGGTGGCGGACATAAAAGATTACCATGTGTCATATTCCAAGTAATATTTTCTGAATTTTTAATTGGATATCTAGATAATACATTTAATCCGCTACCAAATGGAACGTTTCCTGGATGTTCTGTTACATAAGGAAATTGAGATGTAGATAATAAATCATCATGATATGCAAAATCTTCTTGAACAGCTACAATGTCAAAATTATTAATAAGTTCCCCAATTTTTTTAGTATTTTTTTCAGGATCAGCACTTGAAAAGCAAGCTGGCAATCCTGCAATATTATAAGTCAATATAGATATCCTGTTAGTATCTACTGTTTCAGCCATTATTGTTATACTTACTTTTGGTAATAATAATGTCCCAATTAAGAATAGTAATAAAAGTTTTCTAAGATTACTTTTAAACATATAACCATCCTCCCATTCTTTTCCTATTACCAATCAATAAAAATATTTAATCTTAAATGGTGATATCTCATTACTTAATTAATAGAACTTTCCTGTAATATAAATAGAATCATTGATTAGGATAATATTTAAGATAAATTATATTATTATTGTAATTCTATATTTATTCCATTTTTCTTCAATTTTTTAACATATTTTTCTTAAAACATTTTCCCATCATTTACAGACTTAAATCCATAATAATACAAGATTTCTGTTTCATTATTTATATAATTCTTCACAAAATCCATAGGCATCATCCTTAAGTCAAGCATTGTTACTTTTTTATAATGCTGAGCCAAGTAAGGCGCAATACTTAATCCATAGCTATCTTTAATAATTACTAATTCACGATTATTATCAAAGACTTCATTTTCAATAATTGTTACGGGTTTATTTCCGTTTAGATTAAATGAATATTGATCATAAGTATTCAGATGCTCACTAAAATAACAACTATTATGAGTCTTATACTCTCCATCATTATCTAGATACGTTACTTTTAGTTGGTTAATTATTTCATTACTTGGCTTTAGTATCTTATCTTTAATATCTGTATACATGGATTTTATAGCATAATAACCTAAAAAATTATCTGATACACTTATAAACTGAGTATTATAGTCTTCTATTAGATTCATTTCTTTTTTTAACTGTAAATATATTTTATAACTTCCTTCATTTGTTATATGAATATCAGTTTTATAGAAATCAGATGCATCTAGTATTTTAGAATAATCTATAAACTTAAATTTCAATTTATTAAAAGCTTCATTATCTAAATGAATAAATTCATCATTAAGATAAAAACTTTTATCAGGAAGAATAACTGTGTACTGCTTATTTTTATGAAAGTTAATCATTAATTTCATAATGTTATTATTAAAATCATTTATATTAAATTCGTTCAGCTTTATATTTTCATATAATGACTTATTATTTTTTACAATATTTCTATTTTCTATTTTACAAAATATATTATAATTTATATATGATACAATCCCACTTAATTTTTCACTAAAAATCTCTTGATCCTTAACGTATATATCTAACTCATTAGAAAATTGTCCATTAAGGTAATTAGCAAAAGAAATCTGCGGAAATTTTTGAAGTTTCCTTTTTTGAAATTCCGAAATTTCTTTATCTGGAGCTATAATATTAAGAATCATTAATGCAAAAATAATCACTAAAAAACTAATTCCTGTTATATATCTTTTCATAATACACTCCTAAAATCTAAAATAAATAAATGGGCTATAGTTAGAGTCACTTATTACACAAATACAAAATAAAAATAATACAATGTATATACCATTTTTTAATATGTTAGGTACTTTACCAAAAAATTTTCTAATAACTGGTGTTGCGCATATAATAGATATAATTAGAAGCATCATATAATTCTTTAGAGTAAATACCATTTCTCTAGATACAAAACTTATATCATTTAAGCCAAACATGCTATAATAAGTATCATTTATTGTACTTATATCGGTATTAGCAAAGATTACCCAAGAAAATATCATAGTTAAACCTACATATACATGCTTTATTATTCTTGGCACATATACAAATATCTTCTTAAAAATAGTTTTCTCCAATATAATTAAAATCCCAAAATATAATCCCCATAAAACAAAGTTCATATTTGCTCCATGCCATAAACCCGTAATTAACCAAACACATAGTAAATTTCTTATCATTTTCATCTTTCCGACTTTACTTCCACCTAAAGGTATATATACATATTCCCTAAACCATGTTCCTAATGATATATGCCATCTGCGAAAAACTTCTGAAATTGATTTTGAAATATAAGGATAATTAAAGTTTTCTAGAAATTGAAATCCTATCATTTTGCCTAATCCAATTGCCATATCACTATATCCTGAAAAATCAAAATAGATATGTAACCCATAGGCTATATACGCAAAATAATATCCTAATTGTGATGGATTAGCTTTAATTAAATCTATATACATTAAGTTCATTGAATCTGCGAGTATAACTTTTTTTGCTAAACCAATAATAAATCTCTTAACACCTATATCTAAATTTTCTAAAGAAACTATTCTACTTTTTAATTGTTTTTCTACATCAATATATCTTATTATCGGTCCAGCTATTAATTGAGGAAACATTGATACATACATTAAAAAGTTAAAATAAGACTTATTAGCTTTTACATTTTTTCTATATACATCGATTGTATAA
Source organism: Vallitalea sp. (assembly GCA_025210235.1). Lineage (GTDB taxonomy): Bacteria > Bacillota > Clostridia > Lachnospirales > Vallitaleaceae > Vallitalea. The sequence goes on from JAOASG010000007.1 coordinate 12,338, forward strand.
GACATTGTCTGAAAAGTATAAAAACTTATACCTATTGGTAATGGTAAATCCAAAGAGGTTAAATTAGTCTTTAAGATGCAATTAATAATACCTATTAGAAAATCGCTATACTTGAAAAACCCTAATAAAAATATATTTAATAATATACTAATACAAAGTAATAATTTTCTTTTAAAAATTTCATCTGTTATTTGAAGTTTTTTAGATATAACATAATCTATAGAACTACTAAAAAAAAGCAAAAAGACATAAACTGGCTCACCAAAAGAGTAAAAAATCATACTAAAGACTAGTAAAGTAATGTTTCTATATTTTGCAAAAGCAAAATATAGAAACAAAAAAACAGGTAGAAAATAAAGTAAAAACATTAGACTAGAAAATACCATTTTCTTCTCCTACTTAACCTTTTTAGCTGTTAATATTACATAATTTCCGTCTATGTCAACTTTAACATCATGTTCTTCTGAAATATAAAATATATATTTATTATTTTCAGCTTCTAGTGCGTTTTCAAGTGCTTCTTTAACTAAATTAATTTTTTCATGATTTTTTACTTTAACAATATAAGATGAAAAAGCAAGTGGCTTATCTACTTGTGTATAGTCAACTTGACTTCTAACAAAATATGCCTCTTCTATGTCATCTTTAGTAAAGTCATATTTTGCTTTGTCTGGATAACTAGGATTTATTGTTTCAACTGCCATAGGATCCATATTTATTTCAGAAATCTCATAATCTTCTTTATACTCATTATAAATAGTCATTGCCTTATCTAAAGTTATATCATCATTATAATTTGGTTCTACAGTTAAGTCTAAATCTTTAAATGCTTTTTCAAATTCATCACCTTTATCACCTTCATTAGATTCGACTGCAATATAGCATAAGAAATTACCATTTTCTACTACATGAACACTTTCTTCTGCTGGTATAACACATACTTCAGAATACATAATTCCTTTTAAACCTTCTTTATATTTTTCAAAATTTGAATTATCTTCAAATTGTAAAACTGTAATATTTTGTGTAGAAGGCATCATCATTGGTCTTGTAGATGCACCTGAAATATATCCTTCAACTTTAATATCTTCGTTATTCTCATTGGTCATATTTTTATAATTCAATACTTGTTCCCCGTAATTCTCATTTAATGTCTTTATTGTTTCATAAGGTTTAGCTCCTACTTTATCAAACATCATCATAAGAACATCTATGCTTGAATACTCATACTTCTTATCATTTTCATCTGTAGAAGTGTTATTCTCACCATCAATTATTTTATTACTAGTGTTTCCACAACCTACAAATGATACACATAATAATAATCCTAATAACATTGCCATAATTCTTTTCTTTTTCATAATAAAATTCTCCTTTTAGTTTTGCAATTACTTATTAATTACTTATCTTTACTATTATTTATTAGTCTTTAACTAAAATGTAAGTTAATGACTAATTTATTAGACGCAACCAATTTAAATTTGTTCCCAAAAATATAATTTATCTGTTTATATACAAAAAAAGCTTGCCTTTACAAGTAGCCTTTTGCTAGGTTGGCAAGCTTTTCAATATTTAAATTCTTATTTATCAACCACTTTAAGTCTATTTAAACCTCTATACTTTAAATTTACTTACTATTTTCTTAAGTTTTTCTGAACTTTCTTTTGTATTAGAAAACATACTTGTTACAGTATTTGCCTTTTCCACTACACTATTTGCTCTTTCTGCAATATTTTGAGTTCCACTTGCTGCATCATTGTTTGCATGGGTCATTTCTTCTATAGAATTTAGCATTTTATCTATAGCTAAATTAATATTTAATGATGTTTCACTAAGCTCACTTATAAACGAACTTATATATTCTGAATCATTATAATATTGATCACCTATATTAACTAATTTATCATAATCGTCTATTACTTGAATTTGAATAAATTCTAATACTTGTTGTGCACTTTGTGCCAGTTCTTCAACTGAAGAAACAACTTTATTAGAAATCTCTTGAATTTGCTCCACTGTATTTTTAGAATTTTCTGCAAGAACTCTTATTTCATCAGCAACTACCGCAAATCCTTTTCCTGCCTCTCCAGCTCTTGCTGCTTCTATTGCAGCATTTAAAGCTAATAAATTAGTTTGAGATGTAATCTCCAAAATTGAATTAGTTAATATATTAATCTCTTCAATTGATTTTGATTCTTTAATAGCATTTTTTAGTTTTTTCCCAACTACTACACGAGTATCATTTGCAATCTTCCTAGACTCTGAAGAAACTGCTTTTAATTTTTCCGCTCTACTTCTTATTTCTAAAGCGTTACTTGCCCCTTCCTCAGCACTTCTATTAATTGATTCAATAACTTCACCTATTCTAAGTGACGTAGTATTTAATTCTTCCATAGAAGCTGCTGTTTCTTCCATACCTGCTGACAATTCTTCTGTTGTTGCTGAAACATCTTCAATATCCCCTTTAAGATCTGTCATACTATTTTTTACATTGTTATTAGATATATCAAGATTATCTGATTCTTCTATTACAGTATTGATAGTTTCTCTCATAGACTTTTGCATCTTATCAATTGCTATAGCTAGTTGTCCTATTTCATCTTTTGATTTTACATATTTATTCGGAATATTTCCAGTGAAATTAGAATCTGACATGTTAGTTAATAACTTAGCTATAAATACTATTGGTTTTATAGATTTAGTAATTAGAAAAATTATTACAATAATTATTACTACCAATACAATCAAACTAATTACTATCATAATACCAAAAATACTATTATAATCTTCTAAAATACTCGTTAATGGAATAACACTAACGTATGTCCAGTATTGCTCTGTTCCTTCAACATTTATTGGGCTAAAAACTCTAAGTACTTTTTTCCCAATTGTTGAAGACATTCCATACTTTGAAAACTCTTCTCCCTTTGATGTTTTTTCTATATACTGTTTCCATTCATCATTTTCAGTTGAATCGGTCATTATTTTATTAGTATCTAAACTATGTGAAATATATATTCCTTTTGCAGATAATAACTCAATAAATCCTCCCATAGGTCTACTTTGTTCACTTTGTCTTTGTAAATAATCTAAATCAATATCAGCAGTTACTACTCCTAGAAATCTATTATTATCCCCTATTATAGGATAAGATACTGTAACCATTGTTATATCTTTACCATTAACTTCATAAATATATGGCTCAGTTAGTATTATCTTTTTTTCCTTTTTAGGATACCAATACCATTCAGATTCCTCTTTATCATAATCAACTAAAGGCTCCACAAGAAATCCATCTTTTGTTCTAGATACATATGGAATAAACCGTCCTGTATCATCTGATGGAAATTTCCCTTTATTTTCATCATCTTTGCCATCAAATGCATTTGGTTCATATGCAATTGCTGTAGCAACAGCATTTGGTTGGTTTTTTAATATATTCTTTTGCATTTCAATTATTTCTTTTCTAGTAATATTATTATTTTTTTTTAAAATCTCAATTTCTGATGAAAATTGTTTTAGTGTAGATGATAATATTGTAAAATCATTTTTAACTTTTTCAGCATAATACTTTGAATTTAACATTGCATAATGTTTCGCAGTTTCTTTACTATTTTTACGAATTTGAGTTAGAGTAACAGCAATTAGAATAATAAATCCAATTACAATAACTGCTCCAACATAATAACTAATCTTTTTACTTAATCTATTTTTTGTCTTCATAAAATATTGTTCCTTTCTTAAGCCAATATTATAAGTAATTGCAGAACTACATTCTGACGACTTATAAATTAAATTTAAAAATCGCTTGTTGTAAATCCGTAGCTAATTTAGAAAGATTCTCGCTAGAATTAGCCATTTCTTGAATTGAAGCAGATTGCTCCTCTGTTGTTGCAGATGCTTCTTCCGATCCAGCTGCATTTTCCTCTGCTATTGCAGAAAGTGATTGTATTACATCTAGAATATTAGATTTTTTATTTTCCATTTCTTCTACAGAAGTACTCATTCTTTCAATTGCATTTTCTGATAAACTAATTGCTGCTGATATTTCTTTATATTTAGATTCTGTTTCATTTACACTTTCAACTTGATTTTTAATTATATCTCCTACTTCTTTCATCTTTTCAACTGTATTTAAAGAATTAGTTAATAATTCATTTACTACACCATCAATTTTTTTTGTAGAGCTAGCGGATTGTTCTGCTAATTGTCTTATTTCATCAGCTACAACTGCAAAACCCTTTCCTGCTTCTCCAGCTCTTGCCGCCTCGATTGCAGCATTCAATGCTAGTAAATTTGTTTGTTCTGCAATAGATGCAATAACCCCACTAGTATTTCCTATTTGCTCTGCACTCTTATTTGTTTCTTTAATAGCATTAAAAATATCATTAGTTGCTTGTCCACTTTTCTTAGTTTTATCTGTTAAATCTTTAATTACCTCTAAACCTTCATCTATTAAATTATCTACATTATCAGATGCGCTATTAACATCATTCATATATGTTTGGTTTTGATTAATTAAATCTCCTAAATCATTAATTTTTTGAGCACCTGTCTCTGTTTCTTCAGCCTGATCCATAGCACCTTTTGCTAATTCATCAATAGTTTTTGCTACTTCGTCTGAACCAATTGCTACTTGACTAGCTGTAGCTGTTAACTCTTCTGAAGAAGCAGATACCTGACCTGCTACATCTTGTACATGTTTAATTAATTCTATAAAATTATTTTGTAGCTTTACTAATGCATTTGTCATTTTTCCCGTTTCATCTTTTCTATTAGCAAGTTTTATTTCCTTATGATTTTCATCAAAAGAGAGATCATATTTTGATAACCTGATAATTCTATTAGAAAGTAAAGTGAAAGTATTTACTACATATTTCCCATTGTAATATAGAATTACTGCTAATAGTAATATCCCAAAAACTGTAACAATAATAATAAGATGAATCATATGATTAGTTTTTTCCATCATTTCTTTTATTGGTACAATTGTTGTATAAGACCACTTTAAGTCACTTCCTTCAAATTGAATAGGTGTATAAAATTTATACACCTTTTCTCCCATGCTAGTCGACCATGATGTATTCTTAAATTTTTCTCCTTTATTTATTTTTTCCAAATATTCAATACCATTTTCATCTTCAAATTCTCCACCAATTTTATTTACTCTTTCTTCTTCTGGATGTGCTAATACTAATCCTTTATCGTTAACTAGCCTTCCAAATCCATTTTCAAATAATTTTACAGATGAATTAATTTGTGTTAGCTGTTCTAAAGATATATCCAAACCTGCTACTCCATAAAATTTGCCATCAATAATAATTGGTTCACAAAATTCAATCGTTGTAATTTTTTCACCTTCTAATTCATAAGTTAATGGATCAGTAATATAGCTACTTTTTGTTTGTTTTGGTATAGTATAATAAACTTTTTGATCTACATCTTTGCAATAAGATAATATGAGTTTATCTTTACTTCTTCCCCAAATTGGTAAAAAACGTCCAGTACTATCACTTCCTGGTTGATTTATGTAATTAGCATCTTCATTATCAAATGCATTTGGCTCCCATACAACCCATACATATTTATAATTAACATTATTATTTAATTTTTCTTTTAATAAATCATTTACAACATTTCTTTTTAACCCATTACTCTTTTTCATATTTTTTAAGATATCTGCAATTGCTTTTGCATCATGCAAACCATCATCTAGAATTGCTTCCATGTCTTTTGCAATACTATCTGTTTGCATTTCTACATTTTCAACGTTTTTCTGTTTTACGGTTGTATAGGTATTAATCGTTAAATAACCAATAATTAATCCTATTATAATAATCATAACTCCTAAATTCATAAATATTAAACGTGTTTTTAACTTCATTTAATTTCCTCCTTATATCAAGTTACATAAATGTACTTTCATGTGATAGTTATGTATATTTATTCATATTTAAAACAATTTACACAAACTAATTATAGTAAAATATGCTATATTTAGAAATTTCTATGTAATTATAACATAAAAGTAAATAACTATAAAGAGAAATTACTACTTGTAGTTTCTAATTACTTAAACAGATTAGATTATTTAATATAATAATTTTTAAAAAAATAGAATAGGTTACATTATATAATGTACCTATTCTAAATCCTATAAGTTAAAAATACTTTTTAATTTTAATAAGGCCAATCTATAATTCCACCAAAGTCATACACATTTGTGTATCCAGCATCAATTAAAGCCTTTGCAGCAGTGGCGCTTCTGTTCCCACTTCTGCAATAAACCAATATAATTTGATTTTTATCAGGCAAACTTTCTAAGTTATCGTCAAGAATAGAATCTAAAGGTAATAGTGTAGCACCCTCAATATAACCTTGATCATATTCTGCCTGTGTCCTAACATCAAGAATTATATTGCCCTCTATCATCATTTCCTTTGCTTCTTCAGGAGTAATTTTCTTATACTCCACCTTTTCTACATCATTTGAATCTCCTTCAATATCTGTAGTAGAATCCAAAACTAATTTTCCATCCTCAGTTTCTATAGGCTCTAATGATTGCTCATTTACAGTACACCCACTTAACAATGATAAAAGCAATACTAATAAAATATATTTCAACATATAATCATACTCCTTTTAAGTCAAGTTACTTAAGTTTATTTTATATCTATTACTTTATATCCTGCTTCACTCACTGCATCTACTAGTGCTGTCTCAGTCACACTATCTTCTAATATGACATGAGCTGTTTTATCTTCTAGATTTACACTGACAGTTTCTACACCTTTCACATCTTTTATTGCATTTTCTACATGATTTACACAATGTCCACATGACATTCCTTCAATTATTAAAGTTTTATTCATTTTTTTCATTCCTTTCTTATTAGTTTTCTGGTTTAAATCTTCTTAGTCTTAGTGCATTCATTAATACTGAGACGGAACTAAATGCCATAGCACCACCTGCAATCATAGGATTTAGCTTAGGTCCATCAAATAATAGCAATAATCCAGCTGCAATAGGTATACCAGCGGTATTATATGCAAAAGCCCAAAATAAATTCTGTTTAATGTTACGGATAGTTTTTTTACTCAATTGTAATGCAGTTACTACGTCAAGTAGATCACTCTTCATCAAAACTATATCTGCAGATTCCATAGCAACATCTGTTCCTGAACCAATTGCAATTCCAACATCAGCTTGTGCAAGTGCAGGTGCGTCGTTAACACCATCACCTACCATGGCAACTTTTGATCCTGCTTCCTGAAGCTTCCTAACCTCATTAGCTTTATCTTTTGGTAATACCTCTGATAATATAACATCAATGCCAACCTGTTTGGCTATAGCTTTAGCCGTTCGTTCATTGTCTCCAGTAATCATTGCAACTTTAATACCTAGTTTATGAAGCTTTTCAATTGCCTTTTTACTACTAGGTTTTGTTGTATCTGCGACTGCAATAATACCTACAAGCTTTCCGTCTACTGCAATATACATAGGTGTCTTACCTTCATCTGCTAATCGTTGTGATTGGGTATTTAAAGTATTGTCAATTTTTCTATCATTCATAAGTTTGAGATTACCAAGCAACAATGTCTTATGATCAATTACTGCTTCAATACCATGACCTGGTATAGAGATAAAATCGGTCATCTCTAACAGTGAAATTTTTTTTGAATTTGCTTCATTAACAATGGCTTCTCCAAGTGGATGTTCAGATCCTTTTTCCGCTGATGCAGCTAATTGTAACAACTGTTTTTGATTAACTTGTTTAGTTGTTAAGATATCTGTTACAACTGGCTTACCTTCAGTTATTGTACCTGTCTTATCAAATACAATAGTATCAACTTTGTGTGCCGTTTCAAGAGGTTGTCCTCCTTTAATCAACACACCATACTCAGCACCTTTACCTGTTCCTACCATAATTGCTGTCGGTGTAGCTAGTCCAAGTGCACAAGGACATGCAATAACCAAAACTGCGATAAATATAGTAAGTGAAAAGACAACTGACTGACCTGATATAAACCAGGCTAAACCTGCAAGTATTGCAATACCAATTACAACCGGCACAAAATAACTAGCAATAATATCTGCCATTCTAGCTATTGGTGCCTTTGAACCTTGAGCATCTTCCACCAATTTAATAATTTGCGCCAAAGCAGTATCTTTTCCTACTTTAGTTGCTTTAAAATGAATCATTCCATGTTTATTAATACTTGCACCTATAACTTTATCACCTACAGTTTTCTCAATAGGTATGCTCTCACCAGTTAGCATTGATTCATCAATTGACGTATTACCTCTTACTACAGTACCATCAACAGGTATTTTCTCCCCTGGCTTTACTATAATAGTATCTCCAACTTCAACTTCTTCAATTGGTATAATAACTTCTTCTCCATCTTGAATAACTGTTGCGTTTTTAGGTGCCAATCCCATTAGTTTTTTAATAGCATCTGAGGTTTTCCCTTTTGACACAGATTCAAGATATTTACCAAGAAGAATTAATGTAATAATTACGCCAGCAGTCTCAAAATATAGTTCCATAGCATAAGAATCATTTCCTTGAGCTATCATAACTGTTGCGTAGATTCCATAAAGTACTGCCGCACTTGTACCAATCGCAATGAGAGAATCCATATTAGGAGCACCTTTAAATAAAGTTTTAAAACCAATCTTATAAAACTTATAACCTACAGCAATAGAAGGAATTACTAAGATAATCTGAACGATCGCAAAGTTAAGGGGATTTTGCTCTGGATTAATTAGATTCGGTAACCTCAAACCCAACATATGACCCATGGAAATAATCAATAATGGTGTTGCAAAAATTGCAGAAATAACAAATTTTCTCCAAAGTATCTTCATTTCCTTTTCATGTCTAGCTTTGTTCTCATCAGAAGTCTCTTGAACTTCAATATCTAGTGGTTTATAACCTACCTTTGATATTGCTTGTTTTATTTCAGAAATTCTTGTTAATGAAGGATCGTATATAACTGTTGCTTTTTCTGTTGTAAGATTAACATTCGCATTTTCAATACCCTCTAGTTTTCTTAAGGATTTATCAATGTTGGCTGCACAAGCAGCGCATGTCATACCACTAATTGGGATTGTAACTTCATTACGTTCCAAATGAAAACCTCCTATCGGTTAGTCTATTTAGCTACACTTTTTCATAAGGCTTCATAATACTGACAACTTTTTCAATGTAAGTTGGTGCTCCCCAAAAAACAAGTCGCATCTTATTATCAGCATCGTCATATACATAGTTAAATCTACTATTATTATTATCAAGGCTATGATCTACAACAACTTCCATTACATCTTTTAATAGTTGTTTAACACTACCGTCTTGTACATAGTAGTCCACAATTGTACATATCTGTATTCGATCCTCAGAGTTAAAATAATCACTATCCATGAAGATACAAAAATCATCTTTACTTACATGTTGGTGGTTACATTCAGTTGCTTCGCAGGAACGTATATAATTATCCAGTGAATCTTCATAAATCCTCCAAGTACCTGCGATTTTTTGAGCAGAGATTTTGCCACTGCTTATATATCTTCTAATTGTTTTAGGATGTACACCTAATTTTTTGGCAGTATCATCTATGGTTAAATATTCTTTATTCATTTGGCACCTCCAAATTATGATTTAACTGGATTATACCATACATCAATGTCCATGTAAAGATTATTTTGTCATAAATTGTCCATTAAAATCTTTTTTTAATTTAATTCCTGTAATCTATCACTTCTTCTACAATACCTTTTTTAATACTAATAATTCGGTCTGCTTGTGTTTTAGCATCTTCTGGATTATGTGTAACCATAATAGTTGTTGTACCTATATCCCTTATAATGGCAAATAATTCATTACGTACTTTTTCTAATAAATGTGAATCTAAATTGCTAAAAGGCTCATCCAATAATAGAATTTTTGGATTAGGCGCAATAGCTCTAGCAAGTGCAATTCTCTGCTGTTGTCCCCCACTTAATTCATGTGGATACCGATTTTCATACCCCTTAAGATTAACTAGAGAAAGAACTTCCTTAACTCGCTCTTTTTTTAATTTATTTGTTAATTTTGAAATCCCAAACTCAATATTTTTCCTTACAGTCATATGAGGAAACAGTGCATAATCTTGAAATACCATTCCTATTCCTCGTTTTTCAGGCTTTACAAATGTATGTTTATCAACAATAATCCATCCATCTAACTTCATCATGCCTTTTTGAGGTTTTTCCAACCCTGCAATAACACGAAGAAGGGTTGACTTACCTCCCCCACTTGGTCCTACAATTGCTAGCACTTCACCTGCTTCTAATTCAAGAGATATATCTTTTAATGTTTCACTGTTTGCATTATTATATTTAAATGTAATATCTTTTAATTCAATCATTGTTAACTCCATTTCCTATCTTCATTAGAATAATCAAAGCAATAGCACTGACAAGAATAATCATTAACGAATAAATACTTGCTTCATGAATCATTTCATCACCTGCATAAGTAAACACTCTTGTTGCTAGTGTATCAAAGTTAAACGGTCTAAGTATTAACGTAAGTGGTAATTCTTTTAACACATCAACAAAAGCAAGTATAGCCGCACTAATAATTGCAGGTTTTAAAATTGGAAAATCTATAAGGAAAAATGTTTCCCATTCTCCTTTACCTAATAATTTACTCGCTTCATAATATACTTTGCCCATTTTTGAGTAACCGGATTCAATATTATTAAAACCAATGGCCATAAACCTAATAGTTAGTGCAAAGATAAGTATAGTTGTGCTTCCTGTAAGAAAAAGTTTTTTTAATCCTAATAAGGTATAAAATCCAGCTAGACTTCTATCAATAGTGATAAAAAATACTAATACTCCTATAGCAATAATCGATGCAGGTATAGAATAACCGAGTATTACAATTCTTGCATATACCTTTGGTACTACTCCAGGATGCAATCTATTAAGATTACCAATAAGAAGACCACAAACAACAACTAATAAAGTAACAATTATTCCTATACTGATGGTATTAAACATAATTGGGCCAAAACGTCTAAAGACAGTTGTATGTTTTGATATTAAACTCCAGTGTATCAATTGGGCTACAGGAATAATTATTGATAGAATTAAATATAATGTCGTTACTATACCAAATACAATTCTATATCGCTTTGAAGGTTCTTTCTTCTTACCTGAGTCAGCAACTGCTCTGGCTAAGCTTAACTTACCTCGCCCTCTTAAGAATTGTTCCATCATAAGAACAACAATAACAAAAAACATCAAACTACCTGCTAACCTTACAGCTCCATCTACGTCAGACATACCAAACCAAGAGGTGTAAATAGCGGTACTAAAAGTAGGTATACCAAAATATTTGACTAACCCATAGTCATTTAGAACTTCAAGAATAACCAATACGATACCTCCAACAATTGCACCCCTTGCCATTGGAAGTATTAACTGATAAAAAGTTTGTAAACTTGTTTTTCCAAGAAGTCTTGATGATTCTTCAATATTTCTAGGCATTCTTTGAAAAAAAGCTCTTGTTACCAGCATAACATAAGGCATTAAGAATAGGCTAAATACCATAATAGCTCCTCCCATTGATAAAATGTCAATACGTATTGGCTCTAGATTCAAACCATTAAGTATTCTGTGAAAAGTTCCAAATGGTGTAAATATCCCACCATATACATAACCTGCAATATACGGTGGGATAGCCATAGGCAAAAACAATAGCGCTTCCATAAGAAGATTAAAACGCCATTTATACCTTGCTAAAGACCATGCAAAAAAAGTTCCTAAAATACCTGTTATTATACTAACTCCAACTACTAAAATAAGAGAGTTAACTATATAATCTTTTAAGACATATTTTTTTATATGAAGCCATGACTCTGAAGGTGGGTGAAAGAGTCTTCCCATAATAAATATGGATGGCATAATAATGATTAGTATTATTAAAGTTACAATTACAAAAAGGGGACTAAGTCCCCTTTTTCTAAGTTTAATTAACATTTACTTCCAACCTACTTCATTAAATATCTTCACCGCTTCTTCATTATATTCACCCAATAATGAAAGATCGATTTCTTGAACTTTAAATTCTCCGAAACTCTTTAATAAAGCAGATGGCTCCACCCCTTCATTAACCGGATACTCATAATTTGCATTAGCATAATCAAACTGTGCTTCTTTACTTGTTAAAAATTCTAATAATCTCGTAGCATTTTCACTGTTTTTCCCATGTTTTGTAATAGCTGCACCACTTATGTTAATGTGAGTACCATTCGTTTCTTGATTAGGGAAGTAAACTCCTATATTCTCGCCTACTTCAACTTCATATGCATCTGATGAATTAAGTAGCTTACCGACATAATATGTATTAACGATAGCCACATCCCCTTCACCTGCTACAACAGCTTTCATTTGGTCTCTGTCGTTACCTTCAGGAGTTCTTGCCATATTATCAACTAAACCGGCAGCCCACTCTTTTGCTGCTTCCTCACCATTTAAAGCAATGAATGATGCTAATAATGATTGATTATATATATTACCTGATGATCTCACAAGTACTTTACCTTCCCATTTTGGCTCAGTCAATGACTCATAAGATGATAATATACTTGGATCAACACGGTCAAGTGAATATGCAATAACTCTTGCTCTTACTGTAAGAGCTGTCCATAAATTCTCAGTATCTCTTAAATGTTTAGGCACGTTTTCTTGAACAACTGATGAATCAAAAGCCTTAAGTAAATTCATTTCACCTGCACGGTATAAACGCCCTACATCAGAAGTAATTAACAAATCAGCTTCTGTATCTTCTCCTTCTGTAGATAATCTTTCAAGTAGTTCATCAGAACCTGCTTTAACGACATTAACAGCGATACCTGTTTCTTTTGTAAATTTATCATAAAGCGCCTGATCAGTATCATAATGTCTGTCTGTATAAATATTAACTACTTTCTTCTCTTTTGCTCCACAACCTATAATGGTTATCATCATTGCTACAACTAATCCAAGTGATATTAATCGTTTCATTTCTAACTCTCATTCCCTTCTCTGCACTAAGACAATAATTTGTGTTTTTCGACATTGATAATCATTTTCATGAATGTGATTATAAATGATTACTACCATTATGTCAACGCAGAAAAAGGAATTACTGATTCCAATTTTTCCCATAATATTTATTCTATATAAATTTAAATACGTAATGCTAGATTATATGCAGCACGGGTTGCCTCAAGTACACGTCCTGCACGATGACTGTCTCCAATATTATATAATTCTGATGCTACATGCTCTTTCTGTGCTTCAAAAAAAATACTTTCATCTAAGGTAATTTTTAATGCCGATAAGCTATTTATATGGCTATATTTATTATACTATATGAATAAACATATCAAAAAATTATATCTATATTGTATTTATCCGTTATTTAATATATATTAACTAAGTAATGCAAAACTACATTTTTTTATATTTTAATACACTATATTGTATCTGTGTCTACTATAAAATCTACATATTGTATGTAAAGAATTAAAAATCCTTAGTTTTACAATTACGTAATAATATTAGTTATAAATAATTTAAAAATTCCCATATTTTTTTGTAACGAAATTAGATATTTGTAGTCATATAAATGAGAGGGAGGTGAAGCAATGACTGATTTTGAGGATATATATTCATTATATTATAACGATGTCTATAAATATGTTCTCTCTCTCTGTCATAACCCATCTTTTGCCGAAGATATTACACATGATACATTTATAAAAGCAATCAAAAGCATAGATACATACAGAGAGCAGTGCAAATTCAAAGTCTGGCTATGTCAAATAGCTAAAAATCATTATTTTACACTTTATAAAAAAAATAAGCTTCAAAGACCAGAAGATATAGAAATGGAAATGGAGAATCTTGAAAACAAATTGGTTGTGAAAGAAACAGCTCTTGAGGTTCATAAAGCTCTTCATTCATTACAGGAACCTTACAAAGAAGTATTTTCGCTAAGAATATTTGGTGAACTCTCTTTCTATGATATCGGTATGCTTTTTGAAAAAACAGAAAACTGGGCAAGAGTAACTTTCTATCGAGCAAAAATAAAAATTAAGGAGGAAATTAAATGAATAACATTTGTAATATTGTTAGAGACTTATTACCAATTTATAACGAAAATCTTTGCAGTAAAGATAGTAAAGAATTTATAGAAAAACATCTTATTAATTGTGATAGTTGCAAACAATATTATTATCAACTTAAGGAAGAGTTATTTTATTCTCCGCAAATAAAATCCGAAGATCAGATACAATCAAAATCATTTAAAAAGTTAAAAAAACATTTTTTCAGAAAAAATATACTAGTATCAATTTTTTCTATAACTGCTGTTTTATTATTAATCACTTTCATTCGACAATTTCAAATTCCTATTAAGTATCAGCCTGATTTATTCACTATCAATCAAGCAGAAGATACAGTAATTGATATAAAATTTTCAAAAAGTGATTATTATAAAGCTAATGGTATGTTTAAGAAAATTAAAAAAGATGGCGAAATGATAAACGTTGCTTATGTTTATTTCAATGATAATATCTGGACAAAATATTTTACTCATAGTGAGCATACTTCAATTCAACAATTTTCCATTGGAGAAAGAATTATGGCTGACTATGGTGGTCATGGTAATACAATTGAACATGAAGGAAATATTAAAGCTATTTATTATCTTATAGGTAATTATAAAAAATTAAATGATATGTCGCAAGAAAATTTTAGTAAAGTCGCAGAAAAAGCCATTCTAATATGGGAAGAAAAAGATTAAATTATATTATAGAAGCCAAAAAATTGATTTTTATTTTCAATTTTCTGGCTCTTTTTTAATTTATTAATTAAATTTTTATATCTAACTATTCTACTGTAAATATTTTATTCATAATTAAAGCAGTTGCACTATGATCAAACATAATATCTTTTTTGGGTCTAATAATTAATTCTACTTCATATAATCTTTTATCAAATATTATGCTTTGTAACTTTTCATTTAATTTTTCTAATGCACAATCATAATAATCAAAAATTTCACCTGCTAAAATTATTGTGTCGGGGCTAATGATAATTTGTAAGTTAGCTATAGCAAAAGCTAATTTTTCTAATACGTCATCTATTATATCAGTACAAACTTCATCTCCATTATTACCCAGTTTACAAATTTCAAAAATACTAATCTCACTATCTGTTATCTTTTTGATTTCTAAGTACTGTTTTTCAATTGCAGATTTTGATACATATGCTTCTAAGTGCCCTTTACCACCACAATTGCATAAAACACCATTAGGGTCAACTATCATATGACTTATTCTTCCTGCAATATTATTTTTTCCTCTTACAAGTTCATTATTACATATAATACTACCACCAACACCTTCTCCCATATAAATATATAAGATATTATTTTTTTTATTATTTTTAATATTATTTGATAAGAAGAATTTTCCAAATAACTCTACATTTATATTGTTATCAATAATAACTTCACAGTTATATCTACTTTCTAGAAAGTCTTTTACTTTAATATTTCTAATAGGCTCTTTATAATAATTAAAATAGCATCTTAATATAGTACCAGTATTATAATCAACAATTCCTCTTGAAGCTATACCAATTCCTAAAATTAATTCTTTATGTATTTTAGTAATATTTAACGAACTTGTAATAAGCCCATCAATTGCATTTAATAAGTCCTTCTCTGACTCAATTTCATCAAGTCTATTTATATTTCTATATATTATATCTGCGCCTAGGTTAGTTATACAAATATATATTTTTGTCTTAGTAATACTAATCCCAACTATATATCTTGCATCTTTATTTGCCACTAATTTTATCGGTTTTCTACCAACACTTGTTTCCTCTTTACCAACTTCTCTAATTAACTTTTCCTTTTTTAAATTTTCTACTATTCTTGAAACAGAAGGAGCAGAAATTCCTAATTTTTTTTCTAAGTCAGTTCTTGAAACAGGCCCATTTTTTAAGATATAGCTATATATTTTTATTCTATTTCTAGATTTTATTTGAGATTTACCTTTTTTCTCAATTTTAAACATTTATTTTCCTCCTAATGCATTCTATCCCTTGTTACTCAACAAATTCTAATTATATATTTAATAATTTCACTGCAACATTATTATGTAATATATTATAGCAGATTATTTGTTTGTATTAAATAATTAACTTACTGTAGTTGCAATCACTTAATGAATTCTAACAAAAAGGAGGATGCTAAAATTTGAAAATTTATCTAAAAAGGTTTTTCCGCAACATATTTAGATATAGTAATCTTTGAATCTTCATGTTCTTGAATAAAACTAACAGGGAACTTGGCATCAATTTCACCATAAAGAGCACGTCTTGCTACTGACCTATGCCAATCTCTAAACATATATAAACGAATTTTTCTAGCACTAAGAATCTCTTTCATTCCAATAGTTATACACCATTTTGGGAAAATATCCATAGCTCCACCTAAAGCACCAGCTGCATTTATAGCTCTAGTTTCTCTTGATATTTTCAAAATTCTAGTCCCCAAATTTTTAAAATCATCATTAGTAATATTTTCATTGTTTTCTGGAGGCTCATTAAAAGCAAGATGACCATTTATACCTACTCCACCAAAACATATATCAACTCCACCAAGTTTTACCATATTATCCCATATTTCATTTTCTTTGCCTGGTTCAGGAAAAAATCTTTGATCTACAGGAATATTTAATTCATCATCAATCTTACTATAAACTTCCCTCTCCATAAAGCCTCTAAAACTAAGATGATTATCCTTATCAATCATAGTCATATCATCATTTAAATATTCATCCATGTTAAAGAAATATACGTTTTTAAGATTAAGACGATATTTATTTACAAGCATAACAAACCTTTTATACTGGCCTACAGGTCCTACAGGACAAATAAATACAGTATTTTTACCAATTTTATTATTTTCCTTTATTTCGTCAAACATAATTCTAGCCATATCATGATACATATCATCTTCTGTATCCATAATCTCTAAATCAATTTTGCTATTTTTTCCTAGTTCATCTTCTTTTAAGCTATAATAATCTTTCATTTGAAAACTCCTCATTTTATATTTTTTGTAACAAATGTTTTATATATTAAACCAGATAGGACTAGTCCAACCTATATGTCCATTTTTCAAAATAACTCTTATATAGTAATAAGTATTCTTTTCTATCTCATTATCATCAATAAAAGTTTTATTTATATAATTATCGCTACAATCACTTTTAATAAATATTTCTCCATTTTTAATTATTTCTATTTTTTCTATTTTCTCAGGTGCAACAACCTTAAGATTAATATTTCTTACTTCATTGTTATTATCTACAATATTCCCCATATCATGTCCATTAATATCAAATTTAATAATCAATCTAGGGTGTGTAGATGCTATAGTCTTACGATTACTTAAAGAATTAAAAATACTCTCTCTTGTTTTTTCTGAAGCATAAACTCCCGTGATACCTCCATAACCAGGCTTTCCATCATGTCCATCACTACTTGCTGTAATACCCCATTTTTTCCCTTTATTTAGAAAGTCTACTACTGTATTACCTTTTACGTTAGCTCTTGCTTTTAAAATCATTGGATGATTTCCATTTTCAAATCTTCCCCATTGGCTTGAAAATACTTCACATATTACTTCTTGCTCACTATTTTCTTTCCAATTACTATATTCAAATCCAGAATATTTCCTTTCTTGTTGATCTTTATTAGGTCTTCCATCACAGTATCTATGAAAATGTGGAATTGTTAAAAAGTGTTTCCCCTTATAATAACTCCATATATCTTGAATGTCCGTTACATCTTCAGAAGGATAAGGATAATTATTTAGTGAATCTCTGAATAATACAACTGTATCTCCTCTTTTGCTATGTAACTCTACTCCTGGAAATGTCACTAATTCATCTTTTTTATAATATTTATCTGCTTCTTGACCTATTTTTTCCCATGTGTTTTTATTAATATTAACACTTGTATCTTCATTAAATAAAAAAGTTTGTTCAGATAAACAAATATAATCAAGACATGAAACTTCTTTCGCATACAAATAACCTTGTTTTGGAGAAGCTCCACAATCATTGTCTCTAATATTAGCAGTAAGATTAGAATGATTATGAATATCACCCCAATATAATTTTTCCATAGAACAATCGCACACAAAGACTGCTTTTTCAACGTACAGTTCTTCATCTATCGCAGTAATTTCATACAACCCTTCTTCTTTAACACTAGCAGTAAAAGCTTCATTCTCTTTTTTTATAACTATATTTTCTTTTGTTTCTAAATTAATCAAAATTAATTTCATAGAATTTGTATTATAATCAATAATAGGATTATTAAATCTATCTACTACATTCACATTAATATTAAATTTTTCATCTACTCTAACAACTGAATTAGTTGTTAAAATAATTTTTTCTGCCTTATCAGGTACAATTTCCACCTTAGGAAAAACATCAACTGCTTTATAATTATTACTTCCATCTGTATCTATATAAACTTCATATTCTAGGTAAGTACCCCCATTTTTATATGCAAATTGTGATACTCTTGATGGTGAACACTCTCCCTCTAACCAAGGTCTATCAACACCACCAAATTTAATAATTATTTTATCCCCTTTTTCAAGGCCATTTGGAAAAGTAACTATAGCAATTCTATTACTGTCAACCCAATCTCTTATATGAGAAAAAGCTGATGGAACTTTTTCAATTCTAACATTTACTTGAATATCATCATCTTCTCCAATAGCGTATATATAATTAGGCTTCCAATAATCATATGTCTGTAAATATTCTTCACTTCGTTGATGTTGGTATGCAGGAACAAGAATCTTAATGCTACCATTAATATCTATTTTTTTATTTGCGATAAATTGCAATTGCCATTCAAGTTCATCATTAACTACCAATTCATCACAAATACTAGCTGTAAATATCCCATCTTGTGTATTTGTTTTAAATTCTTTCATATATTCTACTCCTTACAATTTTATTATGTTATATATATTATACATTATTATTTTCAATATGAAAATATCTTATTAAAAAATTTTTTATTTAATATATATTAGGAAAAACACCAAGTCAACTGCCTAAGTCAACTGAAAGTTTTTCAGTAACCTACAACTACCTTGGTGTAATTATATATAAACCTTTTCTATGCTTGTTTTTGTTTTTTCTGTTTTCTTTGTTGTCTTGTTAACATATACATAAACGCTACTGTTAATATTACAAATGCCAAACTAATTGGTCTTGTAAAAAATATTGAGTAACTACCTTCAGACATTACTAACGCTCTTCTTAAATTAAACTCTACAATAGGTCCTAGTATATAACCTAATACTATTGGAACTGGTGGAAATCCTAATTTTTTAATAATATATGATAGAGCACCAAATATTAATAATATGTATACATAAAAAAGTGTATTTTTATAAGAAAAAGCTCCTGCAATACATGTAATTAATAGAATTGGTACTAATAAAGCATTTGGTACTTTAGTTACTTTAGCAAAAAATTTAACTAAAGTTTTTCCTTGCAAAAACATAAATATATTAATGAATACAAGTCCAATCATGATTGCATACATAATTGTACCTTGATCTTTAAATAAATTAGGTCCTGGAACAAGACCATGCATCATAAACGCTCCTAGTAGTGTTGCTGCAACAGCACTACCCGGTACGCCAAGTGTTAATAGTGGGATTAAAGAAGCTCCTGTAACTGCGTTATTACCTGCTTCTGGCGCAGCAACTCCCTCTATTGCACCTTCACCAAATTTCTCAGGATGTTTAGATGTTCTTTTAGCTTCATTATAACTAAGAAAAGAAGCAACACCTGTTCCAATCCCTGGTATGGCACCAATAATTGTTCCTATTAGTGTCCCTTTCAAGATAGCTGGCATAGATTGTTTAACTTCAGATAATTCTAATTTATCACTTAAATCTACTTCAGATGCATCACCTAAATTGTCTTTACTAAAAATTGTATAAACATGTCCAAGCACTATTTCTATTGCAAATAGCCCTAATAAAACAGGTATTAAACCTAGTCCTGACATTAATCTAATATTACCAAAAGAAAATCTTACAGTTCCACTCATAGTATCTAAACCAACCATTGCTAAAAATACCCCAAAGCATCCTGATATAATTCCTTTGATAACATTATCTCCACAAACTGATGCTATAACTGATAAACCAAATATTCCTAAAGCAAAATATTCTGGTGGCCCAAAAGCAATTGTAAATTTAGAGATTGCTGGTGCAGCAAACAATAAAATTAATGCACTAATTACTCCACCAATTGTAGACGCTGTTAAAGCCATACTTAATGCTTTATTGGCTTGTCCTTTTTGTGCTAAAGGATAACCGTCCAATAATGTTGCTGCAGCTGCATTAGTACCTGGAGTACCAATTAATATAGCGGCAACTGAACCACCATACGTACCACCACAATAAATTCCAAGCAACATTAATATTGCATTAATAGGGTTTAGACTAAAAGTAAATGGTAATAAAAGAACGATTCCAATATTAGCAGACAATCCTGGAATTGCACCAAAAATAATACCAACTAATAACCCTGCATTCATAAATATAAAATTTTTTATAGTTAATAATTCAAAAAATCCACTTGCTAGATTTTCAAACATTTGTTTACACCTCATAATCTTTATGTTAGTAGTTTTGCTTTTATGGTCATGAACACCTCTATTTTATTGACAAATCTAATCTTTCATATTGTTCTACGGGTGAATCATTTTCTTCCATTAATTTAATCATATTATCTATTAATATTTCTTCTATCCCTGTATTAGTTATTGGATTTTCTTGTATAGGATCATTTTTTAAATCAAATAATAAATTATCATACCCTTTTGGATCAAATCTATGAGTTACTGGTATTTTTATAACAGGTACACCTTTAGTAAACTTAAAACCATCAAATAATTGGCGTTCCATACTTCTTAATTCGTCTACATTAAACATTCGCTTAATATGAGCAAAATTTAGTCCATATGAATATAATGGTTGATTTCCTTCTTTTGGATGTCTCATATAAACATATCTTCCATCAGTTATATTAACGGCTTTACCATGATACCCAAATAACACATAATCATGTATTTTTGTATCATCTTTTATAACCTGACTTAATGAAACTCCAAGCATTTCTTCTGGTTGTTTAACACCAAAGAACTCTAATAATGTTGGTGCTATATCAATAGTTTGAGCCAAACTTTTTCTTCTAACTGCTTTTTCCTTACATCTTGGATCCCATATAAAAAATGGTGTATTTGCCATTTCATTATAAACATTAGGATGACTTTTTCCAAAATAGTTTTTTTCACCCAATAAAAGTCCATGATCTGTATTCACAATTAACATGGTATCTTCCCACATATTATTTTCATCAAAGAAATCTAGAACTTTTCCTAAATACTCATCACACATAGTTAATGTTGCTGAATATGCTTTTTGAATTCTACTCATATACTTAGTATTATCTTTCGTTCTTTCTCTATAAGGTAGCTGATCATATCCTTCATCAGGAAATTTTTCATCATATAACCGATGAAAACGTTCTGGTGCAAAAAATGGTTCATGAGGATCAAAATATTCAAGTTGCAAGTACCAATTGTCTGATTCCATATTAGTTTTCATAAATTCAATACCTGCTTCAAAAGCTCTTACATGATAATGATCTTTTTCATCTTTCATATATTTACGATTGATATGATCTTGTCTAACCATTTTATAACTAGGCGAAAACTCTTCATTATAAATAAAATCTTCTGGTGTATCCACAACACCTTTCCATAGATCCCCTTGATCACCTCTTATAAAATCATAAGTTGAGAAGCGATTATGATATGTAGCACCTCCATCTTCCCAATAATGGAAATGATCGGATACTAAGTGTGTGTGAATATTATTTTCTTTCAATAATTCAGGCATTGAAACATCAAAAGGATCGATAGGTGACCAACTTTTATGCAGAAAATTATATCTACCTGTATGTATTTCACGCCTAGCTGGCATACATGGCATACTTCCTATATAGAAATTATCAAAAGTTACTGTTTTTTCAGCAAGTCTTTTAAAGTTTGGAGTTATCGTCCAATCATTACCATAAGCTGATAAATAATGTTTATTTAGTGAATCAAACATTACCATTACTGCTTTCATGTATAAATCCTCCTTGTATCTTGTATGATAGTAATAGCTATATATGTTATTTAATGTAAGTATTGACTACTATATATAATATATAGTAGCCAATTTGAAACAATCATTTTATATATAATGCAGTTATAACCTTATAACTTATGGTAATGGAACACCTAAAACTTTACTAAATATAAAAGATAAAACTAATACTACAGAAAATGAAACTATGTAGTAAGTCCATTTTTTTGCTTTAAAATACAATAACATTACTCCACAAAATAATATTGATGAGATTTCATAGCCTATAATTGGTATTAATAACACATAACCGATTAACATTATATAAAATACTACCACTTTTAATTCATTTGAAATATTTAATTCAATATACTTTTCATATTTTTCATTTATTAAACTTAAAACTATTAAAACAATACTAAATATACATATTAATATCATAGTTAATTTTGGTATAAATTGTGCATCTATCAGCGTTGTAGACGATTTACCAACTTGAATTTGGGAAGGAATTAGAATCCATCCAATTACAGAAAGCAGTAAAAAGAATATTCCACCAATTAAATTAGTTCTAATTTTAATTTTCATTATATATTACTCCTCGTTTCTTGCTATTACTCAGATGGATTCGCTATTTCATAAAACTTTTTAGCATCTTCTGTTCTAGATTTCATATATTCATTAACTTCTTTTCCATTACTATTATTTATATTTAAATGAACTAATTCTGCTTTAAAATCTGGATTTTGATAAACTTTATTGATAGAATCATATAAATAGTCTATTATTTCTTGATCTGTACCTTTTCTTGTTGCAATATATACATATCCTTCATATTGCACATCGTAACCTTTGCTCATAATTGTTGGTACAGGATCAACACCTTCATATTTATCATATGGTTGTTGTGAAAATACAAATAATGGTTTTAAATCTCCATTTTCAACATAATCTTTTGCAATCCTTGCTGGTGCTAATGTAATATCAGTATGCCCACCTAATACATTTGTTAAACCTTCTGCACCACTTTTATGAGGAACAGTTTCAGCTTGTATATCTGCCATTTTATATAATGCATCTTGAGCTAAGAAATTATAAGTACCAGGTCCACCACTTCCAAATTTAACAACATGTTCTTTACTATACTCAACTAAATCTTCAAAAGTTTCTATTCCAGTTTTTTTAGGATTAGCAAATATAGCATTAACTTCTTGATTTAATCCAATTATAGGAACAAAATCATCACCTTTATATGGAACATTAGTATACAAAGGAGCTACTGCATTAACTAAACTTGGGAGAACAATTATTGTATCTGAATTTGCTTGTTCAACTAAGTATTCTGTAGCACCTACAATTCCACCTGCTCCTGGACGATTTTCAACTATCACAGTTGCTCCTATTTCCTTTTCTAAATATTTAGCAACTGTACGTGCATTAATATCCATACCGCCACCTGCGCCACCTGGAACAATAATTTTTAACTTGTCTTTTGGAAAGTTTAGTGTTTTTTCTTCTTTATCATTTGTTTTTTGTTCTTTATCATTTGTTTTTTCTTCATTTGCTACATTATTCTTTGTACTATCACTTTTTTTCTCATCATTATTTGTAGTTCCACATGCAGTAAAAACTATTAAAACTAATGCTAAACACAAAAACCCTTTTAAACGTTTGATTGACTTTTTCATTAAACCACTCCTTATCATGTTTGTTATTTAGTTAAGCTTTTTTTGAATAATCGTCGACTTAGTCAACATTAACAACTTTCTTGTTCTACCTGCTGTTATTCATTGTGATTACTAACAATTAATATTTGTATCGTAGATTTATCTTAACATATTTTTTACATATTTTCAATATGAAATTAATATTTTTTTGTTACTTAGCTAAGTTTATAATTTTCTATATGGAGGTAATAATTTACCTTTCACCAACTCATTATCTTTAACCAAGCCATCTGTTGGTCTTTTAGACAATTCTTCTATTAAATATGCCTTAAATTGAGAAATTATATTTCCATATTTTTCTTCGTTCATAAGATTTTTTATTTCTTTCGGGTCATTATCTAAATCAAAAAACAACTCTAGTCCTGAGTATGAATCCCATACATATTTATATTGTTCATTAACTATATAGTTCCATCCTCTATTTAACCCAATTCTATAATTTTCACCATGAACATATTTTCTATCTGGAAGATTTTCGCCCATTAAAATAGGTTTGAGACTATCACCTTCAACTTCTTCTGGAATATTGATTCCCGCAAGATCTAATACAGTTGGCATAATATCGCTTAGATTTACTGGTACTTTAGTTCGTGAATTAATCTTATACTCTTCATTTTTCGGAAGTCTTACAATGAAAGGAATTTTAGCAGAGCCCTCAAAAGCAGCTCCTTTTCTAAACATATTATGGTCGCCTAACATTTCTCCATGATCTGATGTAAATATTATGATTGTATCATTTAAAATTCCTCTTCTTTTTAACCATATAAGTAATTTACCAATCTGAGCATCAATATGACTAATAGATCCATAGTATGCTTTTCTAGCCATATCTAAAGCTTTTCCTTCAATTCTTCCTTCAAACGGATTTGTTGTGGCCGAAGTTTTTTCAAATTCTGGAGCCCAATCACCAATAGGTGTCTCTGGAAACTCTACATCTCTATACATTTCATAATAAAAACTTGGTGGATCTAAAGGTGGATGTGGTCTATGAAAACTCATTTGTAAGTAAAATGGTCTTGTAGGATCTTTTCTTTCGATTTGATCCAAAGATTCTTGTAAAGTCCATTCAGTTGGATGTAATCTACTTTCAGCATTCCAAGGAAATACAACTCGACCATTATTTTCATGCATTTTAGCAGTATCCTTAACTTTTCCACCTGTCTCTTTTTCTAGCCATAAATGATAGTCACTTGGCAATTTAAATTCATCATAAGCATTTTGTGTCTCATAAAGTTTATTAATTTCAAACCCAAGAGCTTTTCTTTGTGGTTCAAAATGATTTTTCCCAACATTAATTGTTTGGTATCCATTATCTCTTAAGACTTCCATTAAAGTATTCTTATAGTTCCATTCCACACTAAAATCATTTCCAAAAAAACCAGTAGAAGATGGTTTCTTACCTGTTATAAGGCATGCTCTTCCAGGAACGCATACAGGTGAAGGACTATAAGCCCTTTCAAAAACAACACTATCTACTGTCATTTCATCTAGAAAAGGTGTTTGTATTATATCGTTATTTAAAGCGCCAATACAATCACCTCTCCATTGATCTGTTAATATCAAAATTATATTAGGTTGTTTTGTATTCATCATTTACCTCCAATATATATTTTCATTTTGAAATTATTGTTTGTTTTATATTACCATACTATATAGTTAATTTCAACAAGAAATAATTGCAATTTATAAAATCGATATATTATTTTTACATATTCTCCTCAATTATGTTATTAATTGTTGTTAAAATCACTAATACACATTTATGTTTTAATTCACTTCATTACAAACAATCAATCCCAACTTGTAATTCCTATATTTATTTTCATTTTAAAAATAATACAGTTTAATATATTGAACATTATATACATATGATTAGATAATAAAAATCAATTTATTCATTTAAAAAATGCTGTTACTAAGAGGTTTACTAATCTATGTTAATCATTAGAATTATATATATGAAAATAGCAAGAATTATTGAAATCTATTTTCAAAATTCTTGCTATAAAAGAGTAAGTTTTTATGATTTTATAGCCCATCTCATTTTGGTGGAACGAGCACGACTATTAATATGACATTCTTCGGCTGATGGTCTAATAATATCTGGAGCTATTTCTCGGTAGATACCTTCATGAAACAAGCGTTTAAATGATTTTTTAACAAGACGATCTTCTCCTGAATGAAAAGAAAGAATTACAACCCGTCCCCCTTTCGCAAGGACATTAGGTAGTTTTTCTAAAAATTCATATAACACTTCAAATTCATTATTGACATCAATTCTTAATGCTTGGAACGATCGTTGACATGACTTTTTAACCTCATCTTTTCTTTTATCTTCCGGAATAAAATTAAGAGCATCTCTTATTATATTTTGTAAATGAGTTGTTGTTGAGATGTCTGTTCCCTTTTTTATTTCCGAAATAACAGCACGAGAGATTTCTTCTGCATAAGGTTCATCAGAATTTTCTTCTAACATTCCCTTTAACTCATCTTTTGAAACTTCTTTTAAACGCTCTGCGGCAGATATACCTTTTTGTGGATTAAGTCGTAAATCTAGTGGACCTTCACTCTTATATGAAAATCCTCTATCAGGATTATCTATTTGCATAGACGATACTCCTAAATCTGCTAATACAAAATCTAATGGTCCTGACTCCAATGATATTTGATCAATATTTGCAAAATTTAATTGCTTAATAGTTAATATTTCGTTGTTATAACCTAACTTTTCTAATCGTTCCTTAGTACGCTTTAATTCAATTGGATCTATATCTATTCCATACAAATGCCCTTTTGAATCTAAACATTTAAGCATTTCTAACGTATGACCACCATAACCTAGTGTTGCATCTAATCCTACTTGACCAGGAGTAATTTGTAAAAAATCTAATATTTCTTTAACACAGATAGAAATATGCATACCTGCTGGTGTGCTACCCTTTCTAATAACTTTTGCCACAGTATCAGCATATTTCTCTGGCTGCAGTTCCTTGTACTTTTCTTTAAAAGTTCTAGGATGAGTTCCTTTATATCTAATACGTCGCTTGTGTTTTTGTTCTTGCTTATCCATAATATTACCTCTCTTTTTTATTAATTCATTAGCGAATTAAATAATTCATACAATTTCTCAATTTAATCTGTTTACATCCATATAAATTATATTGTAAATTACTTAAGATATCAATCAAAATAATATTAATCGCAAAACAATCTTCAAGCTATTTATCTTTTTTTCTAAATTGATTAGGTGTCATATTATAATATTTTTTAAAATAACGTATAAAGCTTTGGGAGCTATTATAACCTAGCATATTAGCAATATCCTGTATTTTCATATTTTTATTTTCTACTAAGAATAATTTTGCCTTTTCCATTCTTACATTTGTCAAATAATCAAATACAGTAATACCGTTTTCTGTTTTAAATAATGTACTAAGATACCCTGGAGATAAATACACATAATCTGCAATCATCTCAAGAGATAAATCTTTGTCATAATTATTATTAAGATATTCTTTTACTTTATTAATAATATTATCGTGCTGCATTACATTTAATTTGGAGAATAATTGAATACTTTTTCTAATTATAGAACATATAAATTCATACATTTCATCTAAAGTATGTGCATCATTAATTTCTGTAAAAATATCACTATTTGATATTCCTATATCTTGTATACTAAATCCAAAATTAGTGGTTTGTTCAATAATATTTAAACAAACTTGGAAATAAACATATTTTATATAATCTATATTTTTAGTATTACCTTCAAGTCCTTTTGTTAATTTTCTTAAGGCAAGAAATGCTTTCTCTTCATCTTGTTTTTTCAAATTATTAAGCAACTCTTTTTCCATATTCTTATCATAAAAAATATTTTGCTCAATTTGCTGTGGTATCATATGAAATAAAATTTTATTACCACCTACAAAAAATTTATAATCGAGTTGTTTTTGAACCGCTTCATAATATATATTAATATCCTCTAGATTTTGGAATTCATCACTTAACGATACTGTCAACGCTACATTTTCATTATAAAAAATATTATGCATCTTTGATAGTTGTATATATATATCATTAACACTAAGATTTGTGTTCATAATAATTACTAGCCTAGTTTCATTTATTTGGCTAATTATTGTATTAATGTCGTTATTATTAAGACATTTATCTATTTTATCTTTTATTATATCATTAACATTATCATTATCCATTTCAATCAATACTAGGTAATGATTTTTAAACTTAAATTCTACATCTAATAAATCCAGTACTTGCTGAAAATTATTCAAATCAAACGTATGTTTATTTAACATATCATGTATAGAGTATTCTTTAAAATAAGGGAACACATATTGATAATCACTATTTAACTTAACGTTCTCAGTAAATAAATAAGCAATTACTTTATCAATAAGCTGATAATCATTCTCCGAATTAATTGTATCAATCTGAGTTATTTGATTCACTTTATTAATTAGCTTTCTAATAGGTTTATACAAATAATCCGAAAAGAAATAAGCTAATATAAGAGCGATAAACAATATAACAAAGGAAGAAATAATATTAATCTTTCTTAATACAATCGTTGGTTTGAATAAATCATTTAACTTTTGTGCCACAACAAATGTCCAATTATATTTAGCTGAGTAACTCTTCCATACATATAATTGTTCATCCTTATAAGATAATTTTTGATTAGAACTTGATCCATTAGTAATATCATGAAATAATGTTGTATTAATCTCATTGTCATTAAGTACATCTGAATAAATCATTGTATTATCATTAAATATAAAATGGAATAATCCATCTGTTGAATCAGCAATAAGCTCATTCCAAAAACTATCATAATTAAGATTAATTACAATGTATGCATTTTCTTTTCTATCAAACGAAAGAAATTTCTTAATATAACTAAAAACCTTTCTACCTTTTATTGTTCTTGCTTTTGTTACATAGTTGGTACTATCAAACTTAATATTTAATATTTCTTTATCCAAAAATTCGGTTTTTGAATATTTAGAATCACTTATTATAATATTTTCTGTATCATTAAATAAATAAATAGAATGAATTAATGGATGAGAAATAATATTTTTATTAAATAAAGTAATTGCATCTCGCATAAATAGACTACTACTGTAAGTATATTCACTAGTTGTCACTAACTTCCAAACACTATCATTGCTCACAAATTGATTAACTAGTGCATCTATATCCGTTAACTTTTGTTCAACCATTAATCTTGTTTGATTAAGAACATTTTCTCTAGAGAGATTAACTTGTTTTAGTAAATGATCATTACTGAATTTACCAATTATTGACGTTATCATTATAACGGGTATCATTATACTTATAGATATTACTAAAAAAAACTTATAAAATGTTGCACTTCTACTCTTTTTATTAATGACATTAACATCAGCAAGTTTTTTCATAAAAGCCACCCCATAATTATGCCAATTTACCTTCTATTTTTTATAGTCTCCTATAATAGTTCCTTTATTATATCATAATTGTATGATTAATAACATCTTTACGTATCTTATTATCACATTTATTCTAATAATTCCAATACCTGAAGATCACTGTACTCACCTATTAATGGAGCCATCTGTCTAAAACCGATCTTCCCATCCCCTAATAAATAACCATAACTTATTCCATCATCTATCCATTTAAATATAAGTAAATCATCTATATACAAGCTTATTTCTGATCCTTTTTTAATAACCATTATCGTATAATCCCTATTTACATTTCTTACACTAGGTATTGGATCTGCACCACTAGCAACCATATGAAAACCATAGCTTTTTCTTAAATTACACATATTAAACTTTCTTTGGTTTTTTCGCCTAAAATATGATGCATGATATGTATTTATATCCCCTTCATAATACTGTCTATATATACCTTCACGCTTTGCTATTGATGTATCAAAAATTGATTTCCCATCTCTTCCTTGGGCGCAGAAGAAAAACATTGCAAGTCCTGGTTCTCTGATAGGTCTAAATTGCCAAGATACTTTTATATTACTTGGAAAATCTTTATTGCACCATAAAACAAAATTGGAAATTTGACCAAGATTTGGATCAATATTATTTTCCATCCTCATTTTTCCATTAACAAAATAAATACTTGCATCTCCCTCTAATATAAAATCTTTAACATCTTTAGGACAAGATAGTGGATTATAGTATATTAATTTTTCCTGCATTGGTTCTCACCACTTTCTTTTGTGACTTCATATACTTTTAGGTTTGCATATTCGCCAATTAGAGGCGCCATTTGTCTTAGCCCTATTTTACCTTCTCCTAATACTTCACCAAATGTTTTACCGTCATCTATCCACTTAAATAGAATTTGGTCCTTCTCTGTATATGGATTATAAATATAAAAAGATATTTCATTTTCATATTTAATTAAAGTAAGAGAATACGGCTCCTTTATATCTTCAATATTTGGTATAGGATCTGGACCTGTTGATACCAAGTGAAATCCATAACTCTTCCTTAAATTACAAGTATGAAAATCAATCTCTTTATCTAAACGGCGTCTGTAATAAGATACGTGATAAGCATTAATATCCCCTCTATTATATTGCTTATAGATTCCTTCTCTAGGTGATAAAGCTTTATTAAAAATATCTTCTCCATTTCGTCCCTTAGCACAAAAAAACATCATTGCAAGTCCAGGTTCATTTAGGGGTTTAAATTCCCATTTAACAGCTAAATTAGCTGAAAATTCTTTTGGACACCAAAAAACAAAATTACCCTTTTGGTTCCCTACTATTTCAGGATCTAATGTATTTTCCATTCTCATTCTGCCTTTGACAAAATATATCTCTGCTTTACCTTCTAATATGAAATCGTCTATATCTGACTCCTTAGAAAGACTATTTTCATATAATAAGTCTCCTAATTCATATCCTTCCATAGTCATTCTCCTTTGTAATCTCATTATCTATTTATTATCTCTCTAGATTCTCTTTCAATCTCCCATGGTTCCCTACCTAATTCTTTAACCAATAAGCTATGTAGCTCTTGTACAATCTCTTTATATCGTTGATCTTTAATAAGATTATTAAATTCATTAGGATCATCTTTCATGTGAAATAATTGTCTTTCTTCACCATTATTTTCATCAATCTTATTAAAATACACATATTTGTAGTCACCTTTTCTAATCATACAATGTCCTGCTGCAATACCATGAGCATAATACTCACTTACTGTATAATCTTTCCAAATACTCTTTTGATTATTAAGAAGATCGACCATAGAATTACCATCCCAATCGCTCGGAACATCTGCACCAGTCACATCACAAATTGTTTGCATGACATCTAGTAGATTACAGACTTCTGTTTTTCGTATACCCTTCCCCCATTGCTTTGGCCAACTCACAATAAGAGGAACCTTTGCTGAACAATCATACATAGAGTTCTTCCACCACAGTCCATGTTCTCCCATGTTCTCTCCATGATCGCTAGTATAAATTACAATGGTATTTTCTTTTATTTCTGAATCATTTAATGAATCCAGGAGTTTTCCAACCTCTTTGTCAAACCATGTTACTAGTCCGTAGTATAACTCACGACCTTTTTTTATTATTGATGAATCAACTTGATCATTTTTAAATGCCTTTTGCATAATCCTATAATGTTTAGGCAAAGACTCAATATGATTTTTAGGTATTACTGGCATAGGCACTTTATCTCTATACATCTCATAATATTTTTCTGGAACAATTAATGGAAAATGAGGTGCCAGATAGCCTGCTATAAGGAAAAATGGCGGATCTTCTTTCTTTCTTTTATTAATAACATCAGAACATATTTCAGTTACTTTCCTATCATGATCCATTACTCGATTGTCATCACCAACATAAAATTTGTCAAATCTAGGTGACAATTCACTTTCTCGACTTTCAAATTCACCATCAGTCAAATCAATACGTTTATTATAGGGTTTTCTTATATTGGTATTAGTCCAAAAAGGATATAATTCATCCATTCCATATCTTCGCTCTTTTGAATAATGCATCTTCCCACCTAAATAGCAATCATACCCTTGCTTACTTAGAACAGTGGCTATGGAAATAACATCATCACTTTCTAACATGCTTTCATTACTCCACGCTCCACATTTACTTATATATTTACCTGCAGTAATTGACAACCTTGCAGGTACACATATTGGTGACGGCGTATAACAATTTTCAAACACCACTCCTTCATCTGCTAATTGATCAAGGTTTGGTGTTTTTATAATCTTATCTCCAGCAGTTCCCATTACCGAAGCATTGTGCTCATCTGACATAATAAATAATATATTTGGTTTGTTCACCTCATCACCCTTTCCTAAAATACCCAATCGCTTTTTTCTTTTGCCCACTTTACACATTCATGATGTAAGGCTTCAACTATTGACTTATTTTTTTCGTCTTTTGCAACATTATTCATTTCCAATGGGTCTACTTCTAAATTATATAATTCTCGTTCCATCTTGTCATCATATATATATTTATATTGTTTTGTGATGACAGCTCTACGTATAGAACCCAATTCTGGATTACCCGAATATTGACAAAATACTTTTCTATCTTTTATCTCTTCATTGTTACGTATTCTTTCACTTTGAGATATGCCATCTAACTCATAGGACTTTTTAATTTCTAATTCATCTAATAATGTTGGCAAAATATCCAAATTTGACATAACATCGTTTATCTTCACTGGATTTACCTGTGGTATCTTTATGCATAATGGAACTTTAATGGCTTGTTCATACATCTCCATTTTTTGATACATACTATGTTGACCTAAATGATCTCCATGATCACTTGTAAATACGATAATTGTGTTGTCCATCAAACCCTTTTCCTCAAATTTGCTAAGAATTTGACCTATTTGATTATCTACGTAATTAACCAGACCTAAATGAGCAGCCCATACTTGTTTCCACTCTTTCTGCGACACATTTTCTGCAAGTTGAGCTGGAACCCCTTGTCTTCTATTAGAGGGTTCATTTTTTGCAATTTCACCTACATTGTTAGGTAGCTCGATTGTATCTGGATTGAACTTATGAAGATATTCCTTCGGTACCCTAAGTGGAGGATGAGGTGCCCAATAATTAATAAATAAAGCAAGAGGTTTATCCCCAGCATTTTCTATAACATCCAAGCACTCTCTAGTAAAATACGTATCTTTATAGATATTTGAATCATATTCCCACTCAGATACGTATGTATTTGAGTATTTTTTTGCAAAGAATTCACCATTATTTCTACTTTCGTTCACTTCTTTTGAGTGTTTATTATCTCTTGTAATTGATATCCCTTCACTCTTTACATAAGCATTGTAGTCATGTTGATCAATCCACTTATTAAAATGAACCCTATTCTTTAATATTGGATTAACTTTAATATGGTCAACTCCAATGTGATTTATATTGTAACCATTTTTTTCTAATATTTCATGAATTGTTTCATGATCTTTAGCCGTTATTCCTTCCCAATCATTAAATACTACCCCGTTATGAGTTGGATATTTTCCTGTTGCAAGAGCTGTTCTACATGGTACGCATAGAGGACATGTGTTATATGCTCTTGTAAAAATAACACTTTCTTTAGCCAACTTATTTAAGTTAGGCGTTACCTCTATACCACATTGTTTCATACCTATACTGTCAGCCCTCTGGTGATCGGTCATAATAAAAAGAATGTTTGGTTTTTTCATTTAAAATTCCTCCTTACCAGAATAATTCTTCCTCCCCTTTTAATTTGGCTAATGCTTCGACAAAGAAATAGTCTCCATATATAATCGGTGTATTAATATATTTTAAACGTGTATAATTTACTGTTCCCATAGTAATTAGTGCCTCTTCATCATAACCCCATGCTCCATAATTTTTATATAATGAATGTATTATTTCTTCAGCCTTATCATAATAAAAGTCTTTTTCAACACCATCAAGATACTTACACAATTCAAGAAGACCACTAGCTGCACATGCAGCGGCTGATGAATCTTTCCCATCTCTTTGTTCTTTTGGTGCCCTAAAATCCCAACATGGAACCTTATCTTCTGGAAGATTAGCTAAAAAAAAGTGTGCAACCTGCTTAGCTTTATCTAAATATCTTTTATCTCTTGTATAACCATAACCTATAGATAATCCATATATTGCCCACGCTGATCCTCTAGCCCATGCTGATTCTTCTGAATACCCTTGACCACCTAATGAACCTACTCTTTCGCCTGATTCAGGGTCAAAGCATACAATATGATGTACTGAACCATCATTTCTTATAAATTCATTCATTACTGTTTCAGTATGAGCCATAGCAATATGTTTAAATCGTGGATCATTTAGCTCCTCAGATGCCCAATATAACAAAGGAACATTCATCATGCAATCAATAATAGCCCATCCTTGACTATCTGCATAAACCTTATCAGTCCATGCTCTTATAAAGTTTCCTTTTATGTTAAATCTACCTGCTAGATGGCTTGCAGCAATAAGTCCTCTTTTTCTTGATTCTTCATCTTTTAAAAGCTTGTAATGAGCTACTGATGAGAGTATCCACATAAATCCAACATCATGATGTATTCCAACAAAATTATGTAAATCCTTATCTAATTGTATCTCACATGATACAGCATATTTTTTTATATTTTCATCTTGTGTTTCTTTATAAATAAGCCATAATAGCCCTGGCCAGAAGCCCGCTGTCCAAAAGCCTGACCTTTCGTTATTATATTGACCTTCTATTGATACATGCGGAAATGTATCTCTTATTCTATTACTTACTTGTAACACTTTTGAGATAGCTTGTTCCCACGCTTCATCATACCACTTATTCATTATGTATCAATCTCCTCTCTTAACCTTTAACTGATCCTAACATTACACCTTTTGTAAAATACTTTTGTAAGAATGGATATACACAAAGTATTGGTACTACAGAGATCATAACTGTAGCCATCTTGAAATTTTCAGGAGATGTGAAGATATCATCTGTATCAATGGCTGAAGTTGTTTGGTCAAGCATATCACGGAGTACAACTTGTAAAGTCCATTTTGTTCTATCATTAAGATACATCATACCTGGTAAAAATGCATTCCAATTCGTAACCGCATAAAATAATCCTACTGTTGCTAATACAGATTTTGATAGAGGTAATACAATTTTAAAGAGTATACCAATTTCACTACATCCATCAATTCTAGCTGATTCAATCAAACTTTCTGGAACATTTTTAAAAAATTTCATAACAATTAAAAGGTTATAGACAATAATTGCCTTTGGAAATATTAATGAACCTAGTGTATCAATTAACCCATAGGACTTAACTGTTAAATAAGTAGGTATTAATCCACCATTAAATAACATAGTAACCATAATCATCCAAAAGAAAAACTTTTTACCTTTAAGATGTTCTCTTGATAATGGATATGCAGTTATAACACTTAAAAACATACTTAATAATGTCGCTACTAGAGTAACGATAATAGAATTTAGAAAACCTGTATAAATAATACTCTTCTTAAAAGCTACAGCATATGTATTTAATGTAAAACCATTAGGTATTAAGTATAAATTATTAAGTGTTACTTTAGTAGGATCACTTAGTGAATACATCAATACATACCAAAATGGATAGAACATAAGAAGACCAATTATTACAAAGAAAGTATAATTAAATATCTTAAATGGAGTTACTTTTCTACTAACCATTATAATAATCCCTCCTCACCAATACGCTTACTGATTTTATCCGTAGTAACTACTAAGAATAATGCTACGACTGATTTAAACATATCAACCGTTGCAGCTATACTATATTGTCCTCTTGTTAGTCCGTTTCTATAGACATATGTATCAAAAATATCACTAATGCTTTGAACCAATGGTGTTTGTAATACCATGATTTGTTGGAATCCTGCATTCATTACTCTACCAATTCTTAATATCAGTAACATCACAATAATACCTGAGATTGCTGGTAAAGTAATGTGAATTGTTTGTTTCCATTTACTTGCACCATCAATATTAGCTGCTTCATATAAATTAGGGTCAATCTGTGTTAACGCAGCTAAATATACAATGGTTCCCCACCCTGACTCTTTCCAAATATCTGATATAATCAAAATACTTCTAA
This sequence comes from Vallitalea sp., assembly GCA_025210235.1. Taxonomy (GTDB): domain Bacteria; phylum Bacillota; class Clostridia; order Lachnospirales; family Vallitaleaceae; genus Vallitalea. Next base: position 48,531 of record JAOASG010000007.1, read on the forward strand.
AATGTTCTTTACTTGCCAACAAGTTAACAGGTTCCATTCCAAACAGCTTAAAAATTTCACCCACTACACCATAGCTTGGAGAGAATATATTTAACATAATTCCCCCTATTACAACCCATGATAAGAAGTGTGGTAGGTAGAGTACTGTTTGACTCATTCGTTTAAACTTTAAATTTCTCATCTCATTAAGCATTAATGCTAAAATAATAGGTACAGGGAAACCGATTAATATTTTTAAGAAACTGATAATCATTGTATTAGAAAATACTTGTTTAAAATCTCTTGAACCAAATACCACTCTAAAATTATCAAATCCTACCCAAGCACTATCCCAGATTCCTTTAAATATATCGTAATCTTTAAATGCAATAACCAAACCAAAAATAGGAACATATCTAAAAAGAATAAAATACAATAAACCTGGAATTAATAAGATGTATAACCATTTATTTTTCTTCATATATTTCAATAGCTTATTTGATGAATTATTATAATTTTTTAGTTGTTTTTGTTTATTGGGTTTAATAACCATCTGTTCTCCTCTTTCCTATGTTAGAAATAACAAGTGTGTTCTAAAGCTAATTACTTTAAAACACACTATTAACAATATTCAATCGACTATTTTTTTGATTGATATTTTTCGTTAAGAGCCTTTGTTAAAGCTTCTCCACCTCTTTTATTCCATTCTTTTACGAATGCATCAAAGCCAGTTTCTATATCAGTAGCTCCAACAATCATAGAAATAAATTCTCTATTTGTAAAATCTCTTAAATCCGCATCATATTTAGTAGCTTCTGGTACCAAAATCCCGTCAGCAGGATTTTCTAAAGCTATCGATTCATTGTGTTTAAATGCATCAAATAGTTCTGGTGATGAATGATCAAACAATACTTTTTTAGCAATATTAAATTTATTAATATCTAATTCACCGTATTTATTATTATCAATCGTTCTACTTAGTTGACCGTTTTCTATTTTATAATGTTCACCTTCTAAACCATAATTAATAAACTTATTTCCTTCATCAGCAGCTGCCCAAGTTAATAAGCGAAGAGCAGCGTCCACATCTTTCGTTTCACTACTAATACCTGTTCTTACCCAACCTTTAATAGATGCCATTCTTATACCAACAGGATTATCTGAACCACCCTTTAAGATAGGCCCAAACACAAACTCTCCTTCTGGATTCTTTTCCTTGAAAGGCACATAATAGTTTTGATGATTATTTTTGTCAAATAAATGGATTTTTGTTTCACCACCACCAAATGTACCTGCTTTTACTTTTGTTTTCCACCTTTTACTATCATCCGTTACAAATTCTGGATCAATTAATTTCTCATCATACATTTTCTTTAAGAATTTTAATGCTTCTTTTGCTTGTGGTTGAACAGAACCATTTACTAACTCTCCGTCTTTTTCCATCCAATAGTGAGGTAATGCTCCATAGGCACCAAAGATATGATCCATAAATCTATCCACTATACTATAGCCCCCAAAAGCATAAGTATCATTCTTTCCATTTCCATCTGGATCCTTTAAAGCTACTGCTTTTGCAAATTCATAGTATTCATCCAGTGTAGTAGGAACATCCATTTCAAACTTATCTAACCAATCTTTTCTATAAGCAATAATCGATAATGGATTAGCCGTACTTACCCCAATTGCATAAATATTACCATCATCATGAGTCATTACTTCCCATTCTCTATCTGTTCTAGATGCTTTTAATTCTGGATATTTATCAAAGTATTTATTAAGAGGAATTAATGCTCCTCCTTTTACTAACTTATCTTCCATTGCATCCGTATAAAAATTCATAAGATCAGGTCTATTGCCTGAAGCTAATATAAGATTTAATTTATTTTCTAATTCTTTAGTTGTTACTTGTGTAACTTCTAATATAGTATTAGTTTGCTTTTCAATGTAATCTTTTGTAAAAGATTTTTCTTGAATATCTTTACTATGTAAAAATAATTTTAACTTAACTGGTTCATCACTTTTCTCTTCTTTTGCTCCTTCATTACTAGATGAAACTGTATTATCTTTCTTATCTTCCTTAGACGTCTTTGAACATCCACTAAAACTCACCAAACAAATTGTAACAATTAATATTAAAGCTATTAATTTTTTCATAAAAAACTATTCCTCCTTAATATTTTCAAGTCAAATACAGAAATATCCACCAATCATTAGTTTGTGTGCACATCATTTATTGGTTAATTTAACAGTACACTAGTTTTTATTAACTATCAATATTATAATGTTCATTTTATGATATTATATTTATCTCCTGCTTTTTTCACCTATTTATAAGCCTTTAATATAAAATTATTAAATATTAATATCATTATAAAATATTACTTTCTCAAATATTATAATAGATCCAGTAATATTCTACAAAGCAATCTCTATACGCTGTAAAAATTTATTAACTAAAGCGATAACTGTTGATTTGTCCTTATTTTTTTCGTATAATTATGTTTGCCTTTTCATTAAAAAATTTAAATTACCAAAAGTTATAATATAGAAAGGAGTTTTTTCAATGTGTGAAAATAAACTTACTAAATCTTTGTTTAATGAATCTAAATTAGCAAATATTAAAGTTAAAAATAGATTTGTTAGAAGTGCTACTTGGGAAAATATGACAACAGAAGATGGACATCTTACAAAAGAACTTTATAATATATACGAAGACTTATCAAAAAACGAAGTTGGATTAATTATTACAGGATATGGAAATATTGTTAAAGAAGAACAGCCCAATCCTGGAATGATGGGTATTTATGATGATTCATTTATTAATGAATATAAAAAACTAACAAGTATTGTACACAGCTATGATTCAAAAATAATTATGCAACTAGCTTATGGTGGAACAAAAACTAAATTTAATCTTGGTGATAGAATTATCTATGCTCCAAGTGAAGTTCCTGAAAGAAGTACAAATGTATTAGGTAAGGCTATGACAAAAGATGAGATAAACTACATTGTTAACGATTTTGCTAAAGCTGGTAAAAGGGTTAAAGATTCAGGCTTTGATGGAGTTGAAATACATGGGGCACACACATATCTAATAAACCAATTTCTAAGTCCATATTACAATAGAAGAACTGATGAATACGGTGGAAGTTTAGAAAATAGAATGAGATTTTTAATTGAAATCTACTATAAAATGAGAGAAATGGTAGGAGAAGACTTCCCTATATTCGTAAAACTTACTGCTACTGAATTTTTTGATGGTGGTTTAACTTTTGAAGAAACTAAATTAATATGTAAAAAATTAGAATCAATTGGTATTAACGGTATTGAAATTTCTGGCAACGTTCATGGAAAAGCTAAATTAATGGTAGGGCAAGTTTTTGACGGACTTGAACTTAAGAAAGAAGGATATTTCCTTGAATACGCAAAAATTATTAGTAATATTGTAAATATCCCAATAATAACAGTAGGTGGTTTTAAAGAACTTGATAATATTGCAAAAGTCTTTAATGAAACAAATATCTCTTACTTTGGTCTTTCAAGACCATTACTTGCAGAGCCTAATCTAATTAAAAGATGGAAAGACGGAGATACAAAACCAGCAAAATGTGTAAGATGCTCTAAATGTAGAACTCCAGAAGGAAATTATTGTACTATTTTTAATAAGTGTACCTTTTAAATTATGTAGTTATATCTAATCAAGGAGGATTTATCGTGGATCGAAATAAAAATATATTAAGAAAATGGATAATAATAATTACTATCCCTACCGCTATCTTTTCGGGACTTATACCCTTAATACGAATGTTTTTTCCAAAAAAAATTGTTGGGATAATATTTAAAGTAGATATTGTATTGATATGCATTACTTTTGCCCTATTAATTTTGTCACTAGTAATTTCAAAGAATATATTTTTCAAACTAACAGCAATCCCCGTTACATATGTAATTGTGATCATTACTCTTATGATGAAAAAATCAGGAGTATATTTATTTTTTCTAAATAACATTTTAGGAAAACCTATTCCAGAGATTGATACCACGGAAATAACTAACTACAATATACTTCTACACTCTGGAGTTTTTATATCTATTATACCACTGATAGTTTACGCAATATACTTTACTGTAAAAATGAATAAAGGAAAGAAAGACATAGTCAAAGTTGGAATACCACAAATAGGTTATATTACTGCACTTATTCCAACCAATACACGGATAAATAAAATAAGAGTCTATACAGTATGGGTAAAAGTTGGATCTCAAGATTATTCTCAATATGACATTAAAAGGGACGTAGCAATTCCAAATCATATGATTCATCTTTTTTCAATTGGCAATAGTGTCAATATTCTAATTGATCCTAATAACAATAAAAATGTTTTTTTTAATCTTAATCATACAATATTATAACGAATATAGCTTAAAGACTTATATTAAAATATAGCAAGCGAGTAATTAATTAATTACTCGCTAAATAAACATTATTTAAATATTATTTAATATGATAATGGGTTAACAGTATAATTTTTAAATTTTGCCTCTTTTCCCCATGTTCTTAGTCCAAACATTTTAAGATCATCCATATATTTGTCATCTTTTTCAGTTATATACAATACATCATTAAGAAAAACTTCAATAGAAGAACCATTTTTAACAACTTTTAATGTATAGTATTCATTTGGTTTAATATTAAATCCAACTTTTTTATTACTTATATTTTCCCAATCACCATTATTTAGGCCTTTACCTCTTCTTAACATTACTTTGTCACCTTCTGCATCTATTCCAGCATAGAATCCTAAGAAGTGATTATATCCATCAGCTAGATTTTCAACGTTAAATACTATACCAGCATTACTGTCGTCATCACTAGATAAACATATATCTACCTGATATATCCCTCCATAAGCGTTAAATCCCCATGCTCCAGTATCATTACTTAAAACAGCAATAGGTGTTATATTTTTATTTTCACTACTACGAGGTTTTATTGATAAATAATCATCTACAAAAGAATAATATGGATTACTATAAAATTTAAAATAGTCTTTTGTAAAACTTACGTTATCCCATTTTTGAGAAGGATCTGTAACTTTAATAGAAAATGGCTCTGACCCCGTCGTTTCTCTATTATACTTATTTACAAGCTTTTCGATATTATTATTAAGATCGTCTTTACTATTCCATTTATATATATTTCCTAATTCTGTTAGATCACTATTAAAAACTAAATACTTATAAGCGTGAGCTAGCCCAGTACCTACTTTCAATATAATATATCCATCATACTTACCACCGTTTACTACAGTACAATCAGATAGGTATCCATGTTTGTATTCCCAATCAACTTCATTTTTCTCAAAGTTATATCTATATACTATACCAGTATCTAGACAATATAATTTACTAGCATCTGAATCAAGCTTTTTATAAGAAACGCCTTCACCTATCTTTATTTTTTGACCATTATTATAAAATGTTGCATAAATTTCTTCATTTTCTTTAGATATATCATATCCTCTAGTATAATCGTTAGGCTCTATTGGCTCAGTATCCTCATTAGGCTCTATAGGCTTATAATATTTTTCAAAAACCCTATTTACTATAATAACCGCTTGTTGGATAGGCGTATTAGCAAGTGGTTTAAAGTGAGTACCATTACCTTTTATAATACCATTCTCATATGCAAAGTCAACGCCAGCTACTGCCCAACCTGCTACACTATCTTTATCAGCTACAGTTAGAACACCATCGCCTTTATAATAGTCTATATCCATACTATCAAGTGAACGACTCATCATAATTGCCATCTCTTGTCTTGTTATTGGAGCCTCTGGAGCAAAGATACCTTTACCTTTACCACCTATTATACCTGCTGTCTTAGCCATAAGAACATTTTTGTCAGTTGTATCAGAAAATGTATTGCTAGGAGCAGGATTTGGATATTTGCCTGTCATTTGATTATACATATTCATTATAAGCTCAGCAAATTGTACTCTGGTAATATTATAACTATAATCCTGATATCCATTGTCTATTCCATTTTGAGATGCGCTATCCAATTCTTCAGTAGCCCAATCACTTGCACCAGGGTACCATCCACCAGCATACGCATTACTAGTAAAAGTAAATACCATTGCTAAAGCAACTATTAAATTAACTAACTTCTTCATATAATACCTCCTGTATTTCATTTGCAATATTATAGCATATTTTTACCAGTAATTTAGCAAACCTTACCATTAAGTTAGATTTGAGTTTGGAGCTAATTTAATGTATGACTAAATGGTATTATTACTTTGTCAAGAAAAAAACATTAAACCATTCTTTACTGTTACATGTAGATAAATTAATAAAGTACCTATATACATTATAACAAATAGTCTATATTAACGATTGACAATTCAAGATTATGTATATAAAGTAAATTATGTACTATATTTCGACAAAATTCTTGACAATTTTCATATAATTACTTAAAATATTAAAAACACAAAAAGGAGCGATATATATGACATATACAAATATCAATATAATTGGAACTGGGATTTATCATCCAAAAAATAAAGTAAGCAATGCTTATCTTATAGATCATTTTGATAAATTAGGGATAGAAATAGAAGGGCTGTTGACTCATCTAGAAAGAGAATATAGATATCATTCTGATGATGATGAAGAAACTGTTATTTCTATGGCTTATGAGGCTAGTATTAATGCATTAGAAGAAGCAAAAATAAAATCTGAAGATATTGATTTGATAGTATTTGCAACCGATACTCCAGAGTATACATCTCCTTCCAATGCTATAAAACTAACTCATTTATTAAATGCAAAAAATGCAAAAATGGTGTATGATACAAATAGCAATTGTATAGGTATGATTACTGCACTAGATCAAGTAAGTAGAATTCTACAAACTAATAAAAGATATAAAAAAGCCTTAGTTGTAGGTGGTTTATTAATAAGTTCTGCATTTAATACAAATGATCCAGTAACTTATGGTAATTTTGGAGATTCAGCAGCAGCAGTAGTATTAGAAAAAGTAGAAGAAGATATAAAAAGAGGATTTATCGATTCTACTTGTTATACAAAAACAAGTGAAGTTGATAATATTCTTATGCCAAAAATTGGATATTCCAAAATTACAAAAGGAAATGTTATAAAAGAAGAAGATAAAAAATGGAGTTTTGAACCATTTGATAATGATTTTATTAGTGATTATTGGGCTGAATTAATTAAAGACCTTGCTGTAGAAAATAAAATGAATCTTACAGATATTGATCATTTTCTTTTTTCACAATTTACAAATCATGCAGCTAAAGCCACTTTAGAAAAATTAGATATAGACAAAGAAAATTTAACTTATGTTGGAAATGAATATGGATATACTGGGGTAACAAGTCCTATTATGGCACTTCATAGGGCGTTGGAAACAGGAAAAATTAATAAAGGTTCTAAAGTAATATTTATTTCTGTAGGTTCAGGTTCTACAACAAGTGCAATTTTATTCGAATTTTAATATACAAAAATTACATCGTTACCAAATCTGTGATTGTTTTTTAAAGACATACAAAAAATACCCTCTTAATTTGATTTGAGAGAGTATTTTTTATTTTTATATTTAATTATCTGATGCTAAATTATTTTTAACATCTTGTAAATGATCCGCATATTCAATGCCTTCATCCCATCCGGGAATTTGTCTTCCTAATCTCTTGAATTGAGATAATGTAATAACATTTCCTTTTGTTAGTAAAAATCTTCTTCTAAAAGGAACTTCAATATATCTTACCATTAATTCTTCTAACTCTTTTGCAACAGCAGGAGTTGAAGGTTTTAAATCATTACTTAAATCAATAATTAGTACAAAATTATTAGGATTAAAAGTTTTTACTAATTTGTTATAATCATTAATAAAAGAATGTCCATCTTCTTCTTGAAAAAAACCTGATGCACTTAAATGTAAAGTTTTTTCAATCTTATTTACTTCCATATTATATTTTGCATTTCCATTTTCGTAATTCATATGTCCTCCTTAAGTATCTTATCTTTTATTTGTATTATATCAATTATATAGTAATATCAAAAACAAAACAAGCAAAAAAATATTTTATTATCTTTTTTTTGCTTCAATAATCAATCTATACTTAGGATTCTTTACCCCTGCTGGTTCACAAGTAATCAAAGTCAATTCATCATAACCTTCGTCATCCAAAACTGATAGATTAGTTTTATGTACCGTTGAAATTCTATAAACAACATAATGATATGTGTTCCCATCCAAATCATCTACAATTATCTCATCCCCAATATTTAGTTCAGCAAGTCGATTGAAATGTCTACCAAAAGTTCTACTTCTATGACCTGCTACAACATAGTTACCATGCTCCCACGGCTTTGATAACCCATTAATACTACAAACTGAAACATTTAAATGCTTAGGAATTGCTTCTTGAATTATAGGCATGATCAAGTCTATTGCTTGTATCCTCAAAGTAGCCTCAACAGGTAAAGTTGATTGAATAATAACAGCTTTCTTTTCTTTTAAATTATGTTCTTTTTCTATTTCTTTATCTATATCTTTATCTATATCAATATCTAAATCTTTTTCTATATCTTTTTCTATCTTTTTATCTAACTCTTTATTTAGCTCTTCATCATATAGGTTTCCAACTGTTTTCTCTTCATACAAATCTACTTTATTATTTATTTGTTCATCATTTTCAATAGCAATCATAGCTTCTTCAATCGAAGCCATAATTGCTTTTTGCTTAAAATCTAATTGTTTATTTTGAATATCTGGATAAAATATCACAATAAAACCAATAACAATAAGTATTAAAGATATAATTCTTTTCATATTTTTTGTAGTGAATCTACTAATACATAGGTCACTTAAAAAGACCTGCTAATACACTATCTCCTTTTAAAATATAATACTACTCCTAAAAGAACTATACATCCTCCTAGAAAATAATTTAACCAATGTATTCCTTCACCTGTTTGTGGTAAAGTCATTGAGCCCAATGGTATTTCTTCCATTTCTATCTCAAATAAAATCGTGTCTTCTAAACCATTAGAATCTTTAATTTTAATAGAAAAAGTATCCTTACCTACATAATCCTTTTCTGGTGTATATAACCATTTACCTTTTTTATTAATTTCTACCTTTCCATGTTTTGGATGAGTATCTACAACTAGTTCAGTACCGTCAGTTACTTTTAGTTCTCCTGATTTTGGCTCATCTTCTTTAGTTACTACCTTTACTAGTGAGTTAGGTGTATTTTCAGTATCCACATTAGGCCTTGAATCTGGTTCTAATTCTGAGTTTAGCTCCTTATCAGGTTTTGGCTCTGAGTTTGGCTCCTTATCAGGTTTTGGATCCTCATCTGGTTTTGGCTCTGGTTTTGGATCATCATCTGGTTTTGGCTCTGAGTTATGATCCACATCAGGTTTTGGGTCTGGATTTGGTACGGGATCTGGATTCGTAGAAGATATTTTCGTATTCTTGAATGTTACCTCTACCAGAACCTTAGTTGTATCAATTGTTACCAACTTATCCTCATCATCTTTATAATAGCCAATTGGCGCTTTTACCTCTTTAACTGTATAATTACCTATATCCAAGTTTATTAAAGCAACCCCTGTATTATCTGTAATAACTGTATCAACTATTTGGTCTTTGTCATCATATATTTCAAAAGACGCTCCTGGTAAAACAATATCTTCATTGTTCTTGTCAACTTTAATAATTTTTAAAGTACGTATCTTTTCATTTTCCAATGTAAACGTCTTTGAAGCACTATTGATTTTAAAGACAAATGGTGTCCTATCCAACTTATATCCTTCTGGTGCCTTAGTTTCCGTCAAAGTATGCTCAAGAAACAATAGATTATCAACAGTTATCTCACCATTTTTATCTGTAGTCAACGTTCCAAGCACCTTATTCCCTCTCCTGAATTCATATTCCGCACCAGAAAGCTTAATATCATGGTTATGTTTATCCACCTTCTTTAAAGTAAATCTTCCCACTTCACCAGTTCCTACACCAAATCCTACAATATGTGAATACTTTTCAGTATAACTATCTGTTTTAGTACCAAAGTCAATCTGATCACCTGTAATTGCAACAGAATTATTTATTTTTTTACCAATCACTTCATCTTCTATAATATCCGTTGTATAAGTAATGTTGAACTTATTATCAATTATCCTACCATCCTTTATAGTCATTACAATAACTGTTGGATCTGTCGTTAAAAGCTTTGGTTGCACTATTACATCAAAATAATCTTTAAATTTCATATCTGAATTAGAAATTGCAAAACTGTCCATATCAGGTGACAGACCTTGACTAAGAGTATCCGTAATCTTAAGGTTTGTAATTTCTGAACGACTCTCATTAATAGTTATTGTCCAGTCCACTGAAGTGGTACCGTTAGGAGAACCTTTCTTTGAAACAAACTGATCGTATACAGGATATTTAACTAATGCACCATATTTTTCCCCTGTTGTTAATTTAGCCGTATTCGAATATTTAGGCTTAGATATACCTTCTAAATTTGTAGAATATACAATCTTATATGCTTTATCATGAACACCATTAAAACTAACAGTAAAGGATTTCAAATCATCCGACTCTTGGATTTTAATATTTGACATATCAGCTCGGGAACCCTCTACAACTTTACCAAAACCATCTATAGTATATTCATATACCTCTATTGAATTAGCTTTTAATAATAATCCCTCAGGTAGTTCATCAGACATCTTAACGTTATTCATTGTCTTAGAAAAATAATTAATATAAACTTCCCAATCGATAGATTTAGAGTTAAAATTAGGATTTCCAGTTTTTTTACCATTATTTTTGGCAAACGAACTTAGTTTTGGGCTAGCCACCTGTTTCAGCGGTCCAGAATCATTACCTGTCCAATCAAAAATAGCTGTATTAGTATAGTTCATGTTATTTCCAAATGTATTGGGATTTATGTATGTCTTATAATTAAAAGTATAGTTGCCTTCATTTACCGTATCTAAAAAATGAATATTAAAACTTCTTACGACTTCTGTATCTACCCCACGAATTGTTAACGTTTCCACAACAGTGTCAATATAGTAATCCTCTCCTGGAGTATCTTCCTTACTATAACTAAGATCAATACCCTCTTTTTGAACTTTGAATGTCTGAAAATCAGCTAAAGTAACATATTGATTAGATGAAATTGTATCTGAAATGGTAAGCCCTTCCACCTTTTCCTTTACAGGATTAACCTTAAGTTGCCAAGACATACTATTATCCAAATAGTTTATTCCTATACCAACACGATTTTTCTCATAATTGTTAGCAATAGTTGGTCGTACAACATAATTAGTATTATAAGATCCAATATTTGCAGAGTTATTAAATGTCTTTTGATTTTTATCAACAATAATGGTTCTATAGCTAATTTTATACGCTGATTTTACTTCGTTATTAAAGGTTAGCTCGAATTTATCAACAGCATCTAAAGTAGGGTCAGATTTTATATTAACCTCTTTGTCATCTTTTTTATATAATATTGTATAGTCTAATGATTCATTAATCAATGTAGTACTGTCAATTAACTGAGACAATGCGTTTTTGATAACACTAGGCTTAGTCACTGAAGTATCAAATGTATTTGTATGATTTAGAGTTAATTGTTCAACCTGAAAGCCCTGTGCGGTATCAAGAATCTGATGATCATCTAATTGGTCAATAATCATTTTATCTACACCAAGACTAGCCTCTCCCATATTGACATATAGCTCCCAATTTATGTACTTTTTATCATTATAATCGATATCTCCATAACCATATTTATATACAACTTTTCCCAAATTAACAGTAACGGTTGGCTGACCGTTTTTCGGAATTGCTGATCCTAATTCATGATATAGTGTAGCTGAGTTGGTAAAGCTGATTGAATCCTTTGAGTCCGTTAATCTAGCAGAATTCAAAATATTTGTTCTATAAGTTATACTATACTCCTTATTAATATCACCTAACTTAATAACCAATAGTCCATTTTCTTCTGGAACTGTCGACAATATGTAATCCTCATTTTCTTTTAATGTTATACTAGGATTGTCTTTATGTACCACTTTAATGCTTGAAGTGTCCAAATCCAAACCATCAGGAAGTATATCTTCTACACGGACACTTTTTAAAGGATAACTAGCATTGTTTACTGTAATTTCCCAATCAATATAGTCAATATTATATTCATCCAATGCAAACCCTGTTTTTTCTATCAATGTACCACGGGAAATTTTGACATCAACTTGTGGTATAGCGCTTTCGTCATTAAGTCTGATAACGTTTGAGTATGTGAAATCTGTCTTTGCAGTGTCTATCTTATCAGGATCTATACTTGTAATATACTCAATTCTATACGCCTTTGTAATATCCTTAAATTTGAAGTCAACATTCCCCCCTAGACCTTCTTTTATCGATGCTTTAGCGTTATTGAAAGTCGGCAATTCCAACAAAGCAGTCCCAGTAACATCATTACCTAAAACTATATCGCCTCTACCGTTAATACGTAATTCATGGATAGTAAGAGAGTTATCCTTGTATCTCAAAGTACTTGAATAAGTATCATGTAGAACAGGATTAGTTAAAGAATCTAATGATGTGTTAAAATCTATAGTCCACTTTATATCATTACTACTTTCTTGTGCACCAGACTTAGTTAGCGCTTTTCCACCCTTTGGAGTTACCTTAAAAACAATATCCTTACTATCAGACGTATTAATAGGAACAGTCCATGTATAAGGCAGTTCAATAGTTGTTTTTTTTGTACTTAATTTTAGTTTAAATCCTACCATACCAGTGACATTAGATTCTAAATCAGATTGCTTCGCAAAAGTGATTTTCAACTCATAAATACCGTTTGTATCCTCATCTACAATTTCATAAAAACCATAAATCTTTCCTCCTGTACCTTTTAAATCACCACCAGCTACAGTTGACCAATCAAACACTTCTGGCAAATTAGTTTTTAGAATTTGTTTCTCTACTAAAGCTTCATTAGTTATCTCCCAATAAAGTTTTAGAGTTATCAAATCTCCATCACTTAAATTATTAGGTATTGATTCAATATCATTACCATTGTAAGTAACTTCTACTGATGAAAAATAAAAATCTTTTGAAACAGCATACGTCACTACATTAAAATTCATTAAATTACTCGCTAAAAGTATGACTATAAGTGGATAAATTACTTTATTTATATGCTTATTCATCTTTAGTACCTTCCTCTCCTTAAATTCATTAAATATTTTTACATTATTTATTATTTATGTAAAATTATACATAATCTTCTTTATTAATATTATAAGTTAGTTGTATAAATGTCAAGTTAATGAATTAATATTTTTAATCAGTTAAGAGCACAGTTGAATCATATAAATTTAGCTTATTAATTTCTAAATGACCATAATTATGTTAAAATAATAATTAAAATTTATTTAAATTAGAAATGGAGTGTATATATGAAACTTGCATTAGCACCAATTCAAGGAATGACTATAGCTCATTATAGAAATCTTTATGCCGATATATTTGGGAGTATAGATAAATATTATGCACCTTTTATTGCTACTACCAATCCCATAAAAGCTAGTACATCACTCTTTAGAGATATCCTTCCAGAATCAAACAGTAGTACAATTAATATTGTTCCTCAGCTCCTTAGCAATAACGGATCTGATTTCAGATCTTTTGCCTCTACTATTGTAAACATGGGTTATAAAGAGATAAATTGGAATATAGGCTGTCCCTACCCTATGGTAACAAAAAAGAAAAAAGGTTCTGGTATTTTACCCTATCCTGATATGATAAAGGAATTTCTTGATGAAGTTTGTTTAGATAAATCATATAACTTAACAGTAAAAATGCGATTAGGCTTAAATAATCTTGATGAAGGTATAAAAGCAATTGAATTACTAAATGATTATCCCTTAAAAGGTGTAATTATCCATGGACGCACTGGAATACAAAAGTATGAAGGAAGTGTTGATCTGGATTCTTTTGAAGTTTTATATTCAAGTTGCAAACACGAAATAACTTATAATGGTGATATATTTTCCTATGCTGACTTCAAAAATATAAGTGAACGATTTCCTACAATTAATAACTTTATGTTAGGTAGAGGTGCTCTAAGAGATCCTTTTTTAGCATCTACCATAAAAGGTATTAGCATTCCAACTGTAGAAAAAATAGTAAAACTAAGAGACTTTCATGATGGTATTTATAAACATTATAAAAATATACTATCTGGTGATAAGCATTTATGTGATAAAATGAAAGAATTCTGGATGTATATGTCTTTCCATATTGATCCCAGTGGTAAATTTATAAAAAAAGTTAAAAAGTGTCGTACAAATAAAGCCTATTTAGATATTACCAATCAAATTTTTGATTCAATGTTAAAAGAACTCTACCTGACTAGATAGAGTTCTTTTATTAATTTATTGTTTCATATTAATAGAAATACACTTCATTGATATAATTATTCTATAATATTTACATTAACAGGTTTTCGATTCACATGTTTTTTATAATTAATATTTTTATAACCAAATGTCATTGCTCCAAAGCACTTATTTTCTTTAGGTATACCTAGTTTCTTTCTTAATACTTTACTTTGATTTATAGCCATCAGTGCAAAACTATTTAACAAACATCCTATTCCTAATGTTTGTGCTATTAATACACAATTATGCATTGCGATATGACAAGAAAAAGCAAGTGCTTCATCTTGTTTTTCTCCATGCACAACCATTAACCCTGGTGCATTATAAAAAAGTCTATCTTCTCCTTGTTTATTACGTTCTTCAAAAATAGTAATCGCTGGACCATAGATATTCTTTAGTCTATATGCCTGCTTTTTCCCAAGTATTTTTCCTGCAAAAGGTAATGAAGCTATTTTTTTTGCTACCTTAAAAGTTTTAAACACTACTGGTAGTGCAATTTCACTTAGTTCTTGCATCTTCTCATGGCTATTAATAACCACATACTTAATATTTTGTTCATTACTTCCTGTAGGTGCATATCTTCCTGCTTCTAACATTTTTTGCAAATCAATATCAGAAATAGGCTCAGATTTATATCTTCGTATCGACCTTCTTGTCTGTAGTAAAAATTGTAGAGATTCATATGTTGGTATTTGTTCATCTTCACATATCATTTTGACTTCTTCAGGACCTTCAATTGCATTTACTGGACATACCGACTCACAATGTCCACATTCAATACATAAATTAGGATGTATCGTATCCACTTTAGAAGATATTTTCTCATATACCAAACAAATATCTACACATAAACCACAATTAATGCATTTATCTTTGTTAATCTTGTATTTAATTTCACTATTCACTAAATGCCCCACCCCTTGTACTTTTCAACATCTATAGTAAATTAAGTAACCTACGTCTTCTTAACTCAATTATTATATCTACTTTATACTTTATTATACTATATTAATTATGTTTTACCAATATAAATGCTTACTAAATGAATAGTTTAAATTAACGTAAATGAGAATGCTCCTATCTCATTATCTAAATTAGTAGAACTTTCCTATAAGATAAAGGCTGATATTCTATTAATAATTTTGTAAATAAGATAAACTATGTTATACTATAAAAGCTAATTAATAATGTGGAGGTGAATAATATTTTATGGGTAAAAAAATATACATTCAATCAATTGGTAGAGCACTGAATATATTGGAATACATTTCTAATAATGGAAATAAATGCAGAATACAAGATATAAGTAATGATTTAGATTTAAATAATAGTACTGTACATTCCATAGTATCTACACTTGAACAACACGGATATATTCAAAGAGACTCTCAAAGTCCTAAATATTCTCTTGGAATTAGTACATTAAAATTATGTTTATCCTATACTAAAGATATTATTAATAATGGAAAAATACATGATATACTTTCTAAAATAACAGATGTATTTAATGAAACTACATATTTTACTATACGAGTTAGTGATTATTATTTTTATGTAGATTCAATATCTCCAAATAGAACTATAAAAGCTAAAAAGGTAATTGGTGAATTTGAAGATATAAACTCTATTTCCGCTATTGGCAAAGTTTATAGAAATTTTGATATAAAAAATGATATACTATATGAATTTGATATAGAAGAAATAGAAGAAGGTATGAATTGTATAGCTTTTCCACTTATAAAAAACAATGGGCTTATAGGTGTTGTAGGTGTGAATGGCCCTTCAGGTAGATGTACTAAAGAAAAATTTATAGAAAAATATAATAAAACTTTACAGATAATTAATCTATTAAATATTGACCTATAAAATAGATCGTAAAATAATCTATTTATATAGGTTTTTATTTTTATTATAACTACTTTTTTAAATCTACTTTCCTACTAATTAGTAATGAAAACAGCCCCGTTAATGCTAAACATACACCTATTGTTAGAAATGCATATTGTGTACCTATATTATCACTTAAAACTCCTATTAACATATTAACTAGCATAGCTACAAGAGTACCTGACATAAATAAAAATCCTGTAATCTGAGATATATTTTTATCAAATGCTTTACTTACTGTAGATGTTATAACTGGACATATAAGTGAATAGAAAAGTCCTGAACATGCTAAAATTAATAAACCACCTTTTCCTGCTAATACACCAATAACGCTCATAGAACTAGATATTATTGAAAAAATTATAACACTTCTTAAATAACCGATTTTATCTGCTAAAAATCCTCCACCTAATCTAGCAATAGTTAGCGTTCCAAAGAATAAGGCTGTATATATAGATGCATCTGCTTGATTCATTTCAAAAGAATCCACCATATAATTAACAAACCAACCTCCAACATTATATTCAGATGCTAAATAAAACCCTAATGCCCCAACATATAATAATATTGTTTTGTTTTTTAAAAGTGTAATTATACTAAGATTTTTCCCTTTTGCATCAGTATTTTCTCTTTCAACACTTGGCATCTTAAGTATACCTGCAAAAACAAATACTGCTGTACTAGCAATAAACATGAACATAAAAAAGCTTTGCCATGTTGCACCACCAAACAGTATGTTTCCTCCTACTTTTTGAATTGTCGTAGCAGAAGCTCCATATGTAAACCCTAAAAAGTTTAATAATACTGCTGTTGATTTTACTGGTAATGCTAAACATAATGCATTGAGTGTTACATTAAACATAGCCATACCTGCACTTATTCCAAATAATCCAATTATTAAACTTATATAACTATTTGTTGATAGTAATAAAACAATTGAAATAAGTTCTATTATAAAACCAAGTAATATAGCTTTCTTATAAGAATTAAATTTCTCAATTATGCTACCTCCAACATATTGAAATACAGCATATGAGAATAAACTTGCTGTCATAATATGTCCGATTTGAACATTGTTAACATTAAAATAACTTTTAAAGTTAGGCACCAGCATCCCTTTAAATTGATCTGTCATTGCTACTACAAAATATAAGAATACTAATAATAACACAACTTGCCATATTTTATAACTTTTTTTGTTATTCATTTTATACCTCTTTCTTATAGTAATATTTAACTACATTATTTAATTTTTAGGAATAAAAATATTATGATAAATATTCACGAACAACCTCAGTTACAAAATTATGGTCTTCATCTTGAGCTAAACCAGATACTGTTATAGTTCCAACTACACCTACATCTTTAACTCTAATAGGAATTGAGCCTCCTGCTAATACATAATCAGTATTTGGTAGTCCAAAATATTCCATAAAATCTTCTTCCATTAATTGAGCAGATAAATACATTTCATATGAGCTCTTAAATAATTTATATACTGTATTTTCTTTTCTACAAATCCAATCATCATTTGTTGGCGCTGTACCTTCAAAAGAATAATGAAATAATTTTTGTCCACCTAGAGTTATACTTATTGTAATTGCATGACCTAACTCTTTAGCTTTATTATAAATCATATTTCCTAAAGTCCATGCTGTATCGTTATTAAAAGCATTAAATATTAAATCCTTTTGACCTTCTTTTACTCTTTCTAATTCTTTAACTATTTTTTCTTTCATTTTTCATTCATCTCCTTATTTATTAAATATATTTAGTTCTTCTTGCATTTAACTACTTTACTTTGTTCAACTGATTGAAGTGCTGCAGAAACCATTGCAAAACTATTGAAGTTATCTTCCAGTGTTGTTTCTGGTATTTCATCATTTTCAATACAATCCATAAACATATTAAATCCATATTCCATTTCTGTAAACTTCATATCTGATTTTTGTATTAGTTCACCTTTCTCTGCTCCTTGAACCATTACTACTGACTCATTTTTCTTAAATTCATAAAGATATACATTATCATTTTCATCTAAAGTTATACATCCTTTTGAACCTGTTATTACAAAATTCCCATCCCAAGATGTTTCTTTTCCTCTAGCAGCCCATGTTCCATTATAGTTAACATTAATTCCATCTTCCATTTTAATTAAAGCTTCTGTATTAGGACGGCCTTCAAATTCTGACCATGTTGGTCTATATGATCTACAGTATATTTCTTCACAGTTTTTTCCTGTAAAGAAACGTATTAAATCAAAATGATGTATACATACATCTTGCAAAAGAGGTTGCTCTAAATTTTTTCTATAGCCTTGTAAATCTTCTTGTTTACGAAATTCTACTAAAATATTTTCTAAAGACCCAATTTTACCATCTTGTATTGCAGTTTTAATTGCTTGATTATGTAAACGCCAACGATAATTTTGTGAAACCATAAATTTTTGATTTTCACACTCTTTTTTAACTTCTAAAAGTTTTTGAGCTTCTTCTATATCCATAGCTAACGGTTTTTCCATTATTACATTCATACCACTTTTTAATGCAAGACTAGCTGCATCAAAATGAAGACAAGCAGGCAAAACAATTATTGCAATATCAGCATTAGTTTTTTCTATAGCTTTTTTATAATCTGTAAATGCTATATTTTTTGAATAATTATGCTCTTTTACAATATTATTAACTTCTTCTTCGCTACCAGCTATACCTATTAAATCACATCTGTTAGTTTTGTTAATAACATCTATCCAAAATTTTCCCCAAAAACCTAATCCCAATAATAATACCTTATGTTTCATATTAACATCTCCTTTATTTTATTAACTTACATAATTTAATTTTTAACAATCAATACTCTTTTACTTTTCGTAATCGTCATCTTATTACTAATAATATTTTAACTATTTTATTGTACTGGTTGTCCTGTGTGAACATTTAGTCCGCCTGAAATTTCCAAATTAATACCATTGCATGAGCTTGATTCATCAGATGCTAGAAAGTACATAGCCTTTGCTACTTCATCTGGTGTACAGATTCTTTTAATCGGATTTGCATTATTAAATAACTCTATAACTTCTGGAGGATTTGCTAAAAACATTGGAGTAGCACAAGCTGAAGGACATACATTATTAACACGTATATTATATTTACCATAGTCTAATGCCATAGCTTTTACTAAATTAACAACAGCTCCTTTAGCCGCATTGTAGGCTGCCATATTATAATCTCCAAACATACCGGAAACTGATGCAGTATTTACTATCGTACCACCTCCATTTTCAATCATATATGGTACAAAATATTTAGAAGTTAAGTATATAGATTTTACATCAACATCAAAAATTCTATCCCAGTTTTCCTCTTTTGTCTCATGTAACATTCCACCTGTCCAAATACCAGCATTATTAATTACACTATCAACTCCACCTAATTTTTCTATTGTGTAATCATAAAGTTTTTTTACCTCATCATCTTTTGCAATATTACACTTACAGAAATAAACTTCTAAGTAACCTTTTTTTCTAAGTTCATTTATTAAACTATTTCCTCTTTCGTCATTAATATCTACAACCATAACTTTCCATCCTTTTTGTAGAAAAAGTTTAGTTGCACTAAGACCCATTCCTGATGTTCCACCAGTAATTAATACTCTTTTCATTTTCCCACCTCTTGAACCTTATTTTTGTTATAACTTTAACAATCATTATTATATTATAATTTTGGTTGTTGGTCAATATTTTTTTATTATAATATAGTATTTTTTTGATTTATTTATATATTTTTTTATATTATAGTATATTTTGTTTGCTCTAAGTACCATTAATTAACTATTAGAGAACTTCTATTCTTGATATTTTTTCTCTCGCTTATAAATAGAGTAATTTCTTATAAAAAAAAGTAGTGTCCAAAACCTGATGAAATCAAGTATAGACACTACTATTATTAATTTTCATAATTATATAATAAATAAACTTGCAAGTTTTATCTTTATTTATTTACGTTCTAAATCTTCTAATACTAATTCATATTTATCTTTTGTTAATGGATAAAATAACATTGGTATTAGAGCAAGAGTAATTAAAACTGCTGGCAATAGCGTAAATATCCCATGAATACCATTCAATGTATCCTTTGTCTGTGGAACATTCGGTACATAATTAACTACTTTTAATAAAACCCCTAGTAAAATACCAGAAACTGAGCTACCTGCTTTTACAATAAAAGTCTGTGTTGACCACATAATACCTTCTGTTCTATTACCAGTTTTTACTTGAATATAATCAATGGTTTCTACCATCATCGATGGTAACAATACTTCCGTTGCTCCAAATGTTAATGAAACAAGAGCTAGAACTCCAAGGAAGACATATAGATTATGAAAACCTACTAAATATAATGTTGCATAACCAATTACTCTTGCCATCAAAAAGATAATTGATAAATATTTTTTATCAAAAAATTGAGATAGCTTGGATGCAACAAATACACTTATTAGCATTGGGATAAGTACTGTTAAACTCAATAAAGGTGCCAACCCATCATCCCCAAGATTATATGTAGCATAATATATTAATAAAGCCGTAATAAGGTTATCAACTATTACGATAAAAATTTGACTGCCTAAAACAACAAGTAAAGGTTTATTTATAAATAGTGCCCCCAGTATTTCTCTAACCTTTAATGTTTTATTGCTATAGTTAACTCTTTCTCGTGTTTTGAAGAACATAATAATCATCCCAATAGACATTAGACCGGCATAAATCATTCCTACATATCTAAAGGCATTTTTTCCCCCGCCAAATACATCTAATAAAGGTACAGTAAATACTGTTACCAAAACAAAACTTATAGGCGATATCGCCTTACCTAATGAGATTATACTTGTTCTTTCATCTGGATTATTAGTCATACATGAACTTAAGCTCCAGATTGGTATGTCAGATACCGTATAAATCATTCCAAATAGTATATATGTTATGTAAACCCAAACAATTTCATTGTTAATAGGACTTTGTGTAAATAGTAAAAATACACTAAAAAATACAGGAACTGAGACAAATAACAAATAGGGGCGAAATCGACCAAATCTACTATTGGTTTTGTCTGTTATAATTCCCATTATAGGATCATTAATTGCATCCCATATTCTAGCTACGAAAAATACAATCCCTACTGTAGTAGAAGATATACCTACATGATCTGTATAGTATATCATTATATATGCACTTATAAATGCAAATACTAAGTTTTGAGAAAAAACACCAAAAACAAATGCTCCCTTTTCCGACTTACTTACCTGATTTTTCATTACACGTGTATTGCCTTCTGTCATTTTATTATACCTCCATCTACACTAAATATATCAATAACTTAACCCATACATATCAAATAATATCCTTTATAGCTTCTTATCTCCATAACCTATTTGTTCATTCATTTGAGCTATAAGCAAGTCTAATTGTTCATCAGAAACTATACCTTTGCTTATTTGGCAAATATTTCTTAATGGCATATATTGTATTGAATTCTCTAATTCTCTACTATTAAGAACTTCATCTTCTTCTATAGCTAACTGCCCTTTTAGATCATCCATCACATAGTTAATGGTATCCTGCAGTTCAGGGATAGTAAATAACTCACCAACCGTTGTATTTCTTGTTATTTTTGTGTATTTATAATCAAATGTATCTATTTGTACCTCTTTGGCAAAAACAATATCTCTAGATGACTTACCTATGAAAATAGTATTTGTACCCGTAGCATATGTCCAATCATTCATTACAGAATTAAAATATCTAAAATTGCTCATATGTAAATCGCATTCAAAGTTGTAAGTATCTCCTTTCTTAATAAATATTTTTTCAAAGTATTTTAATTGTCTAATAGGTTGGATTTCTCTATTTTCATTAAGTCCTACATATATTTGAACAACTTCAAATCCATCGTATTGACCTGTGTTTTTAATATTACATGAAATGGAATAATGCTCTTTATTAGTTACTATATTAAAATCGCTATATTCAAAATTTGTATAACTCAACCCATATCCAAATGGGAATAAAACATCTAATTCTTTCTTGTCATAATAACGATATCCTACAAAAATTGATTCATTATAACTTACCTGTTTTTGACTACCTTTATATAAATAGTTTGGAGAATGTGCTAATTTAATTGGATATGTTTCATTTAGCTTTCCACTAGGATTTTCTTTTCCTAGTAATATATCAACAATTGCTTTACCTATACCCTCTCCGGAATAGTTAGATTGTACTATTGCATCAATGTGTTTTATCCATGGAATTTCTACTACTGCTCCAGTCTGTAGTACTAATATAACAGTCTTGTTTAATACTTGAAGTGAATCCAATAAATGTCTTTGAGACAAAGGTAACTTTAAGTCTTCTCTATCATAACTTTCTGCCTCATCCTGTGCATTGGAACCTGCAAATACTATGATTTTATCCACCTTTTTTCCCATTTCTAAAACATCCTTAACCATATCCTCATCAATGCCATGGCTATTTAAAGGATAACCTGGTAAATAAAGTATGTCATCATCAAGAAATTCAGTTATTGTATCCACTTGCATAGGGTTTACCCTTGAAGAACCATTTCCCTGAAAATTATGCTGTTTCATTAAGCTCCCTACATAAAGCACCTTATCAGATGGCTGAATAGGCAACGCACAAGCATGATTTTTCAATAATACAAT
The DNA here is from genome assembly GCA_025210235.1 of Vallitalea sp. Taxonomy (GTDB): domain Bacteria; phylum Bacillota; class Clostridia; order Lachnospirales; family Vallitaleaceae; genus Vallitalea. Next base: position 71,619 of record JAOASG010000007.1, read on the forward strand.
GGATTCTTTTGCTGCATTTCTCGCTAATTCATGATGCTCCTTATAGTTTATTTGATTGATAGAGTTTTTACATTTATTATTACAACGTGTTCTTAGGGTTTGCAGATTGTTATATGCACGATCAATAGCCTCTTGACTAATTAAACCTTGCTCGTAAGCGTACATTAATTTATCATAACTATACTCTCCTACTGATGGCATTTCCAAATCCAATCCATTCACTATACTTAAAACAATATCATTTACAGCGTACCAATCTGATATCACTAATCCATCATAACCCCATTTTTCTCTAAGAGTTTCTGTTAATAACCATTTGTTTTCACTACAATGAGCACCCATCAACTTATTGTAAGCACTCATAATCGTCCAAGGTTTTGCATTTTCTATAATATCTTTAAATACTTTAAAATAAATTTCTTCTCTAGCTCTCTCATCAATAATAGTATCAATAGACATCCTATACGCTTCCTGATTGTTACCTGCAAAATGCTTTAAACAAGCTCCAACCCCATTTTCTTGAAGTCCTTCTACAAATTGATTTCCTAACTCGCTAGTTAAGTAGGGATCTTCAGAAAAATATTCAAAATTTCTGCCACATAAAGGGTTTCTTTTAATATTAACCCCAGGTCCAAGTAAAACATCTACACCTTCACTTTTAGCTTCTTTTGCAATAGCTGATGATACTTCTTTAACCAATTCTCGATTCCATGTACAGGCTAAAGCAGAAGATGTAGGAAAGCAAGTTGCCCTCTTGCTGTCATTCATACCCAAATGATCGCCATCACCTTCTTGATATCTAAGCCCTGTTGGACCATCAGAAAATGTAATTTGTTGAAAGAGTTCATCATATGTACGCCATTCATTCATACCATTTAGTAATCTAATCTTTTGTTTTAATTCATTATTATTTTTCATACTTCACCTCATTATTTTTTAATTAAATATCAATCTTTATATAATACTAGCATACTTGATATATACATGATATTATTGTATATATCCTGTATAATTTGAATAAATTCACTTTCTTGGAGGTAATATAATGGATTCTTTAACGACTATTAAAATGAAATTAGATTTATTTTGGTTAGCAACAGGTCTTCCAATAAAATTGTATAACGTTGACAGGCATCTTATTATGGAAAAACTTCTTGACTCACAGAAAAATATAAATCATAAATCTTTTGAAGAAGTTTATACTTATTTCTTCTCAAGAACTAATATTTCTCAATATTATACTAACAAGTTTGGAGAGCATTATATTTATATATCATTCCAAAGTGACGATGATTACACCTACCATGTAGTAAGTGGTCCATCCATCACCAATCCCTATGATGAAGCATTTATTATTCAATTAATGAAGAATGAGCAGCTATCTTATACAAAGCTTAATAAATTAAAACTATATTTTAATTCATTGCCTAACTATTCTTCATTCGCGATGAGAAAAGTCCAACCATTACTTTACCATTTATTGACAGGTAAATTCATTTCTATTACTGATCTTTTTATAGGAAATGAAATGTCTAAAAAAATAGATATTAAAAATACAACTATTAGAGACTCCCTTATACATCATCATTCTGACCTTAAGACAAATCTCATATTAGATGCTGTTAAAAATGCTGATCGAAAAGCACTATTTGAATTGCTTAATAGTCCCGATGATGGTCCTTTTGGGATACTTTGTCGTAATAATCCATTACGCTCTTATAAAAACTTATTTATTACTACAGTTAGTGAAATTAATATGGCTGCTATAAGTGGCGGCGTAGACTCTGAAAGTGCATATACTCTAAGTGATACGTTTATACAATTTGTTGAAGAGATGAATACTTATGAAGATGTAACTGATTTATTTGTGGATATGTTTAATGCCTTTATAGATTTAGTGGAAAAAAATAAAAGGCTTAAGTTTTCTAAGCCCGTTCGTCTTACTATTGACTATATTCATAAATATTATTCCAAAAAAATAAAAGTGAGTGAAATAGCAGAAAAAGTGCATTTATCTGAAAGCCATCTTCTACGTTTATTTAAGGCACAAATTGGCATAAGTATAAAAGATTATATGACTCAAACTCGAATAGAACAAGCAAAGAAATTGTTAAAATATACCCAATATAATATAGCTACTATTAGTGAAATGACAGGTTTTAATGATCAAAGTCATTTGACAAGAACATTTAAGAAGTGGGTTAATGTAACACCTAAAGTTTATAGAGAAACTATTGGAGATAAATGATATTGAAGCAAAGTAATGTTTATTTGATAATGTTAATTCCAGTAATATCTAATATAATATAAGCATAGACTGTACTAAGTTTATATAAAATTTGAGGTCTTTATTATGATTAACATTTTCTTTTCTCATAGTAAAAAAGATAGGCATAACTATATTAATTATGTTGCAAATATAATAGAATCTAATCCGCTCTATAAATTATGGTATTACAACTATAAACATACTAAAGATACAATGGATCAAATACTTAGAAATCTATGTTTAATAGACGTTTTTGTTTTTTTCATATCCAATAACTCTTTAAATAGTGATTTTGTACAACAAGAAATGCAAAGAGCTAATGAACTATGTATAGGTAATAAAATAAAAGAATTATGCGGTATTATTTTAGAAAAAAATATAGATACAAGAGATAACATACCAAATTTTATAACCTCACTTGAATTTTGTGAAAATCCACAACAAGCTGTTACTATAATTATAAAATATTGTAATAATATATAGGTGGTAGAATATATATGAACAATCCTAATCCTTCTGACGTATCAGAATATATTGAAATTAAATACAACTGGTATGATAATAGATCTATAAGTTGCAAACGTCGCTTTTCTATATTAGCAATTTTTGATATTACATTATCAGGATTTATTCCTTTTGTAACTTTATTTCTAAGCACTTCAATTTATGCACAATACATCATTGCTTTCATGGGATGTTTAATTACAATTTTATCTGGAATACAAACTACTTTTAGGTTTTATGATAATTGGATTAAATATAGACGCATTGCTCAAGAATTAGATAATCTAAGAAATATTAATGAATATGACCATAAACTCACTTTTGAGCAAGTAAACGCAATAATAGAAAAAGAAAATAGAGATTGGCTAAAATTAAGGCTAGATAAAAATCAAAAAATCCACTCTAATAATTAACAATATTTATTAGTACCATTAATAAGCAACTCAACTTTCCCACCATAAATTTAATGCAGATAAATTAATATTATTTCTATAAGTTCACTAAAGTATATGTCTTTAAAAATATTTCTCGTTTACAAGGATATCTTTCTCCATCAACACCAGTAATTATAAAATCACCTTCATTAATATAGTGCTTGCCCTCTAATGTTAAAATATAAGGGACCTTATGTGAACTAATTGTGCTTTTGTAATATTTTGTATCTAATCCATTTTTACAGGCTTCTTCTATATCATCAAATCCATCTTCTAGTCCTAAACTATACTCTTTTGCTTCTATTGGCAATGCTTTTTTTATATATAGTGGCATATAATCACCTCATAATTATTATCGCCCAACATGTCTTGTTTTAACCCAATAAGTTATTAGTATATAATATTCTAAGAATTAATTTTTGGTTACTCTGTATTAGTCCTTGTATCTTATTAATATTGACAGTCTAATTATAATATTATATAATTATATAATATTATAATTGGGAGGTTTATTTGTGGATCAAATAAATGATTTAATAAAAAGAATTGAAAAACTTGAAAATGCTGTTTTTGGTAAAAATGCTATTGAACACCAAGATAAAGTTCCCGATCTATCTCATAGTTTTGATAATACCGTACAAGAAGTGAATGAAAAACTTAGAAAATTAAAAATACATTTTGAAGAAGAAGATAGTATTATCTTCCAAGGGGTACTTCATAACAATTGTGAATCTGGAGATTATCAATTAACTTCCCTATTAGTTTTAGATAAAGAAGAATCAGATGAAGATATAGGAGAATTATGTAATGTTTTGTCTTCTAAACAAAGAATATGCATATTAAGGCATTTAACAAAAAATAAGTACAGTAGCGGTGAATTAGTAAAAATTACACAAATGGCTGGAGGCCATCTCCATCACCACTTAAAGGAATTACTACTAAATAAGTTTATATGTAAAAATGAAAATGGAAAATATACTGCAACCAATCACGGCTTAAATGTATATCTTACAATAGCAGCATTAAATAGAAGGCTTAAATATTCTGATAGGAATAACAAATAATATAAGTCAATAATTAAATTTTTTGTAATGGGGAAATTAAAGGAGGTATTGATATGGAATATATATTCCCAAATCCAGATGAAAAAATATGCGTGGTAAAATGTAATGGTGACAATTACAATATTCCGATCGGAGAGAAACTATCGAAAACTTCTTCTCTTTATAAAAAAATAATGTCAGAATTAGTATTTCCTTTTCATCAATCCGTTATTAAGCTATGTCAATGTACAAGAAACTTAATGAAAGATTCTATTGGACCGAATGTATTATTTCTCTCAAATACTGAAGGTGGATTTGCAAAATGTGGACTCAACTTAATAGAAGAAAATGAATCTACTTATTATCCACATTTAAATTATGTTGATTTACTCATTAACGAAGAAAGATTAAACAATGGTGAACTAGATATTTTTAGCCATGAATTAGGCCATGTAATGATGGCTAATATATTAAAAAATTTTCCCACTAGCAATTCTTCAAAACAACATGTCAGTATGGGAATAACTGATTATTTTATGGCGTTTAATGAAGGCTGGGCAATCCATTTTGAAAAGTTAACCCATGATTTCATTACACATTATAAAAAAATAACTAATTTAAAACATAGTTATGATAGAGACCTTGAAAAATTGTGGCAATGTAATGCAGATTCTGAATTAAGACTAAATGGAGTTCAAGATAATATATATATTTATGAAAAGTTGCTTCCAGCAACTGATAAATTAAAATTTAATATAGTAGACACTATAATACTTGAACATACCTCAACTATTTTTGATAAAACAAAGCTAAAAAGTTCACAAGAAATGTTATCGTGTGAAGGAGTTATTGCAACACTGTTCTATAGAATAAGTACAAATATAATTTTACAAAACAACTACTTATCAAAAGACTTCTACAATAATTTTTTAATTTCAAACATAAATAACCAATCTGATATAAGAAAATTATTTACACCAATTGAAAACGTCATGCTAAAAACTTTCTGGATATGGTATAAAATTAAAAATAAATTAAATCAAAGTTCTATTCCTTTTATAGAATTTATAAATATGTGGTGTGAATGTTTTCCTCAAGATAAACCGGAACTGCTAAAAATATTTTTAACTACAACAGTAGGAAAAACCATATCTAATGACCTTTCTTACATATATGAAAAGGCTGCTTATACTGGAATGATAGGAAATATGCATGCCTTTGTTGAATCTATTAGTGAATATAAAAAAACTTATAATAGTTTATACCATATGATAAAAAAAGGTGATATTGCTTTAGATAAAAATATAGGCAAAGAAATTTGGATTGAAAACACACATATAAAAGTTCCTAAATGTTTTTGGCTTAATAAAGAAATGATACCACTAAAAGTAAATCTTAATACAGCTTCCATCTATGATTTAATGAGTTTTCCTAAAATCAATCTAGATAAAGCAACTGAAATTGTTAATGAACGAGCAAAAAAAAGATATTTTAAAGCTGTTGAAGAAGTTGGCCTAAACTACTTTAAATAATATAAAAAAAGCTCTTCAACAGAAGCACATATCTCTTCTGTTGAAGAAATTTATTATATTTACTTAATAACTCTATTCCTACCACTTTCTTTTGCTATATATAAATTTTCATCTGCTCTTTCAATAATATCTATTGAAGATTCATTTGCTTTGTATTCAGCGACTCCACCGCTTATTGTTATTCTAATACCTTTATCCCCTATAACCATTTTGCTTATTTCAATTCTATATCTTTCAGACGCAACATATGCTTCATTAAGTTCAGTATTAGGCATAATAATGATAAACTCTTCACCGCCATAGCGACCAAGTATATCAACATCTCTTATACTGTCTGATAAACATTTTGAAATTTCTTTTAAAGTTATATCCCCTTGTGTATGACCATAGGTATCATTTACTTTTTTGAAGTAATCAATATCAAGCATGACTATTGAAAATATCTTATTATATCTCTTAGATTCATTAATATATCTGTCGAGAATTTCCATTAAATATCTTTTATTATAAATATTTGTTAAACCATCAGTAATGCTCAATAATTCTAGTTCTTTCGTTCTTTCTTGTACTATCTCTTCTAAGCTAGTATTCATATATTCTAACTCTTTTTGCTTATTATTTAGCATTGTTAAATATTCATTTAGTTGACTAGACATATTATTAAATGATCTTGTTAGATGACCCAGTTCATCATTTCTTTCTGTTTCTATTTGCACTCCCCAATTATCATTACTTATTTGATTTACTTTATTATTAAGGTCTGTTATTGGTGCTAAAATCCATCTAGAAATAAATAAATATGCTAATAATATTAATAAAATAATAACTAAAAATATAATACTAAACTTAAAGAATAGAAACTCTATATCACCTATTAAATCTTTTCTAGGAATTGCTATCATAAGATTCCAATTTATTTTATTCTTATAAGAGTATTTACTAAAATTGTAGTAATATTCTTCACCTTCTACCTTAAAATTATCATTTATATCTTCATTAAAAAATTGATTGTGCTCTGAGATGATTTTCTTATAACCTTCACTAATTATAGAATTTTCGCTTTCAACCGAAGCTAATCTAGTTTGTGAACCTTCAATGTCCTTAAATGGTTTTTCGGGTGTGGATGAAGCTACTATTAGTCCTTGTTCATCCACTAAGCACACTATACCATTCTCAGTTATTTCTATAGTTTTTAAAAACTCTGCAAGTTTAACTAACAAAATATCTGTTCCAAAAACACCTATTTTCTCACCATTAGCAGAAAAAAGAGCCGATGATGTACTCATTCCTAGAATAGGCTCTTGCGCACCAGAGTATACCTCAGTCCAGTATGCTTTTCCTTCTTCATTAGCTTCAGTATACCATGATCTATTTCTAGGATCAAAATCAACAGATTTAATAAAATTTATAATATTTCCCTTATCATCAACTTCATGTATTTTAAAAGGACCTCCCTTTAAGCCTTCTGTATAAGATATTCTGTTTGTACCGTTGTACAATCCAGAAGAAACTATTCCTCCATCACTATTGGCAAAATATGCATAATCAATAGAGGGGTTACTGTTCACTTCATCTAAAAGAATTTTACCTAAATTTAGTTCATCCTTTGTATCAAGCTGTTTATTTTTTACAAGAGTAACATTTAACAAATTTATCAATTCTGGTATTTTAAAATAATCATCCAAATGATCATATATATGATTTTTTATTCTAATCTGATTAGTTCCTATAACTTTTGCAGTATATTTTGTAACAAAATTTCCAATTAGTAAATAACTTAAAGTACTTCCCAATAATAAGATTATAAAAACTGGAATTAAAATTATTTTTCTAAGAGATAATTTATTTACTAGTCGAAAATACACTGAATGATTACTCATTTGTAAAACCTCCTCTAGTAAAATTTTATTTGTAATAATTTCTTGTCAGCAAATGATGGTAATTATATTATACACTAAATATATAGTTTAAGTTGTACATATTTATTTTACAGAGTTAAATATCATTTTGTCAAATTCTTTTAGTATCTTGTTATCCTTAACTAGATAAAGATAATTATAATTATTACTTGATCTAAACTAGATCTGTCCATTTTGGTAATTGAGAAAAAATAGAAATAATTCAGAAAAAAATAAGAGCTTTAGCTCTTATTTTAAAATCTATACTCTTTTTTATTATTTAGGTCAGTTCTTAAATACAACGCTTACATTTTACCACATACCTTGTTCCCTACCCTTATTATAAGCTCTTTGTCCTTAACAAGGCATTAACTCTATGACGTTATATTTTAAATTTAGAAACTGATTCACTAAGCTCGTTAGATGTAGTAGTTAATGTCTTGCTTTTTTGTGTCATTTCTTCAACAGAAGCAAATATTTCTTCTATTGAAGCTGTAGTTTCTTCAGTGCTTGCAGTATTTTCTTGCGCAACTGCTGCTAAGTTCTGAAGCAAATCTAATACTTTACTTCTATTACTTTCTATTTGGCTACTTAATTTAGCTATACTACTAATTTTATTAATAGTAAATTCAATTTCATTAGAAATTTCATTATATTTATTTTTTGTTTCTACAACACTGTTTATCTGATTATTTGTTGTTAAATTAACTTCTTCTCCTGTTTGTGTTGCAATTTTAACATTATTAGTTAACTCTTCTAAAACTTTATCGATTTCATCTGTTGATTGTGCAGATTGTTCAGCTAACTTTCTTATTTCATCTGCTACCACAGCGAATCCTTTTCCTGATTCACCCGCTCTAGCTGCTTCAATAGCTGCATTTAATGCCAGTAAATTCGTTTGTTCTGAAACAACAGCAATCATTTTACTTGCTTCACCAATCTTTTGAACACTACTGTTGGTATTATAGATAACATCAAGAATCTTATTAACTGTTTTTCTATTTTCATCTGTATTATTAGTTAATATATTAATCGTATCAATACCTTCGGAAGTCAATTTTACAATTTTACTTGAGGTATTGGATAATTCTTTAATATTTTTTTCGTTATTTTCAATAATATCACCAAGATTTATCATATTAAAATTTACATTTTGAGTGTCTTCAGCCTGATTTATAGCCCCTTCACAAATTTGATTAATAATGTTTGAGACATCTTCAGTTGTTTTTGAAACGTCATTTAAGCTTTGATCTAAAACATTTGCTGTAACATTAACATTACTAGATATTTCAGATATATTTGTTACTATTTTTCTTAGACTTTGCTGCATTGTATTTAATGAATTCATTAATATACCTAACTCATCCTTTGATTTAACTTGTATAGGTTCAACTATTAAATTTCCCTCGGCAATTTCTCTTGCAAAAGCTACAACAGTTTTTATAGGATTTATAATACTTTTTGAAAAAGCAAATGTAAATAATAATATAATAAATAATATAATTATTGATATAATCACTATTGTTAAAATCATTTTATGAATATCAGTATAAGCAGCCGATACTTCTGAAACTGCTATAATTGACCAATCAACACCTTCATTTACTCCAAATTCAGAAACATCTGCATATCCAGCAATAACTTTATCATTCTTATAGTCTTTATAATTAATAAATCCTGTGTCATCTCCTGAAAGTGCTTTATTAATTACATCATTAATTTCTGCATCAGGTAAAATATCCAACCTCTTTACGCCTTCTTCTTGTGTATAAATGACCTGATTGACCGCATTTATTAAATATGCTGATTTATCACCTATCAAATAATTATTTACTTCATCTATTTTTTTAATTATTGCATCCAAATCAAATTCTCCTACTAAAATACCAATAACTTTTATATTACTATCATCCGTAATAGGAGTATATATGTTCATAATCGTTCTGTCTTGTTTTATGTATGGCTCTCCAACAAAAATATCCCCTTGTTTAGCACTATTTACTTTTTCTAATAAGGATAATTCTGTATCTTTATTAGTAATTCCATTTTTAGTGGATGTCATTAAAGAAGCTTTTTCTATGTAGAAATGAAAATCTCTAAATGAATCGTCTTCTTTTACAATTTCTTTAAAATAGTTATTTATATCATGTAAATCAAGTGATTCAAATACATCTGATTGTGACATTATTTTTATTTTTTTAATGTTTTGGTTAATATGATTGTCTATAAACTTTGAAGAATCACTAACCAATAAAACTACCTCTTTTTCTAGTTTTTTATTAAACAAGTTAACGTTATAGGTATATACTGTTCCTAAAATTAAAGTTACAAGAATTATAAGAGAAGTAAATTGAAACAAAAGTAATTTTTTTTGTATTTTCATATTCAGCCTCCAGTTATAGTTTTGTTAAAAATACAATGTTACATGAAATATGGTAGTAAGATTGGAAACTACAATTAATATCAAGATTTTAGTATTATCTTACATTAATGGTGTTATGTGAGAATTATTTATTAATAATATCATAATTCAAATAAACTTAAAAGAGATTTTGCTCTAAATATTATGGAAATTCATGCAAAATTTGTAAATTACTCGAAAGAAGGACTTACTACCAATATTGAGTAATAACTTAAAAGAATATAATATTTAAAAGAGCAAACCATATAGTCTGCTCTTTATTACTTTACTTATTTATGCTTCTATTCAATCTACCTAAGAAATCCGGTCAAGGTACTATCCGACTCCAACCGAATACTAAATTACCTATTCAATGTATTAAATCTTAATTATTCTTTTCACTTTTAATATTCAATAACTACAACAGGTTTGATTAAATCTGCTGGTTTATCTTTCATTAACATTAATGCTTCTTCAATACTTTCAAATCCTTTGAAAACATGTGTAACTAACTTACTTGTATCTAGCTTTCCTGTTGCCATTAATGAAGCTAATTTTTCCATTTTTAATCTTCCACCTGGAGTAAGTCCTCCTAAGATTTGTTTATGTCCCATACCTACTCCCCATTCAACTCTAGGAATGCTGATATGTTCACCTTCACCAAGATAATTTATATTACCAATTTTCCCACCTGGCTTTAACATTTTTACAGCTTGAGCAAATGTATCATTATTTCCACCTGCAATAACTACTTTATCTACACCTTTTCCATCAGTTAACTTCATAACTTGATCTACAATATCGCCTTCTTTGTAGTTAATAATCTCTGTTGCACCATATTCTCTTGCAACTTTAACACAGTTTGGTCTTGAACCTACTGCATATATATGAGATGCACCCATTAAATTTGCACCAGCAACAGCCATAAGTCCTACAGGTCCAATTCCAACAACTACTACACTATCTCCTAATTTAATATCTGCCATTTCTGCACCATGGAAACCTGTAACAACCATATCAGCTAACATAACTGCATCTTTAGGTTCAACATTTTCAGGAAGATGTGCCAAATTTGCATCTGCTTCATTTACATGAAAATATTCAGCAAAAACTCCATCTTTAAAGTTTGAAAACTTCCAACCTGCTAACATACCACCAGAATGTTGTGGATATCCTGCTTGAGCTTCTGGTGAACCCCAATCTGGTGTAATTGCTGGAACAATAACTTTATCACCTGGTTTAAAATCTTTTACATGTGAACCAACTTCAACTATTTCTCCAACTGCCTCATGACCTAAAATCATATCATGTCTATCACCAATAGCACCTGCCCATACAGTATGAATATCTGAAGTACATGGTGCTATAGCAAGAGGTCTAACTATTGCATCAAGTGGACCTGCCACAGGCTTTTCTTTCTTTATCCATCCAACTTTACCAATCTCTAACATTGCAAAACCTTTCATATTAACAATCTCCTTTATAATGTCTTTTTTAAATTTATGAATTATATAATAAATCAATAGTATTCTATATGATTTTTAATTCCTTAGTTCTAAATCTATAGCTTTTGCTGCTTTTTTTCCAGCACCCATAGCAAGTATTACTGTTGCTGCACCAGTTACTGCATCTCCACCAGCATATACTCCATCTTTAGATGTCTTCATTGTTTCTTCTTCTACTACTATACCTCCCCATTTATGGAC
>JAOASG010000052.1 GCA_025210235.1 Vallitalea sp.
CAAATCCATATACTAATTTACATGTATCTCCATGACGTTCTGTAACTCTCTTGAATGCTTTCCCAGGTGCTCCAATGCCTGCAAAATATTCTGCATATGTATAATCCATATTTCACCTCTATCCGTACAAAACTTAGTTTTTGTCCATGTTACTATCTAGCAATCTATTGATTTCTTTTAGATCCTTTACAACATCTGCAACACTTACTTTTGTTTCTATTGCCATAGTCTTAATTCTTTTACCGTAACTTATATATACTTCTTTGTTAGGTTCTTGGCTTATCTTTTCCAACATTTCTTGCATTAGCCTGTAGATATACAACCTTGCTTCGTTTTCTTGTGTTTTATAACGCTTGTATTCCTTTTGTTGCTTTTCTACTGCATATACATATTTAACACCTATCTTCGCAAGTTTCTCTCTTATATCCACGCTTAACCCTCTCTTCCGTTAACCATATTCATTGCTTTCATTTCTATTGCTTCAAAGTCATAAGTCCGTTGTTCGTAATTAATGAATTTTGATTGTTTGGTGCTTTTATTTTTGCTATTACTATACCTTTTTTCTTGTTCTTCTTTACGTTTTATATCAGCATCTATTATTTGCTGCTTGGTCTTATATCCATTGCTTAACCAAGATTTTAAAATAGTTTCTATGTAAGCATAAGAACGTTTATTATTTTCTACAGATTTATCAATAGCTAACCTAACAAGTTCTTCTCCTAAGATATCAATATAGCTATTTAATTTTTCAATAATTATAGGTGAAACAAGTTGCCCCATATTTTGTTCAAAGTATTTGTATATGTCAGCTTCCCCTATAGTAATAATAGTATTATTATTCTTTACATTCTTGTTTGTGTCTTGCAGTGGTTTCGCAGTGGTTTCGCAGTGGTTCTCTTGTAGTTTTTCTGTGGTTTTTGTATCTTGGTATTTGCTGTAATTTACAATACTTATGGTGGTTTTTTTACGGTCTGCTTTTTTAACTATCATATTGTCATTTTCTAATAATTTTAAAAAATTTCTAGTTTTAGTTTTTGACCATCCCCAACGAGCAGCAAGTTTTAATTCACTTGTTACAAAATCCCCTCTTTTAACTTCCATAATCTCGGTACCTAATGGGAATTTTTTATTTTTGTGATTAGCTGATAATATTAAATCCAACCAGGCTGAACGTTTGTCAAATGGCTTTTCACTCCATAACCAATGGTCCTGGATGTCTCTATATGTTTTTATCCAGCCTTTTGAATTTTCCATTGTTATCACTCCCGAATTAATCTAAATTCATTTATAAAATCTTGGACATTATAACGGTAATTCTTAACTAATTTACGTTGTTGAATTAATACCCCATTATCTCTAACCCAATCTATTGGAAAACTCTTCCTATCAGCTGTATCTATGTAATTTTTTATAGTTATAACATCCAAATAATATGTTTCTTCGTGTTCTCTAAAATTAAAGATAAATCCTGCGATAATATTTTTATGTGGACTTGCTTTTAAAAGCTGATCTATTTGCGTTTTTCTTATCATGCTGAATGGTACAGATTTTTTCTTGGTGCTCTTTAGTTCTAATAAAAACAGTCTATTACCTTTATATAGCAGACAATCACATATGTTATATTGTTGAAACCTCACGTTTTCGTTCTTTTGTCCGTTAAAATTTGCTGTTCCGTCCCTAAACCTATAATAAAATACCTCTTTTGGTATAGAAGCCTTAAAATCATCTTCAAATTGCTTTCCTGCATTCTTTGCCATGTTTATACCTCCAAGTCATATGGTTTTGCTAAAAACTTATTAATTTCTTTTACCTTTACAGGCATAATTAATACAGCCATATGGTTGTTAGTATCATATAATGCTCCTGTTTCTGTAATCATAAACTCATTAACATTATTAACCAGATTGATTTGAGTACTGTTGTAAAAATGGTACGAACCATCATAATAGACATTTAGTAATGTTTCTCCTTTTGTCAAACATAAGCCTGTACGTTTTATTGGATTTAGACTAATACACTGTAATAATTTACTTATACCCTCAATATTTAACTGGATAAGGTTAGCATTTTTTGTAAGTGCTTTGTTGATTTCTGGTGGCTCCATGAAATGATAAAATAACGCTCTTTCGCACTTCAGTAATTTTTCTTTTTCTGTTGTTTCATAACAACCGTATAAACTACTCTTTTCATCCGTTAAAGAATCATGACGAGGAATTTTTACTATAGTACTACCCTCAGTTATATAATTAAATTCTTCGTCTCTTTCCCATGTTAAATGGTATTTACCTCTTTTATTTATCCATTTCTCTAACTCTTTAAGATTAAACATCTAATTCCTCCTACAAATTCATTGCCCCTATAGCAAAACTTACTAATTTATCCAAATATGAAGCCATAGGGGCATGTTTTATAAAACTTCTTCGTGTACTTCTATTTCATCAACTTTATAGCCAAGTTGTTCTAATGTTTCATCATCAATCTTTATCCCATACACTTTGTGTTTATCGAAAAACGCTTTTTCTCCTATTGTATGGACAATATCATGGTATTCTCTGTTAACACATAAAAAGTATCTGCCACTATGTGATATTTTTTTACGATTATTACCCATCCCTACTCTTGAACCAGTACAATGATGCAAGTCTCCGCGTTGTCCAGTAATACAACATTTTCTATTTGCTATACAGTAATACATAGCTCTATCTATATCATCAGTACGGTTAATAAGAGTATCAGTAAGTATAATTCCGTTCTTAATACAAAATTCAATAACGATATTAATTAATTCTCTTGCAGCTGTTACAGAACAATTACTAAGTGATATTTCTGTTTCTCCAGTTCTTGCCATATACTCACATTTGAAATAATCCTCTAAAGATTTAGTTGTATCTCCTGTTTCATATGCTATATCACCTATAGTTGCATAGAATTTTTTGCGTTGTTCGTTCGTGATCTTCCTACCATCATTGAATCGCATTTCAACTAATACTTTTCCATCTTTAGAATACTTTTTTAGTTGTTGTATTTTCTCCGGTATTTCTACATGAAGAATTGTGTTTTCATCTTGATATTTGTACTTATCTATATATCCGTATTTCAACACCTAGAACACCACCGTTCCTCTTGGTTCTAGCATATCTTTTTCTATTAAGTCCCACAAAAGCAAAAATACTTCTATGGGTTTTCTATTAACTTCCATTGCTATATCTAAGAGCGTCTTATCCTCTTTGTATAGCTTCTCTATTCGGTCTATTAATGCATAATCAAAACCGAAATCTATATCACCATCACACACTATGTATAACTCTTTTGGATATTCTCTAGTTGCCATATTTACACCTTCTTACCCCACTTGAAGCGGATTTTATTGTCTTGATCTTTTATTCCTATTTGAGTTATTTCTCCGTCTTTTGTCTCAATATGGTAAACGTAAAATTTTACATTTGATTTAAGATAATATTTACCATTTTTTTGATTAACTTCATTAGCATTTAACTTAATCCATATAAAAGGTGATGAATATAATTCTCTGCCAATGCCAAAATTGAAACACGCTCTCTTAAAACTATCAGATGCTTGACCTTTTTCTTTCTCGGTGTAACTTTCTGTACCAACATCCTGTTTGCTTATCCATTGTTTCTTTGCTTCATCCCAAATTGATACAGTACAGAACAAGTTACCATTTACAACCGTATACTCTTTTTTCCATCCTGTAAGACCATACTCTTCATCTAATATTTTCATGTCGCACCTGGCGTCCTTGTATAATAACAAGGAACAACCAGTATCTTTTATTGTTTGTACTCTACACTGTATTTCATTAGCATTTAAGGTTCTCATTTTCTCGCCTGCCTTTCTCTATCATTTCATCATATCTATGTTTCATTTCATCTTCTATTTCTTTTAATGATTTATAGTAATAATCAGCATTTTTCTTTGTTTCAACGTATTTTAGTAACAATTCCTCTGAAGTCATTTCTTTAACTGTCATTTCTCAATTCCTCCTGTTCCTGTAACCACTCTTCGTAAGAGAGAGGTTCTCTATCTTCTACAAAACATTTTTGTAAATAGACTTGATATTCTGTTCGTTTTGTCATATAATCACCTTATAATATTTATTTAAAAATCGTTTCTGAATACTATTGGCGTAGTATTCTTTTTTTATATGCAGGATTGTCTACAAACTCAAATTCTAGTGTTTTACGCTCGTGATTGATATGTACTCTATGTAATGTATAATCGTTGTGATTATCGTAATCAACTATGCTGTAGTCCTCTATACCGTTTAATGCGTTTCTGCCGATAAAATTAGAATCAATATCGTGTAAGGTTAATGGTTCGTCTCCAGATGTTTCACACAAAATATTGCTTTCCTTTTCCAACTTCTTAACTGCATTAGATAATTGATCTAGCGTTATGTTTTCTTCTTTTAACAGCTTTTCTACTGCTTTTTTGATATCTGACACGTCTTTTCCTCCTTTTCCAATAATGCTTAATATTAGTTGCGATAATACATATTACAAACTGCAAAAGTATACCTACAATTACAGACCAAAACACAAAGTACCAAATGATGCTAATTTCCATAACTCCCTCCTATTCTTCTTCAAATGTCTCAATTTCCGATTCTAACTCCTCAATTTTTTCTTCTAATGTCTCAATCTCTAGTTCTGAACCTTGTACCTTTTCTTCTAGTTCTTCAATCTGTTCTTCTAGTTCAACTATCTTATCAATTAAATCCTCAAATGAGTGATAATGTAGCCACTCTCCATTCACAAATGTAACCTTCAAACAATTAGAACCCATACAAACTTTTGTAGGAAGCCATTTTTCTTTTTCTTCTGTCCCACCATTATGCTTTTTATAGGTGTTCTCAAACAACTTTCTTGCATTGGATCCTAACTTGTTATAACCCTTAATTTTTGTAAAATCTATATCTATATAGTTAGACATTTCCTCAATTCCTTTCCTAATGTATCTTTTTGTGCACAATTTTGTCGTGTATTTCTTGTGACATTCAATATCATATGGTATAATTTTTATATAATTGTCGAAATTGAGAGGTATATTATGGAATATAGTGAATGTAAAAATATTAACCTTCAATCACCACTAGATATTACAAAAAATTTTATTATAAATTTTATTAATGTAATTAATAATCGCTTTAACCTAATAGGTTCATTTGTAGTGGAAATTCGTACTAGTTCTAAACAGTACTATAAATATAAATCTGTTGATGATTTAATAGAAAATTTACCACATAATATTAAAATTAAAGATAGTAAGTTTTACTTTTTTATATTCGAGAATAAAGATGATGTTTTGCGTTGTGATAAGCTAATTTGTATTCGTTTTGAAGATAATATCAATATTGATGTTACTCACAATAATCAAGTATTAGCACAAAACTACTTACACGAGGTTTTCTCCCTAACAAATGATTATATTAATAATACTGATATGCCAACCAATGAAAATACTGAAAATGATAAAAGTGGCAAAAGTCAAGTTTTCTTCACATCTTCTAAAGAAGAGCGGAAACACCAATCTAAATCCAATAGATTGAATATAATAATAACTCTAACATGCAGTATTATTTCAGCTGTACTAGGGGCAATACTAACCAAGATTTTTGGTAATTAACATTGCAATCATTACCCCAAGGCTACCTAACGCAAATCCTACCAAAGCACTTATTATAGGAGCATACTTCCATGGAATATGTATGTAATTTTTGTCTGTATATATTACTTTTTTCATCTTTACCTCCTATGCATTCTCTTCTAATAACCGATTTATAATGTAAGCTTGTCCTTTACCAGTAACCATTGTTGTCCTATGGGTAAATACACCCTTAGATGTTTCTTTTGTTCCCTCTGCTACTTCAAAATAACCCCTATCAACATATCTTTGGTCGGGTTCTGTTCCTTTCTTTAGAATCAATCCCCATTCTCTTAATTTGTCATATAGTCTATTTTGACCGATTTTAATACCTTGCTTAGATGCAAGTTTAGCAACTTCTCTAACAAGCATAGTATTTTTTGATTTAGCTACTTGTTTAGCAAATCTATACGCTGGTTGCAGTTGTTGTACTTGATGTTCAGCTTGTACCCTTTTAGCTTTTTCTTCTTTAAGGTTAGTTGCTAATTTGATTAAGAAGTCGGGGTCTTTTAATGCTTCCTCTATAGTGTTATCTGTCATGTATGCTCCATGCTTACGGATAGATGGTAGCACTTCATCAGTCACCCAGTCTTGAAACTTTTCGGCATTAGGTTTTTTGCTTTTGAATATTAGTTTATATACTCCGCTTTCTGTTAGAAAGTTTTCGCCTGTATTATGTAATTTTCTAAAGTCAGTATTATTGACATTAGAATTCTTTAGCTTTATTACCTGTTTGTTATTCATGCTTGATATTGCCATTCTAACGGCACTATCTGTTAATTCTAAACACATTCCAACATGATAGGGATTAAATAAAACTTCTTCTCCATGCTCAAATACTTCTACGTTATTACCTTCAAACATCATCACGTTATGCATTTAATCATTCCTTTCTTTTATGTTTTTCTTTTTCTTTTTCTTCAAGTGACAACTCTCTTAGAAATGCGTCTCCGAATACTTCGGTTAAAACCTGTATTTGTTCACTTGTCAATTCAATATCCCTCCTTGATTATTTTTATATCTCATTTTGCGATATATTAATCAAAAAATATTAATATTAATATCTAATAATCTGCATAAATCTCTAACTGTATCAAAATCCATTTTTCGGGTACCACTTTCGTAATTAGAAACAGTGTTCGGTTTAACATTTAGAAAATTTGCAAGGTCTTTCTGAAATAAACCTTTTGATTCTCGAGCATTTTTAATTACTTTACCTCTTTTTGCCCAGATAGCTTCTTCTGCCATAACTACCTCCCATCTTCAATAATTAGGACTATTTACCCATTTAAATATTTAAATAAATATTGACACTTCTCAATTTGTGATATATTATATATATGTAATGTGATTTTTTCGTATAATATATTTTAAAATCTAGAAATGTGAGCAAATAGCGTTTTGTGTTTGTAATGTTTATTGGCGTATACTCATTATATATCACTTAACGAGATATGTCAATACATATTTTGGGATTTTTAGAAAAGAGGATGTTATGAGTATATCAAGTAAATTGAAGGAATTGCGACTTCAACATGGTTATCTTCAAAAAGATGTTTGTGAAAAGCTTAAGATTGCCCAAAATACATTAAGTGGATATGAGAGCGGAGCAAGAAAACCTAAACAAGATACTTTAATAAAATTAGCTGAATTTTATGGAGTAACTACCGACTATCTTTTGGGACAAGAAAATACTATTGATAATTTAGAAGAAGAATTTCCTGAAGCCATTCAACTTATTAGAAAAGCCAATGCTGAATTAAGCAAAGATGGAAAGGAAATGTTGATAAAAATGATGAAAGCAATAATAAATAAGTAAAGGGTGGTTATATGAAAGTTGCGCTATATGCAAGATATTCAAGTGATAATCAACGAACAGAAAGTATTGACGCTCAATTAAGATACCTAAAAGATTTTTGTAAACAAAACCAATATTCAATAGCAAAAATATATATAGATGAAGCTGTTTCTGCTACTAACGACAATAGACCTCAATTTTTACAGATGATTAATGATAGTAAATTACAGATATTTGAAGCTATTGTTGTTCATAAATTAGATCGCTTCGCAAGAAATAGATACGACAGCGCATTTTATAAACAAGAAATTAAAAAATATGGTGTTAAGGTTATATCCGCCCTTGAAAAATTTGACGATAGTCCCGAATCAATAATACTTGAATCAGTAATAGAAGGGATGAACGAATATTACTCTGCTAATCTATCAAGAGAAGTCATGAAAGGTATGAAAGAAACTGCTTATGATTGCAAACATACAGGAGGCACTCCACCACTAGGATATGATATTGACGAAAATAAAAAGTATATTATTAATGAGTTTGAAGCATCTATTGTAAAAAATATATTCAAAATGTATCTTGACGGAAATGGTTATAGTAAAATATTAGACTCATTAAAGGGGTTAAAAACAAAAACAGGAAATACGTTTAGTAAATCTAGTATTAACAGCATTTTAGGCAATGAAAAATATGCAGGCATTTATATTTTTAATAAGTATAAAAGAGTTGTTGTTAATGGTAGAAAGAAAAATATATTAAATGACGAAAAAGATATAATAAGAATTGAAGGTGGAATTCCACAGATAATTTCGACAGAAGTCTTTAATAAAGTTAATAAAAAAAGAGAGGAAAATAAAAATAAATTCAGAAGTTATAAAGCTAAAAATAATTACGTTTTAACTGGACTTGTTAAATGTGGCTTGTGTGGTTCTAATATGGTTGGTTCAAGTGGAGTTGAAGGTAGAAATAAACGTAAGTACGTAAGATATAAGTGTACTGCAAAAAAGAATAAAAAAAGTTGCAATAATAAAGATATAAATAGAGACGTATTAGATAAAATGGTAATCGAACGTATAGAAAAGGAAATGACACAAAATATTGATAGACTTACTAATAGTATATATAAATATTCACAACAAAAAAATAAAACCTCTGATAATGAATTAAAAATATATGAAAAGAAACTAAACGATATAAACAAAAAAATAAGTAATATTTTGGATGTTATCATGCAAGGGAATTTCCATGCATCATTAGATAATAAATTAACAGAATTAGAAAATGAAAAACAAAGGCTAGAATACAATATAGAAAAAACAAAAAGTAATAAATCATCAGTTACTAAACAAAAAGTAAAAGCTTTCTTAGTTGCACATCAAAACATTAGCACCAAAACTTTTGAAGAGCAAAAAAGGATTGTAAACTCATTTGTTGAATCTGTTGTTGTATATGAAGACCACGTTGATATAAACATGGTCGTGTCTGTGTACAATGGAGGTGAGGGGAATTGAACCCCTGTCCGAAGACCCATCCGTTTCAGTATCTCCCATTACAGTCGCTATTTTGACATTCCCTCCATCTAACGCCTAACGACAGGCTGTAGATTTTAGTAGCTTCATAATTCTTCAGTTTCCTCAAAGCTTTGGAAGTGAAGTTCCCCGTTAGTTTTGGTGCCTCACATCTTAGCCACGGGTTACCAAGAGGAGACAGCTACCTAATTAGGCAGCAAATGCGAAATTATTATTTTCGTCTGCGTTTAATTTAATTTACCAGGTTGATGACGCAGGCCCAGTGATCTGCGAATGGCTGCTCAAACTTCTGATGTCCCCGTCGAAACCAGTACACCCCCGTAATATATTAGAAAAGTAAAACTTTCCTATAGGATTAATAAGACTATAGAAAACAAGTAATAATACCTTATTTTACTATATTCTTAAATAAGCAATTATAATTTAGTATAAATTACTAACTTTAAATTTCTTTTCAGCTTCACGACGTTGGTCTTTCTTGGCAATATCTTGACGTTTATCGTATTTCTTCTTACCTTTTGCTATACCAATTTCCATCTTCATCATACTGCCTTTTAAATAAACTTTTAATGGAACAATCGTATAACCTTTTATTGTAACAGCTCCTTGAATTTTATTGATTTCATAGCGATGCAATAAAAGCTTTCTTGTTCTTAGTGGGTCTTTATTAAATATGTTACCTTTTTCGTAAGGACTAATATGCATATTTAAAATAAATAATTCCCCATTAATATTTTTTATAAAGCTTTCTTTAATACTACATTTTCCTGCTCTAAGAGATTTTACCTCTGTACCTACTAAAGCAATTCCTGCTTCATAAGTATCCTCAATAAAATAATCATGCCATGCTTTTTTATTTTGTGCTATTAATTTATAATTATTCGCCATTATATCACCACCATTACTTGCCGTGAGATATATTATAACACAAATTATAATTATTGCAAGTAGAAACTAAATATCATCAAAAGCTTTTCTATAACAAATCCTCTTCATCTTCATTCGAATCTATAGTATTACTTAGTTTATTAATTTTAGTTATTATCAAATAAGTACAGCTTATTAAAACTGCACCTAATAAACAAGCACTAAGTACAATAAGTCCGCTTCCATAACCAGCAATCAAGTATAGTAACCTAATACCCCCTAGCATACCAAAGAATGCAATAATACCAATTACTATTGCTAGTATTATTGTTATCATAATAACCCCTCCTCCCCTACTCTAATCTTCACTACCCTCTTCTTCACTTTCTTCACTTGCTAACTCAAAATCAATAGTTCTTTCAATTTTATTAACACTAGCTACAACTATTTTAACAGGTTCACCCATTCTATATATTTTACTTGTTCTTTCACCTATAAAAATATGTTTTTTCTCATCAAAGATATAGTAGTCATCATCAAGGGTTGTAACGTGAATAAGTCCTTCTACAGTATTTGGCAATTCAACATATAATCCCCAAGCAGTTACACTAGAAATAATACCTTCAAATTCTTCACCAATGTGTTTTTCCATATACTGAACTTTTTTTAGTTTAATAGTTTCTCTCTCTGCTTCTTCAGCGGTTCTTTCTGTCTCTGATGATTGTTTTGCCACATTAGGTAATATAGCATTATATTTTCTTATACTTTTTTCTTCCATTTTACCATTAAGATTTTCTTTAATTATTCTGTGTATCTGTAAATCAGGATATCTTCTAATAGGTGAAGTAAAATGGGTATAATACTTTGTAGCTAATCCATAGTGTCCATCACCTGAAACAGTATAAGCAGCTCGTTTCATTGAACGAAGAGCTAATCTACTAATAATTGCTTCTTCTGGTTTGCCTTCAATGCTAATTAATAATTTTTGTATCTCTTTTGGATGTATCTCTCCATCTCCTTTAATACTATATCCAAAATTGTGTATAAAAGTAGTAAGTCCTTGTAATCTTTCTGGATCTGGTTCCTCATGAGTTCTATAAACAAATGGTAGCTCTTGCCAATAATAATCTTCTGCTACTGTTTCATTAGCTAATAACATAAATTCCTCGATAATCTTAGTAGCAACATTTCTATCATATGGAACAATGTCTATTGGCTCTCCCTCATTGTTTAAAATAACTTTTGCTTCTGGGAAATCAAAATCTATAGAACCTCTTCTTTTCCTTTTTCCCCTTAATATTTCTGCTAGTTGTTCCATGTTTTCAAACATATCAACATAGTCTTTATATTCTTTTATTACTTCTTCATCTTTATCTGCCAATATTTTTTTGACATTTGTATATGTCATTCTTTTATCAACATTTATTAATGTCTCAGCTATTTTATGATTAATAACATTTCCTTTTGAATCAACATCCATTATGCAAGAAAGTGCTAATCTATCTACTCCCATATTAAGAGAGCAAATGCCATTTGACAATTTATGAGGCAACATAGGTATAACTCTATCTACTAGATAAACACTTGTACCTCTTTTTAAAGCTTCTACATCAAGTGGTGAGCCTTCAGTAACATAGTTGGTTACATCAGCTATATGAACACCTAGTGTATAAGTTCCATTATCATGTTTTTCGATAGTTATAGCATCATCTAAATCTTTTGCATCCTCTCCATCAATTGTAACCATTTGTAAGTCTCTAATATCCATTCTCCCATCTTTATCTTCTTCACGCACTTCAGATGGTATATATTCTACTTGATTCATTACTTGCTCTGGAAAATTAGTTGGTAATTCAAAACTTCTTACAATAGATAAAATATCTGTACCAGGATCATTAATATGGCCTATTATTTCTACAATTTCACCTTCTGGATTTCTTCTTTCATTACCCCAATCACTAATCTTAACAACTACTTTATGCCCAGATACAGCCCCTTTATTTTTCCCCTTTGATATAAAAATATCTTTAGTAAATTTTTTATTATCCGACACTACAAACCCGAAATTTCTACTCTTTTGAAAAGTTCCAATAATATCACTATCATTACGTTTTATTATTTTGATAACTTCTCCTTCTTTTCGTTTGCCTTTTGAGTCTCTTCTAATTAATTTTATAGCAACTGTATCTTTATTAAATGCACCATTAACATATGGAGCTGGAATAAAAATATCCTGTTCTTGCCCTTCAACTTCAACAAATCCAAATCCTTTAGCATGGGCTATAAATTTACCAACAATCATATTTATTGTATCTGGTCTAGCATATTTACCTCTTTTAGTTTTTATAACTTTTCCTTCTGCAATTAATTCTTCTAGCAAACTATCTAAGATAGGTCTAGTAACATCATCAATCCCCAAAATAATACCAATTTCTTTTATCTTCATTGGCTTATAATCTTTATGACTAATAAGTTCTAATAATACTTGTTTTCTTTCTTCTAATGTTTTTTCCATAATTCACCTTCATATTTTTTTATTCATTCAAAACGATTACATCCCCTTATCTATACTTAAGAGTATCGTTAAGAAAATATAGTTTTCTCTTAATCCAATTGCGTATATATTTAATAAGTTTTTCTAAATATAGTATTTGTAAAAAAATTTATTTTATTTGAGATGATAATATGTTTTTATCTTTAGTTCTCTTTCATCAATTTAATTTATTTTTATAAGATAAAAAAACACCCTGCAGATGCAAAGTGCTTTAATTTCTATTGGTGCTTAATTAATAAACTTAATACTACAGATAATACAATAAAAAGTACTGCTCCTACTCTAGTAATCTTCTCTAGCTTACCTTCCATAGAACGAGCTTTGTTTTTACCCCAATAAGTTTCAGCAGCTCCACCAATTGCACCTGATAATCCTGCAGCTTTTCCTTTTTGTAAAAGTACAACAGCAATTAATCCAAGACATAATATAAAATATACTATTTCAACAATTATTACTAATGCTCCCACGGTAACACCTCCTAATGATTAACACTAATATATTAGCATAAAGTATCCATAAATTCAATAGCTATTTTCATTCAATAAAAGACCCCGATAAATAATTTTTATAATCTATCGAGGTCTACTTGCTTTCAAACGAGATAAATGATCCTCATTTGCAAAATATTTAATTATTATTTATCGTTTAAATTAAACCAAGCATCAAGTCCTAAGAATTCTGCTGCATCTTCTAATTCTTCTTCAATTCTTAATAATTGATTGTATTTAGCAACACGGTCTGAACGACAAGGAGCACCTGTTTTAATTTGTCCTGCATTTACAGCAACAACGATATCAGCGATTGTATTATCTTCAGTTTCTCCTGAACGGTGTGATACTACAGCTGTAAATCCAGCTCTATTAGCCATTTGGATAGCATTAAATGTTTCAGTTAATGTACCAATTTGGTTAACTTTGATTAAGATTGAGTTAGAAACACCAAGTTCAATACCTTTAGATAATCTTTCAGTGTTAGTTACAAATAAGTCGTCACCAACTAATTGCATTCTCTTTCCTAATCTATCAGTTAATACTTTCCATCCTTCCCAGTCTTCTTCATCTAGACCATCTTCTAATGAGATAATTGGGAATTTATTAAGTAGGTCTTCATAGTAATCAACCATTTCTTCTGATGTTCTTACTACTTCTTCACCTTTCATTTTACTTTCACCTGGGAAGTGATATTTACCAGTTTCTTCATTATATAATTCTGAAGCAGCTGCATCAATAGCGATTCTAATATCATCTCCTGGTTTAAATCCAGCTCTTTCAACAGCATCCATAATTACTTGGATAGCTTCTTCTGAAGATGCTAAGTCTGGAGCAAATCCACCTTCGTCACCAACACCAGTTGATAAACCTTTTTCATTTAATACTTTTTTAAGATTATGGTAAACTTCTGAACACATTTTTAAAGCTTCTTTAAAACTTGTTGCTCCTACAGGCATAATCATAAATTCTTGGATATCTACTGTATTATCAGCATGTTCTCCACCATTTAAGATGTTCATCATAGGAACAGGCATTACTTTTGCATTAACTCCACCTAAGTATTGGTATAAAGATACTCCTAAAGCTTCTGCTGCTGCTTTTGCAACTGCCATAGAAACACCAAGAATAGCATTAGCTCCTAATTTAGCTTTGTTTGGAGTTCCGTCTAATTCGATCATTTTTTTATCAATTTTAACTTGATCAAGTACATTCATACCGATGATTTCTTCAGCAATGATATTATTTACATTATCAACTGCATTTTGAACACCTTTACCCATGTAACGGTCTCCACCATCTCTAAGTTCAACTGCTTCAAATGCACCAGTTGATGCTCCTGAAGGTACAGCTGCACGTCCCATATATCCATCTTCTGTTACAACTTCAACTTCAATTGTTGGATTAGCTCTTGAATCAAGTATCTCTCTTGCGTAAACATCAATAATTTCTACAAAACTTTTCATTTTTATAATCTCCTTCCAAATTTACAATCATTTATTTAGTACTTGCAATCCTATTTGTAATTGTCAAAAACTCAAGATTAAAGAATCAAGAAATATTTTTACAATTACTATCTAATTATTTATATATTAATTAAGTAAAACATGCATATATGTTAATTAGTATTAATTATTTATATAATATTTTCATATATAATAATTAATAAAAATATCTATATCTATTATATTTTACCCACTTAATAACTTTTTAAAACACTATAAGTTATTTAGTCTTTAATAAAGACTCACCTGTCATTTCTTCTGGTTTTTCAATTCCCATTAATTCAAGTAATGTAGGTGCAATATCTGCAAGTTTTCCACCTTCTCTTAGTTTTACGTTATCTTTTGCGTTAACTAAAATAAATGGAACTGGATTAGTTGTATGTGCAGTAAATGGTTCCCCTGTTTCATAATCAACTAATTGCTCAGAATTACCATGGTCAGCACATATAAACATTTGACCATTAACTTCTAGTAAAGCATCAACTGTTTTACCAACACATGTGTCCACTGTTTCTACAGCTTTTATAACTGCTTCTTCAATTCCTGTATGACCAACCATATCAGGATTAGCAAAATTAATAATAATAAGATCATATTTTTCTTGTTTTATGGCATTTACAAGATTGTCACACACTTCATTTGCACTCATTTCTGGTTGCAAATCATAAGTAGCAACTTTTGGTGAAGGTACTAAAATTCTATCTTCACCTTCATTAGGTTCTTCAATACCACCATTAAAGAAGAATGTAACATGTGCATATTTTTCAGTTTCAGCTAATCTTAACTGCTTGCAGCCTTTTTTTGCTAAGTATTCACCTAGAGTATTATTAAGCATTACTTTTTTATAAGCAACAACTTTATTAGGTATAGTTACATCATAATCTGTAAAACACACATAAGTAACTTTAAAAAATTCTCTATCAAAACTATCAAATTTTTCATCACAGAACGCTCTAGTTATTTGTCTAGCTCTATCTGGTCTAAAATTGAAGCAAATAATAGAATCATTCTCACTTATTTTACTAGTAGGTTGACCTTCTGATAAAATAATAGTTGGTAGAACAAATTCATCATAAACTTCTTCTTCATATGATTCTTGAATAGCTGCTTGAGCACTTTTAGAAACTTTTCCTTCACCTTTTACCATAGCATCATAAGCAAGTTTTTCTCTTTCCCAACGATTATCTCTATCCATTGAGTAGTAACGACCCATTATAGTTGCTATTTTTCCCACACCGATTTCTCTAAGTTTTTCTTCTAACTCTTCAATAAAAACTTTACCAGATGCAGGTGGTGTATCTCTACCATCTAAAAATGCATGAACAAATACTTTTTCAACATTATGTTGTTTAGCAAGTTTTAATAATGCATACAAATGTGTATTATGAGAATGTACTCCACCATCAGATAATAACCCATATAAATGTAGTGAAGAATTATTCTCTTTACAATTATTGATAGCTGTTAATATACCTTCATTATTAAAGAAATCTCCATCTTCAATTTCTTTTGTAATTCTAGTTAACTCTTGATATACAATTCTACCAGCACCTATATTAAGGTGACCTACTTCTGAATTACCCATTTGTCCATGTGGTAATCCAACGTCTAACCCACTTGCAAAACCTTCAACACATGGATATGTATCCATAATCTTATCGATATTAGGTGTTTTTGCAAGCTTAACACCATTAGCTTGAGTTTTTTCATTAAGTCCAAACCCATCTAATATCATTAATACTGTTGGTTTTTTTGACATTTTATAACTCCTTTTGACGCTATGAATTTATCAAAATATGATATTCATTTTTCGCCAATACTATTATTATTTATAGTTAACAACTTTTCCAAAATCAGCTTTTAAGCTAGCTCCACCAACTAATCCACCATCAATGTTTTCCATTGCAAATAGCTCTTTAGCATTACCAGCATTAACACTTCCACCGTATTGAATTCTTACAGCATCAGCTACTTCTTCGTCGTAAATTTCTTTAACAACTTGACGAATCGCAGCACAAACTTCTTCAGCTTGATTAGCTGTAGCTGTTTTTCCAGTACCGATTGCCCAAATTGGTTCATAAGCTAAAACTACATTTTTAGCATCTTCTTTAGATACATTATTTAATGCAACTTTAATTTGTGTTCTAATAAGGTCTACAGTAATACCTTGTTCTCTTTGTTCTAATGTTTCACCACAACAAATAATTGGTGTTAAACCATGTTCAATAGCTTTTAATACTTTTTT
Organism: Vallitalea sp.; assembly: GCA_025210235.1. Classification (GTDB taxonomy): domain Bacteria; phylum Bacillota; class Clostridia; order Lachnospirales; family Vallitaleaceae; genus Vallitalea. The sequence goes on from JAOASG010000052.1 coordinate 16,651, forward strand.
GTTCACGATTTCATTAGTTTCTCCAAAATACTCTCTTCTTTCAGAGTGACCTAATACAACATATTTAACTCCAATTTCAGTTAACATATTTGGGGCAATTTCTCCTGTATATGCTCCACTTTCTTCAAAATACATATTTTGAGCACCAATTTCTATGTTACTATCTTTTGTAGCTTCAACAGCTAATACTAAAGATACAAATGGTGTACAAAATACAACATCAGCTTCATTAGTTTTTACTAATGGCTTTAATTCTTCAATTAATTCAAGTGCTTCCCTTGGAGTTTTATTCATTTTCCAGTTACCAGCAATAATCATCTTACGCATTAATAACAACCTCCTAAATTTAATATAATTTATTTATCGTTAGCTGCTGCAACACCTGGTAATTCTTTTCCTTCTAAGAATTCAAGTGAAGCTCCTCCGCCTGTAGAAATATGAGTCATTTTGTCACCAAAACCAAGTTGGTTTACTGCTGCAGCTGAATCACCGCCACCAATGATAGTTGTGCCTTTTGTTTCAGCTAAAGCTTTAGCTACCGCAATAGTTCCACCTGCAAAATTTTCAAATTCAAATACGCCCATTGGTCCATTCCATACAACTGTCATAGCATCTTTTACTGCATTAGCGAATATTTCTCTTGTTTCTTCACCAATGTCAAGACCTTCCCAATCAGGTTCAATATGTCCTCTTTTGACAGTTTTAAAAGGTGTATCATTTTTGAATTCTTGCGCAACTACATTGTCTACTGGTAATAAAAGATTTACACCTTTTTCCTCAGCTTTTTTCATCATTTCTTTTGCATAATCTATTTTATCTTTTTCAAGAAGTGATAAGCCTACTTCATTACCCATTGCTTTTAAGAATGTATATGCCATTCCTCCACCGATAATTAAAGTATCAACTTTATCTAAAAGATTATTAATAACATTAATTTTGTCAGAAACTTTAGCTCCACCAAGAATTGCTACGAAAGGTCTTTCTGGTGTATTAACAGCATTTCCTAAGAAGTCAATTTCTTTTTGCATTAAATACCCAACTACGCAAGTATCAACATACTTAGTTACACCTACATTAGAACAATGTGCTCTATGAGCTGTACCAAAAGCATCATTTACAAATATTTCAGCTAAACTTCCAAGTTCTTTACTAAAATCTTCACCATTTTTAGTTTCTTCTTTTCTGTAACGTGTATTTTCAAGTAATACAACATCACCATCTGCCATTTCTGCAACTGCATTTTTAGCATTTTCACCTACTACATTATTATCAGCAGCAAAAACAACTTCTTTATTTAATAATTCTGAAAGTCTTTTAGCAACTGGTGCTAGAGAAAGTTCAGGTTTAGCTTCTCCCTTTGGTTTACCTAAATGTGAGCAAAGAATTACTTTTGCGCCATCTTTAATTAGTTTATTAATTGTAGGTAATGCCGCAGTTAATCGATTTTCATCTGTAATTACCCCATCTTTTAAAGGAACGTTAAAATCGCATCTTACTAATACTTTTTTACCTTGTACATTAATGTCATCTACTGATTTTTTATTAAGCACTTAAATCACGTCTCCCTTCATATTAATTTTTGTATAAAGTAATAAAGAGCCCTCCCTATAGTCTGACCTACATGAGAGGACCCTATCGGATCTTTAAATCTTTATTTAAAATATAAAATTAAAGTCTTTCAGCTACATATTTAGCTAAGTCAATAATTCTATTTGAGTAACCCCACTCATTATCATACCAAGAAACTACTTTAACTAAGCTTCCTTCAATAACAAGTGTTGCTAAACCATCAACGATTGATGAACGAGAATCTTTTCTATAGTCAATTGATACTAATGGTTCATCTGAATATCCTAATACATTACTTCCTTCTGCTGCAGCTTTTAAAGCTCCGTTTACTTCTTCAACTGTAACTTCTTTTCCTAATTCTACAGTTAAATCAACAACAGATACTGTAGGAGTAGGAACACGCATAGCCATACCAGTTAATTTACCTTTTAATGAAGGGATAACTTTAGCAACAGCTTCTGCAGCTCCAGTAGTTGTTGGGATAATAGACTCAGCAGCTGCACGAGCTCTTCTTAAGTCTTCATGAGGTAAGTCTAAAATTCTTTGATCATTAGTATATGAATGAACTGTTGTCATGATACCTCTTTTAATACCAAAAGTATCATTTAATACTTTAGCGAATGGTGCTAAACAGTTAGTAGTACATGAAGCATTATCAATAATATGATCTTCTGAAGCATTATATTCTTCTTCATTAACACCCATTACAATTGATTTTGTTCCTTTACCTGGAGCTGAGATAATTACTTTTTTAGCACCAGCATCAATATGTAATTGAGCTTTTTCTTTTTGTCTAAATAAACCAGTTGACTCAATAACAATATCAACACCTAATTCTTTCCAAGGAAGATCTGCTGGATTTCTTTCAGCTAAAACTTTGATTGTTTTACCATTAACAATTAAAGCACCTTGTACTACTTCTACAGTACCTTCAAATTTACCAAAACATGAGTCGTATTTTAATAAGTGTGCTAACGTATCAGCATCAGTTAAATCATTAATAGCTACGATATCAACTCCTTGTTCCATAGCTACTTTAAATGCGTTACGTCCAATACGTCCAAATCCATTAATTGCAATTTTTGCCATAATATAATTCCTCCTAGATTTTTTTAATTTTTATATTAAACTGTATAACAGTTAATAAACATTTTAATCTTTTTTCATAATGTCAATTATTCTTCTTGCTGCACTTTCATCAATTATTAGTGAACCATTATTAATAATTTTTTTGACAGCAATAATAGCTTCCGCTTTCTTCGCTCCTCCTGCTACAGCTATAGGATATGGAGTCTTGGTCATATGTTCTAATTTAATACCAATTGATCTAGATGTATATACTATATCTCCATCTTTATTAAAATAATAACCAAGTGCTTCAGCTACCGCTTGTTTCCTATTCAAAAAATCAATAACAGTATCAGATAAATTCCTTCTACCAGCCATCTCAAAGGCGTTACCTACACCAAATAAGATGATATTAGCTCTTAATATATTTGATATTGTTTCTTCAATTTCGGGTTCTTTTCTTACACTATCTAATGCTTTTTTACTAAGATTATCAGGTATATGTAGTAACTGATAATTTCCATTTAATTTCTTTGCGAGTTTGGATACAATTGTATTAGCCTGAAATTCAACCTTATTTCTTAAACTTCCTCTTGCTGGAACTACCAAAACATTGTTAAATGACGTATTTGGTTTTTTCAACGAATTTACTACATTAAATATTGTACTACCACCTGTAAGAGAAATAATTGTATTATCATTAATATGTTCTAACAAAACTTCTAAAGCAGCTTTTCCAATGTTTTCTTTAATTTCTTTAATATGAGAGGAATCACCAGGAACTACTACTACTTGTCCACATCCTAGATATTTTTTAACCTCTTTTTCTAAATAATCAAGACCTTTTACATGATGCATTATATCCTTTAACTCATCAAGCAATGAAACTCCTAAATCAGTAGTATACATGCCTAATCCTGATACTAGTATGAACCCTTGTTCTTTTAAATATTCAGTTTCATTTCTAATAATTTTTTCTGATATTAACAATCTTTGGGATAAACTTCTTCTGCCTATAGGTTGGTGAAGATTAATACCTTTTAAAATCTCATATCTTCGCTGTAATATTTCAATTTCTTTAGGAATAATCTTTTTTAATAATAATAAGGTATTCTCCATAACAATCACCTTTCGGTACCATTTAGGGCCCACCGAACAATTACAGTCCCTATTTGCATAAAAAAAAGTAACATAACTACCAATTCATCCCAATATCTATTATAATCAAAACCTGTTATAATTTCAAGTTATTTTTTCATTTAATTAATTAGTAATATAATTCCAAAACCATTTTTGCCTTTGGAATTATATTATTTTTTTGTACTTGTTATTACAAAATTAATTCTTATTTAATACGTCTTCTAAATCTCCAGATAAAAGGTCTAATTTATCTGATTCATTTTTAAAATCGTTCACAAACACATTAATTTCTTCTATTCCTGCACTTGCCTGTTGTATAGCTGCAGAATTAGATTCAGCACTGATTGTGATTTGTTTCATATAATTAACAATTTCATTTTTATTTTCTATCATCTTGTCATTCTGACTTGTAATTTGTTTTACATTATCAAATAATTTAGATGATGATTCAAACATTGAATTAAATATCTCTTTTGTTTTTTCTACAGATTTTATTTGATCTTCAACATTAGACATGTTTATTTTCATATCTTGTACCGCAATAGAAGAATTTTTCTGAATTTCATCAATTATATTTCTAATCTGATCCGTTGAATGTGATGTCTGCTCTGCTAGTTTTCTAATCTCATCGGCTACAACTGCAAATCCTCTACCTGCTTCACCTGCTCTTGCACTTTCAATAGAAGCATTTAAAGCTAATAAATTAGTTTGATCAGCAATAAAACCAATAGTTGTAACAATTTCTCCAATTAAATCCGAACTCTTATCTACTTCCATAATCTTGTTATTTACTTTACTAGTTGATTGAGTTAATTTATCGGTTTTTTCTAATAAAGCGTTAATACTTTCCATACCTTGAACATTTAATTGGTTATCAGCATCTATAGATTCTGTTATTATATTAACACTATAAATAATACTTTCAATAATTGTTCCTAATTCTTCTGCCTTTAACGAAGTTTTTTCAGTTTCTAAGGCTTGTGCATTAGTAGAACTAGCAACAGAGACCATGACATTATTAATCTCACTTGTAGTATTGTTAATAATCTGACTTTTGTCTTTTATTGTTAATTCTGTTAATTGGCTAGCAATCATTTTAATTTTATTAGCTAATTCATTATTTTCATCATTTTTATTACTAGTAACTTGTAATTGACTCATGTTATCATTTATACTTTTTCTATACTGCCTATTAATCATATTACTAATAAAAATAGTAAAAACTATAATTACTACCCTATCTACAAAATCATCTGATCCTATTTGTGCACTATGGAATAATTTATATAATAAATATGATGTTACTGCAGATATTGTAGAAGTACTATATATAATGCTTTTTTTCATGGACATACAACTACCAATAACCGGTATTATTACTATTGCCCACAGATTATATGAGCCTTTATATATAAATAGTAATGTATTAGCAATTAGTGTAAGTATTATTATTAATATATACTCTATTATATTTTCATTCAATTTGAATTTTCTAAGCAAACATAAAAAGCAAATAATAAATAACATTATTAGAATCGTGATGCCACTTTTCAAATATGCTCTTTCAGTCGGTTGAGTCATAATTTCGCTCATAATTATTGCTAAAATTCCAGCATTTATCATTACTATTAATATATATAATAAATTAGTGTTGTTTTTTTTAATTAAATTATTGTAGTAATCATTCTTATTCATATTAAATATCAACCTTTCTTTTAATATATTATATAAGTAATTGCAAAACTACATTAAGTTGATTCTCTAATACAATATATTAAATTTCTACTTATGATTGTATGTAAAAAATCAAAATCTTTAGTTTAGCAACTACCTAAATTTGTTATTAATACCCTTATAACTTCACATTTAATTTTATTATCTTTCTATTATTCACCTAACGTTATACTGTTCAATAAAAAACATCTTCATTTTTTAAAGCAATATCTATATAATATAAAATAAGCAATTTAAAATATTATGATTTCAAATTGCTTATATGCTTAATCTACATAAAAATTATAGATTACCTTTTACTAATCATTTTATTTCAAAACCTAATATACATATTTTATATTATATTAATTCATCTCTAACATAGTATGCAACATTAAGTGCATGATCTGAGATTCTTTCATAGTTACTTATTAGATCTAAGAATACAACACCAGTAGTTGAATTGCATATATTCTGAGCTAATCTTCTTATATGTTTTTCTCTTAACTCATCTTCTAATTCATCAACCAAATCTTCATTTTGTTCCACTTTTCTAACAAGATCAACATCATCGTTCTGTCTAGATTTAACAGCTAGTTCTATTGTTTCATTAGCAAGTTTAGAAATACTTTCTATTTCGTTATAAGCACTTTCTGAAAATTTTAAATCGTTATTAATAAAGTATTCTGCTAATTCTGCAATATTTTCTGCATGATCCCCAACACGTTCAAGGTCATTTACAGTATGAAATAAGTTTGTTATTATTTTATGTTGACTTTCATTAAGAGAAGAGTTACTTATCTTAATCAAATACTCTGTTATAAGTCTTTCTAATTTATTTATATTTTTTTCTACCTTATAAACTTTATCAACTTTATTTATATCTTTTTCAATAATAGCTCTTGTTGCAAGCTTAGCATTTGCAATAGCCAAATCTCCCATATGAACAACTTCTTTGATAGCATTCTCAACTGCAAAACTTGGTGTTTCTAATATTCTATCATCTAGATGTCTAAGAGCAATTTGTTCTTCATTCTCATCCACCTTGTCTTTTCCACGAACAATTTTTTTAGAAAGTATTACAAGTTTATCTGCAAACGGGAATAAGATAACTGTATTAGCAATATTAAATATTGTATGGAATATACTAATCCCTACCATACTAACTGCAACATTGTTTCCAAAATTAGGATTTACCCATTTAAAGTAAATTACACATAATATTGCAAAGATAACTGTTCCAATTACATTAAATAGCAAATGAATATAAGCAGCTCTTTTAGCTGTTTTATTTGCTCCAATACTAGAAAGCATAGCTGTTACACAAGTACCTATATTTTGTCCAAGAATAATATATACAGCTGCACTCCATGGAACAAATGTAACAGTTGCTACAGTTTGTAAAATACTAACTGATGCTGAACTACTTTGAATAATTGCAGTTACAACTGCTCCTGTCAATATTCCTAAAATAGGATTTCTTCCAAATATTCTAAATGCTTCAGTAAATGCTGGAGAATCTTTAAAAGGATCAATTGCATGTTTCATATAATCAAGACCAATAAATAAAAGTCCAAATCCAATTATAATCTCACCAATTTGTTTTTTACGTTGACTCTTTGAAAAAAATAATAGTAGTGCTCCAGCTCCAATTGCCAAAGGTGCCATCTTTGATGGTTTAAAAAACACTAACCATTCCTGACTCGATACAATCCATGACGTAATAGTTGTACCAATATTAGCTCCCATAATAACACCAACAGCTTGAGATAAATTAAATAAACCTGCATTTACAAAACCAACAACCATTACAGTACATGCTGAACTACTTTGAATAATAGCTGTTACTAATGCACCAACCGAAACTGCCAAAAATCTATTATTAGTTAAAACACTAAGTAGATTTTTCATTTTATTTCCTGCAGATTTTTGTAATCCTTCTGCCATGATGTTCATACCATATAAGAACATCCCAAAACCACCAATAAACGCAAAAAAAGTAAACAAGTATTCCTTAGTAAGCTCGTTCATTAGGTACTTCCTCCTATTGTAATTATTAAATTTGTCTTCTTAACTGAACCATTTGATTAAGTATACCTAGAATATGAAATTCCAGCTTGATTGAAAAAGAATTGATTTTAATTGTAAATAAAATGTTAATTTAATATTAACATTACATTAATATTATCATACTCATTTAAATAAAAACAAGGAAAATTTTTTATCAATAAATATTTTTTTTTGCATTTTTTTTGGTTATTTTGCTGTTTTTTCTTTTGCGATTATAATATACTCATCACATTGCTTGTTGTTTTTATTGTTATTTAGTATAATATTCTAATAAAGATTTATACAAAAGTTACGATAGCATTTTTACAAGTTGTTAAATATGATACTATTGTATTATTTATAAGTAGCCTATATTATATGTTTATATTAGTAACTTAAAAATATACTAAATTAATGTCTCTGTTATTAAAATTTAAATATATTAAACGAAAGAATGGTGATTAAGTTGAATACATACGATTTTCATAACCATACATCTTTTTCAGGTGATTGTGATTATTCTATGGAAACAATGATTAAACATGCAATAAAGCACAATTTTAAAATGTTATGTTTTACTGACCACTATGATTATGATTACCCAAAAACTTCTGATTTAACATTTGATCTTGATTTTCCTTCTTATTATAATAAGTTTATGGAGTTAAAAGAAAAATACTCTAATAGTATTGAATTATTATTTGGAATAGAAATAGGTTTACAACCTCATATTTATAACACTATATTGGACACTATAAGCAAGTATTCTTTCGATTTTATAATAGCTTCATCACATGTTGTAGATGGCCTTGACCCATATTGGGGGGAATATTATCAAGGCAAATCTAAAGAAGAAGCTTATTCTAGATATCTCGAAACAATTTTATATAACGTTAATCATTTTGATAATTATAATGTCTACGGACACATAGATTATATAATTCGATACGGTCATTATAAAGATAAAAAAATGTATTATAATGATTACAGTGATATTATTGATGCTATATTAAAGAAAATCATTGATACTGGTCATGGAATTGAGCTTAATACTTCAGGATATAGACAAAAATTTAATGAACCTCATCCAAATATAGATATTATTAAAAGATATAGAGAACTCGGAGGAGAAATAATAACTATCGGATCTGATGCTCATTATCCCGAACATCTAGGTTACGCTTTTGATACAGCTTATGAAGTTTTAAGTAATTGTGGATTTAAATATTTTACTGTTTTCAAAAACAGAGAACCTATGTTTCTTCCAATAAGATAAAAGGAATTCACAAGTAAATCATTACATTAGTTATAAAAGAACTAGGTTTTTTATATAATTTATATAAGAAACCTAGTTAGGTGTTATCATGACAAAAAAAGGTAAAGATATTGTTAATATCCTCTCAATTGATGGTGGGGGTGTAAGAGGTATTATACCATGTATTTTCCTAAATCATCTTAGAAAAGAATTAGATAATATAGGCAATACTACTCCATTTTATAATCTATTTGATATAGTTTCAGGAACTTCTACAGGTTCATTAATATCATTAATGCTAGTAAAACCCCCAAAAGAATATTCAGACGAAGACAGGCTTGCTTTATTAATAGATTTATATGAGAATAAAACAAAAGATATTTTCCCTCAAGCTAAATGCGAAACTCTTCAGAATGTCAAACACTTGGTTAGACCAAAATATAGCGGTAGACCACTAAAAAAACTATTAAGACAAAATTTTAAAGACCTTACATTAAGAGATTCTTTAACCAACTTAATTATTCCTTCCTATGATATGATATCTATGAGACCATATTTATTTAAGCAACATATGAATAATAATTATTATCCTAATTTTTTCCTAAAAGATGTTGGTTTATCATCTTCAGCTGCTCCAACATATTTTCCTCCAGTTAATACGAAATCTCTTTCAGATGGACATACATATTGTTTTATTGATGGAGGTGTTTCTTGCAACAATCCTTCTTTATGTGCATATACTTATGCAAAAAAAATATTCCCTTCTACTAAAAAATTCAATATTTTGTCATTAGGTACAGGTGAATATGAACGAAGTTATGATTGTAATAAAGTTAAAAAATGGGGGATATTAGGTTGGATGAACCCTCTCAATAAAATACCATTATTAACAGCATTTATGGATTCTCAAATGGAAGGAGATAGTTATATATTAAATAGTACAGATGATGTAAAAGAATATAGATTTGAAATTTCATTAAATGGTGTATCCTCAGAAATGGATGATTCTTCTAGTAGAAATATTAGTTTTTTAAAAGGAAAGGCTGCTCAACTTATTCTATTAAATAGATATCAAATAAATCAATTAGTAAAAGCTCTGTCTACTAGACTAGTATAAGGCTATTGGTGATAGCCTTAAAAAATATTAAAGAGATGGCATTTACGAAAGAATGCCATCTCTTTAATCTAAATGTTGCTATATAATTATTTTCTTATTATATTTCCACCACCAACAAGTATATCACCGTCATAAAAAACAACTGCTTGACCAGGTGTAATTGCTCTTTGGGGTTCTTTAAATACACATTCTAGAGTATCTGAATCTATCATTTTTATAGTACATAAAGCTGGTTTATGACTATAACGTATTTTTGCCTCTAGTTCAAGTTCTCCTTCTAATTTCTCAAACGCCATAAAATTCAAATTATTTGCATATAACTTATCACTAAACACATCTTTATTATCGCCAATTACAACCTCATTTGTTTCTGGTCTAATCTCTACTACAAAAGCTGGTTTTCCTAATGATAATCCAAGTCCTTTTCTTTGCCCAACAGTGTAATTAATAATTCCTTTATGACGTCCTATTATTTTTCCATTAAGATCAACAAAATTTCCTGTTGGTATTTTTTTATTTGTATATTCCTCTATAAATGAAGAATAATCATCATCGGGTACAAAACAAATTTCTTGGCTATCTGGTTTATTAGCAATTCTAGCATTAATCTTTTCTGCAATTTTCCTTACATCATCTTTTGCATATTCACCAACTGGCATAAGTGTATGTTTTAATTGATGTTGAGTTAAATTATATAACGCATATGTTTGATCTTTTCGTATGCCAACAGCTTTTTTTAGAGTATATCTTCCATTAGGTAATTGAATTACCCTAGCATAATGTCCCGTAGCAATATACTTTGCTCCAATGGAAAGACTTCTAGTTAATAAAGATTCCCACTTAACATAACGATTACATGCTATACATGGATTTGGTGTATTTCCTTTTTGATATTCACTAACAAAATAGTCAATAACATTTTCTTTAAACTCACCTTTAAAATTCATCACATAATATGGTATTTCTAGAGCATCCGCAACTCTTCTAGCATCATCAACTGCACTAAGTCCACAACATCCACCTTGTTCTTGTTGAATATCTACTTCTTCGTCTTGCCAAATTTGCATTGTAACACCAATTACTTCATAGCCTTGTTCTTTTAGTAAATAAGCAGCAACAGAACTATCAACTCCGCCTGACATACCAACTACTACTTTTTGTCTGTCCATTTAATCACCTGTTCTAACTAATTTTGTATTAATTATTATGTCAAATATTATAATTACTTTAACTTCGCACTTTGACTTTAAGTTCACAAAAAACTATGAAGTGCGAAGTTTGAGTTAATTAAATTTCATCTTCTTCATCATGCTCATGTTCACCAATATCTGATTTAGGTTCTACTAATCCTTCAATTTCAATACCATGTTTCTTAGAATAATCCCATAAAGCTGCGTGTAAAGCTTCTTCAGCTAATAATGAACAATGTATTTTAGCCTTTGGAAGACCATCAAGAGCTTCTACTACAGCATCATTTGTAATTTTTAATGCTTCTTGTATTGTTTTACCTTTTACTAATTCTGTAGCAATACTACTAGTAGCAACTGCTGCACCACAACCAAATGTTTTAAATGTTACATCTTGTATTATTTCATCTTCAACTTTCAAATAAATACGCATAATGTCGCCACATTTTGCATTACCAACTGTTCCAACACCATCAGCGTTTTCAAGTTCTCCCATATTTCTAGGATTCATAAAATGATCCATTACCTTTTTAGTATACATAACCAACACCTCTATTATTATTTTATATTATTTTTTTAATTACTAGATTATATTAAATACTCTTAATTGTTTTTTAGAAAATCTTCGTATAAAGGAGACATATCCCTAAGACGTTGAACTATTTCTGGAAGTACTTCTAGTAAGTAATCAACATCTTCTTCTGTACTATTTATTCCTAGACTAATTCTAAGTGAACCATGTGCAATTTCATGAGGCAAACCAATGCCTAGTAATACATGAGATGGATCAAGAGAACCAGAAGTACATGCGGAACCACTAGATGCACAAATACCTTTCATGTCTAACATAATTAATAGTGACTCACCTTCAATAAATTGAAAACTATAATTTACATTATTAGGCAATCTTTTTTCTGGATGTCCATTTAACTTGCAGTATGGAACTTTTTCTTTAATCCCTTGCATTAATTTATTTCTTAATAACAACATTTTATTGTTTTTTTCTTCCATATTTTGTCCAGCCATTTCCATAGCCTTGCCTAGTCCAACTATATTAGGTACGTTTTCTGTTCCTCCACGACGTCTTCTTTCTTGTGCTCCACCATGTATAAAAGCTCTTAGTCTAACACCTTTTTTTACATATAATGCTCCTATTCCTTTTGGTCCATTTAATTTATGACCAGTAAGAGATAACATATCTATATTCATATCTTTTACATCAACTGGAACTTGTCCAATTGCTTGAACCGCATCAGTATGAAAAATAATTCCTTTTTCCCTTGCAATTTCACCAATTTCTTTTATTGGTTGTATAGTTCCAATTTCATTATTAGCGAACATAATAGTAATTAATATTGTTGTATCTTTTATAGCGTTCTTCAAATCCTCTATTTTTATTAATCCATCTTCATCTACTGGCAAATAAGTAACTTCATATCCGTTTTTTTCTAGATACTGACAAGTATGCAAAACAGCATGATGCTCTATTGTTGTCGTGATAATATGATTACCTTTATTTTTATAACTTTCTGCAATCCCTTTAATTGCCCAGTTATCAGATTCTGTTGCTCCACTTGTAAAGAATATCTCAGCTGATTCTGCATTAAGTAAGTTTGCTACTTGTTCTCTAGCTTTATCAATTGCATTTTTGTTATATTGACCAATTTCATATATACTTGATGGATTACCATAATTTTGTGTAAAATATGGCATCATAGCTTCAACTACTTCTGGATGAGTAAATGTTGTAGCTGCATTATCAAAATAAATATTTTTTCCCATTTCCCTTTCTCCTCTTCTTAGTTCACCTTTTATATTATTTACTCAAACTTAGCACTTAGAAGTTTATGTACTAAGTTTAAGTTGTTTAGCTGATAACTTAAATTTCTTGAATACTATTAAAAACTTTTAAAATCATAATATTAGCATTTTTCCCTAGTTACTGTTACTGAATTAGAAGTAGAAGTAGAATTATTATGATCATCCACTAAATCTTGCAATGTTATATTATTAACTACATCATTAATACTATCACTTATCTTTTTCCAGACTATTTTTGTAATACAACAATCAACATCATCACATTGTTTGCCATCATTAACTAATGTACAATCTACAGGGTTTAAGTCTCCTTCAAGAGCCCTTAATATATCACCTACAGAAATATCTTTTGGTTCTTTTGCAAGTGAATATCCACCTTTAGCACCTCTGGTACTTTTTACATAACCTGATTTTTTAAGAATCGCAATAATTTGTTCCAAATAATTCATTGAAATACCTTGTCGCTCAGATATACTCTTTAATGAGATATTATCTTTTTGACTATTTTGAACTAAGTCAATCATAGCTCTTAGTCCATATCTACCCTTTGTTGATAACTTCATAAAAACACCTCATTCAATTCCTAGTGCTATACTAGGATTTAAAATCTATCATTAGATTATCATTTTTTTTTATACTTGTCAATATGCAAAAAAAGAAACTAACCATTCATTGATTAGTTTCTTTATTTATTAATCTATTAAACAGATTGCTAGGCTACATTGAGTTAATTATATAATGCAATTACCTAGACTAAAGTAGTATATTACTCATTATATTCAATTGTTTCTATATCTTTTTGTTTTACTTTTATTGTAATATTATCGTTTTCTACATCAAGAATAGCTGTATCCCCATCCTTTAAGTTACCTCTTATATAACTTTCTGCGATTTCATCCTCAATATATCTTTGTATAGTTCTTCTTAGCGGTCTTGCTCCATATTTAGTATCATATCCTTTTTCTAAAATAAATTCTTTGATTTCATCTTTTACTTTAATAGTAATATTCTTAAGTTTTGCTTCCACAATTACTTCATTTAACATAAGATCAATTATTTTTCTTAATTCATCTTTACTTAATTCAGTAAATACAACTGTTTCATCAATTCTATTAAGGAATTCTGGTCTAAATACTTGTTCTAAAGCCTCTTTACATTTTCTCTCAAGTGACTCAATATTATTTTTACCAAATCCTATACCATTTGATTTTTGTGCTGTACCTGCATTAGAAGTCATAATTATAACTGTGTTTTCAAAACTTACTACACGTCCCTGACTATCAGTTAATCTTCCATCTTCTAATATTTGAAGCAATATATTAAATACATCAAAATGTGCTTTTTCAATCTCATCTAATAATATTACAGAATATGGTTTACGACGAACCTTTTCTGTTAATTGTCCTGCTTGATCATATCCTACATATCCTGGAGGTGCTCCAATTAATTTTGAAACAGTATGTTTTTCCATGAACTCAGACATATCAAAACGAATCATAGCTTCTTCACTACCATATAGCTCATATGCTAAAGCCTTCGTTAATTCTGTTTTACCTACTCCTGTAGGTCCTACAAAAATAAATGATGAAGGTTTCTTTCTTTTTCTAAAACCAGAACGATTTCTTCTTATAGTCTTTGACAGTCTAGTGACAGCATTATCTTGGCCAATAACTCTTTCATGTAATTTTTCTTCTAAATTAAGAAGTTTTTTTGCTTCGGATTCAGAAATGCTTTGTACAGGTATTTTAGTCCAAGCTTCGATTACATAAGCAATGTCTTCTTTATTAATAGACATGTTATTACATTGTCTTTCAATCTTTTCAATTCTAGAAAGCAAATCGAATTCTTTAACCTTACATTGAGCAGCTTTTTCATAATCATCTTCTGCTGCTGCTGTTTCTTTTTCATCAATTACAATACTAAGTTCTCTTCTTAGCGCTTCCAACTCAACTAATCCTAAGTTTAGTAAATTAGCACGTGAACCAGCTTCATCAATAACATCAATTGCTTTATCAGGTAAAAATCTATCATTAATATAGCGTTCTGATAAATTAACTGCATATTCTATAATATCATCTGATATTTTAACTTTATGAAAGTCCTCATAATAGTTCTTAATACCTTTTAAAATTTCGATACTATCTTCTACACTTGGTTCATCAACAAGTACTGGCTGAAATCTTCTTTCAAGGGCAGAATCTTTTTCTATATGTTTTCTATATTCATCAAGTGTTGTAGCTCCTATTACTTGAATTTCTCCTCTAGCAAGTGCTGGTTTTAATATGTTGGCAGCATTCATTGAACCGCCTTCTGCTTCACCTGCACCAACAATATTATGAACTTCGTCAATAACAAGAATTACATTACCACATTCTTTTGCCTCATTTATTATTGCTTTCATTCTTGATTCAAATTGCCCTCTAAATTGTGTACCTGCTACTACAGCAGTTAAATCTAATAGATATATTTCTGTTCCAATTAATTTAGCAGGTATTTGGTTTTCTACAATTCTAACTGCAAGCCCTTCAGCAATTGCTGTTTTACCTACTCCTGGTTCTCCTATTAAAATAGGATTGTTTTTGGAACGTCGATTTAGTATTTGAATAACTCTATCTATTTCTCTATGTCTGCCTATAATTCTATCTACTTTACCATTCATAGCATTATCTGTTAAGTTAATACCATAAGTATCTAAATATTTTCGTTTGTTTTTCTTAACAGTTTTTTTCTTAGTTCTTACACCAGATTTTGAATTTCCATTAGAAATAGGTTCTTGTTCTTGTGGTTTATCCTCTGGTTGATATTCTGATGATTTATTATTCTTTAATCCTGAAAAAGCACTGTTTAATAAATTCATAAATGGATTTTTACCATCTGAAGTGTCTATATCATTTATTGAAGAAGTTATTTCATCCATATCAACATTTTCAAACATTGTCATCATTTGTTGATTAACATTTTCAAATTCTTCTGGAGTCATTCCAGTTTGACCAATAAGTTGCTCCATAGGTGCAACACCATTTTTTTGTGCACATGGAAGACATAAACCTAATCTTTCTTGCTTGCCATCAACTATTTTAGAAACAAAAACGACGGCTGTATTTTTATGACAAATCGAACATTTCATTATTATCATCTCCTATTTATATAACCCTCTAATCAAATAGCTTATTCAAATCTAATTTTTAATATAGATACAATTATCTTGTTTAATATACTACTATGTTACTAACTTAACATATTTAGCATTATTAGTCTATATTATTATTTAATTATTTATAATAATTAACAGTTTATTAATAAATTATCTATTTAATATGGCTTGCATATTTCGACAAACAAATAGGAATATATTTGTTATAATATATAAAAAATATGGTTATGAGAGCATACTATTGATGATTTATTAATAATTTAAATAAGGAGAAACTACAGAAATGAAAAAATATAAAAGAGTTTGGTTATTACTTATTCTAATATTAACGGTATTAATTGTTTGGATAATAAATATCCAACAAAGTAAACTAACTATAAATCAAGTAAATAGAGATTATATAGAAAATCAAATAATAGGTTCTGAATTACCAAGAATACGATTTGCTAATAAAAACAAAGTAATTTTTGAAAACGGAGGAAATATCTTTCTTTATGATTTAATTGAGCAAAAAATGACTTTGTCCTTAGATATAATCTCATTTCAAGACCAGTATTTTTCAGATGAAAAATCAAAAGATATTAGACCTTGGACGTATGTTACAAAAAACGCTAATGAAATAATCGTTACTTTTAATAATTATGATTTCGAACCTTTTGATGAAAAATTTTATAGCTTTAATATATCAGATAAAGTAATAACAGAGATTAGTACAAAAGATTTTGAAGCTAAAAAAACTAATATATTTACTTGTGAATATTTAAAACCTGATAATAAACTATATAATAAGTCAACTGGTAAGATAAGTCGTATTGATGATAAACGGTTTGTTTATCTAGCCCATGATAATTACAAGGTAAACTCAATAAAAATTATTTTAGTTGATGATAATAAGAAAACAACCTACAATGTATTTAGTACAAATAAATAGCATTATATTCCTTTTTTCTTAAAATACTTAACCCCAACCAGCAATAAGATAATTGTTGAAAATCCTAATACTAATAATGCAGTTAACATTGTTACATTATGAGTTCCAGCAACTATTCTTGCTCCATTATTCATAGTAAATGGACATAAGTTATAGTGTTTTCCATATAAAAATGGTTTAAATAAGAAATAGAAAAGTCCATATATAGCTGTTGATGCTAATAAACTTAAATAAACATTATTTAAAATTGCTGAACAGAGCTGTACAAATGCCACCATAAACATAATGAATAAAACACTATATAAAAAGGTTAGTATTAGGAATTTGTTAAAACCAATTAAGTTGATATTTCTTTGATATAAAGGCTGTGGCATCAAATCATTACTTTTTATTGAATATGGCATTTTATAAAAATCTACTTCAACAGGTTTTTCATATTTTTCGAAGTTTTTTTCTATATAATTAAAAGAAGGTTCGAAAGTTTTAATTCCTTGCTTGTCATAAACTATAGGATAATTGATTGGTTGTGTTTTTATTTGGGTTTTAATATATATATTTGAAATAAATAAAGGTATTATTACAGTAATTATAACGACAATTGTTGATGCAATGAATTTTCCTATGTAGTACTTCCACCTTGGTATCGATTGTGTAATAAGAAGTTTAGTACTTCCTTCTTTTACATCTTTGTTTATCAAATTATAGTTTAATAATATACTAATAATTATAATAATTATTGGGACAATACTATTTATCCAGTCATTTAGTATATTGAGATTATTGAATTCATCTAATTTCATTCCTATTAAGTCGTTATTATATAAATAATAATAACGTTTTGCTTTAAAAATATTACTAATGGTACTATATAAATAACCTCGTGGAGAGGCAAACTCAGATCCCTCATTTTTAAAATCTATATCTTCATATTTAACTCCATCACTAATCCTATCCCACAATTCTTTATTGGTAATATCACATAAATACTTTGAAAAAGAACTATATTTATTTCTCTCAGAATTTGCTTCATAATTTGCATCTAATAATGAATCAAAAGCTTCTGTTTTATTAATTTTCACATAGTTTTCATCTTGAAAATCCTTTATACTTACATCATAATTATGTACTATAGCATTATATAAAGATCTGGTTTTATAACTTTTATCATGCATATCAACATACTCTTCATAATTTTTCCCATACGCTTTTTCCTTATATTCTTTAGTTAAAAGTGTTTTTTTATCAATTTCTCTATAAATAATATATTGATTAGATTTTTTATCCAGTATTTTTTTCATCTCATTTGATTCAATACTCATATCTATATTTACATATAATAAAAGCATCATTATGGCAACTAAAATCCAGACAACTGGACTTTTTAGTTTTCTTTTTATTTCTAGTTTAAAGATCTGATACATAAAGTTCACTCCTTAACTAAACTCCCCTTAATCCATTACAATTAAAAGTCTATTTTATTCAGTCATTTTTATTTCTATATCCCTTTTTTCTTAAAATACTTAACCCCAACCAGCAATAAGATAATTGTTGAAAATCCTAATACTAATAATGCAGTTAACATTGTTACATTATGAGTTCCGGCAACTATTCTTGCTCCATTATTCATAGTAAATGGACATAAGTTATAGTGTTTTCCATATAAAAATGGTTTAAATATGAAATAAAAAAGGGAGTATATAGCTGTTGATGCTAGTAAACTTAAATAAACATTATTTAAAATAGCTGAACAAAGCTGTACAAATGCTACCATAAACATAATAAATAAAATGCTATATAAAAAGGATAGTACTAGATATATATTAAAACCAATTAAATTGATATTTCTTTGATATAGAAAACTTTGACTACTATCATTACTTATTTTTGAATATGGTATTTTATAGAAATCAATATCAACATTTTTTATATTTTTCAAAGTTTTTTTCTAGATAATTAAAGGAAGGTTTGAAAGTTTTAATTCCTTGCTTATCATAAACTATAGGATATTTCATAGGTTGTATTTTTATTTGAGTTTTAATATATATATTTGAGATAAATAAAGGTATCATTATAGTAATAATAACGATAATTGTTGATGCAAAAAATTTGCCTATGTAATACTTCCTTCTCGGTATAGCTTGTGTAATAAGTAGTTTAGTACTTCCTTCTTTTACATCTTTATTAATTAGATTATAGTTTAATAATATACTAATAATTATAATAATTATTGGAACAATACTGTTTATCCAGTCATTTACTATATTGAGATTATTAAATTCATTTTGTTCTATTCCTATTAAGTTGTTATTATATAAATAGTAATGACGTTTAGCATTAAAAATACAACTAATAGTATGATATAAATAACGTTTTGTAGAAAAAATCATATGCCCCTTATTTTTAAAATCTATATCTTCATACTTTACTCCATCGCTTACCTTGTCCCATAGTTCTTTATTAGCAATGTTACATAAATATTTACAAAACGAACCATAATCATTTCTTTCTGAATAAGTGTAATAATTTGCGTACAGTAGATAATCAAAAGCACAAACTTTATTCATTTTTATAAAGTCAACGTCTAGATATGCTTTCTTTCTAACCTCATAATTATGTAGTTGAAGCTTGTAAAGGGAACTGCTTAGATTTTTTTTATTTTCAACATAATCTTCATAACTCTTTCCAAAACGCCATAATTTATATTCATTAGTATATTCTATCTGAGAATCTACAATATTTGGATCATAATTAAGTATTCTATCAATCTCATTAGTTTCAATGCTTGTATCTATATTTACATATAATAAAAGCATCATTATTACAATTAAAATCCACACTACTGGACTTTTTAGTTTTCTTTTTATTTCTAGTTTAAAGATTTGATACATTATATTCACCCCTTCAACTTTATTACCCTTAATCTCTTGCCCTGTTAATAGGTAGTCCCTCGCCCTATATTCCTTTCTTCTTAAAATACTTAACCCCAACCAATAATAAAACTATTGTTGAAAGCCCTAATACTAATAATGCAGTTAACATTGTTACATTATGGGTTCCTGCAACTATTCTTGCACCATTATTCATAGTAAATGGACATAAGTTATAGTGTTTTCCATATAAAAATGGCTTAAATAAAAAATAAAAAAGTGAATATATAGCTGTTGATGCTAATAGACTTAAATAAACATTATTTAAAATAGCTGAACAGAGCTGTACAAATGCGACCATAAACATAATAAATAAAATGCTATATAAAAAAGTTAGTAGTAGGAATTTATCAAAACCAATTAAGTTGATGTTTCTTTGATATAATGGAGACGGAACTATATCATTACTTTTTACTGAATATGGCATTTTATAAAAATCTACTTCAACAGGTTTTTCATATTTTTCAAAGTTTTTTTCTATATAATTAAATGAAGGCTTGAACGTTTTAATTCCTTGCTTGTCATAAACTATAGGATGTTTCATAGGCTGTGTTTTCAATTGAGTTTTAATATATATATTTGAAATAAGTAAAGGTATCATTACAGTAATTATAACAATGATAGTTCCCTCAAAAAATTTTCCTATGTAGTACTTCCTTCTTGGTATAGATTGCGTAATAAGAAGTTTGGTACTTCCTTCTTTTACATCTTTGTTAATTAGATTATAGTTTAATAATATACTAATTATTATAATAATTATTGGGACAATACTATTAATCCAATCATTTAGTACATAGAGATTATTAAATTCTTCGAATTTAATTAATAAGTTATTACTATATAAATAATACGAACGTCTAGCACTAAAAATATGCTTAATAGTGTCATATAAATAACTACGTGGTGAAACAAACATATATCCCATGTTTTTAAAATCTATATTTTCATATTTTACTCCATCACTAACCTTATCCCACAGTTCTTTATTAGCAATATCACATAAATACTTTGAAAAAGAAGTATATTTATTTCTCTCAGAATTTGCTTCATGATTTGCATATAATAATGAACTAAAAGCTTGTGTTTTATTTATTTTAATATAATTTCCCTCTTGGAAATTCTTTATATTAACATCATAATTATGCATCAGCGCATTATAATAAGACCGGCTCATATTATCTTTATCATACTTACTAACATAATCTTCATAATTTTTTTCATTCCATTTTTCTTTCCATTTCCTAGTATAATATGTTTTCTCATCTACCTTTATAAGATGTGGATCATAGTCAAGTATTTTACTAATCTCATTAGATTCAATACTCCTATCTATATTTACATATAGTAGAATAATCATTATTGCAACTAAAATCCAGACAACTGGATTTTTTAGTTTTCTTTTCAATTCTATTTTTAAAATACTATACAATAGGTTCACCCCTCCAACTATGCTCTCCCTAGTCTCTTGCACCTAAAAAGTCTTTTTTTGCAATTTTCTTACTACCTATTAATAAAAGCACTGCCGATAATCCTAAATTTATTAATACTCCTAGTATATAACTTGTATTATATCTTCCAATTAAAATGTCTTGGTTGAATATATAAGAATATGGTAATATACCATGTATTATACTTCCCGGCGAAACAAATCTTCTAATTAGTAAACATAGCATAATTGCTGATATTACTATTCCCATTGTTTTTGTTGTAGAATCTGTAAATACTGATATAGTTGATATTAATGAGATGTTAAACATTATTATAGTTAAAAATAATAATATACTTAACAATATTTTTGCTCCTATTGATATAATTATATAATTTACCTCTTTATTGTTAAGTGATATATTCTTAATATTTTCACTCACTGCTACAGGTTCACTAAAATTCCCTATCTCACTAATTATTGAATTTGCAATAAAATTAAGACTAAGCGCTGCTAATATAACTACAATAGTAAATATTAGCATAGCCATAACTTTTGAAAAGAAAATTTTGCTTCTTTCATATGGTTGTGTATATGCTAATTTATAGCTTCCACCCTCTATTTCTGATAAGAATAAATCCATTGTTATAAATGTAAAAATTAAGAATATTAATAGTATAATAGTATTTTCAAATAATCCTATTATCCCAAATACACCTGAGTTAGTGTAGGGGTTTAGGCTATATTTTAAGTTGTTTTTTAATAGGTATTTATAATATGTATTCTTTCTTCGTATATCATTTATTGTAACGTTTCTAAGTCTTAATGCTGTTTTTGGTAGAACCCCTTCTTTTTCTGCTTCTATAATATTATCAAGCCTATCAACCTTATATTTTAACAGTTGATCTATCATTTTTTGTTCATCTTGTATTTGCTTATCTTTTCTTGCTTTCTTTTGTCTTTTTTCAAGGGATTTTTCTTTTTTTAATATAATATTTACTAAGCTTGATTCGGTATCATTTCTTTCTTTCTTTTTTTCTTGAATAGGTATTTGTTTTTGTGCTTCTTCTAAACTTCCATATTCTTTTATTAATAACATTTCATCTAATTCATCTTCTATTTTTGTTAAACGGTGTATATCACCAATTATTTTATTACCTCTAATTTGTGCTGAATTGTATGATATTTTACCATTTTCCTCTATTTCATCAATATATTTATTGTATTTTATATTATAAAATATGTTACTTACTACTATTAAAAGTATGAAAATAAGTATAAGAATTTTATTTTTCTTTGATTTTATTATCTTTGTCATTTCATGTTTTATTAGTTTTCCCATTCTCTATATCCCCTTTCAATTTATTTCTCCTCATATTTAACAATCTCAATTTTTTCTATTACAACAGGGTCTTCAACAGGATACTTATTACCATCTACAGTCATGTTGCTTATTTCATATACAATATCCATTCCATAAAATATTTGTGCAAATACTATATAATGTCCATTGTATTCTAATACTCCACCTATATCTCTATAAGCAGTAATAAACTCTTTTGTAAATCCATATTCTTCAGGTAAGTTTTCCATCAATTCTAATATTTCTTCAGATTCTCCCTCATTAGTAACAATAAATAACGGACCAATTGGTATTTCTTTCTCATCCTTTTTAGTTGAGTGCGCAAACCCAATTGCTCCTGAGAAAAACATATAATCCTCATTAGTTTCTATAACATAATCATCTCCAAAGTTCATATCTTCCCTAATATTGTTATTATATTTAACTCTTTCTTCCTTATTCCAGTTATTATTGAAACCTTCCATTTCTATCATAATAGTACGATCTTTTCTTAATCTTGCGAAAGGACAATTTGTGTACCTACCTTCCTTAACCCACTCTTTAAACTGTTTTATCGCAATAGGTGCTGCTTCTTCTAAGAGCTTTGCTTTTATAACTCCTTTACTTGTAGTTATTACTGCAATTTCTTCTCCTTCTTTAGGGCGTTGAAATTGTGGGAATTTAAGATCGCCAAAGTTTGTATATCCATCTTCAATTTGACCCACTTTATTACTACATGCTGATAATAATAGTATTGTTAATATTAATCCTACAGAGATCTTTCTCATTTAAACTCCTCCTCTATAATCCCTATATTCCTTTTTTCTTAAAATACTTAACTCCAACCAATAATAAGATTATTGTTGAAAGCCCTAATACTAATAATGCAGTTAACATCGTTACATTATGTGTCCCTGCAACTATTCTCGCTCCATTATTCATAGTAAATGGACATAAGTTATAGTGTTTTTCATGTAAAAATGGTCTAAATAAGAAATAAAAAAGTCCGTATATAGCTGATGATGTTAATAGACTTAAATAAACATTATTAAAAACAGCTGAACAGAGCTGTACAAATGCCACCATAAACGTAATGAATAAAACACTATATAAAAAGGTTAGTAGTAAGAATTTATTAAAACCAATTAAGTTTATATTTCGTTGATATAAAGGATGTGGTATCCTATCATTATGGCTTTTTTTTGAATATGGCATTTTATAAAAATCCACTTCAACAGGTTTTTCATATTTTTCAAAGTTTTTTTCTATATAATTAAAAGATGGCTTGAAAGTTTTAATTCCTTGCTTATCATAAACTATAGGATAGTTCATAGGTTGTGTTTTTATTTGACTTTTAATATATTTATTTGAAATAAACAAAGGTATTATCACGGTAATTATAACAACAATTGTTCCTGCAAAGAATTTTCCTATGTAGTACTTCCACCTTGGTATAGATTGCGTAATAAGAAGTTTAGCACTTCCTTCTTTTACATCTTTGTTAATTAGATTATAGTTTAGTAATATACTAATAATTATAATAATTATTGGGACAATACTGTTTATCCAATCATTTAGTATTTTGAGATTATTAATTTCATGATATTTCATTTGTAGTAAGTTATTATTATATAAATAATACGAATGGTTAGCATAAAAAATACTACTAATAGTATAATATAGATACCATTGTGGAGCATCTACATTTCCATTATTTTTAAAATCTATATCTTCATATTTTACTCCATCGCTAACCTTATCCCACAGTTCTTTATTAGCTACTTTACATAAATACTTTGAAAAAGAACTATATTTATTTTTTTCAGAGTTTGCCAATAAATTTGCACGTAATAATGAATTAAAAGCACTTACTTTAATCATTTTCATAAAATTACCATCTAAGTATGCTTCTACACTAACCTCATAATTATGTAACTCATTATTATAAAACGACCTTGTTTTATTATTTTTTGCCTTATACTTCTTAACATAATCTTCATAATTCTTTCCAAACTTATATTCCTTATACTGTTCAGTACATACTGTTTTCTGGTCCACCCTTTTCCACCGTGAGTCATAATTAAGCATTTTACTAATCTCATTTGATTCAATACTTCTATCTATATTTACATATAGTAGAATAATCATTATAGCAACTAAAATCCAGACAACTGGACTTTTTAGTTTTCTTTTCATTTCTATTTTTAAGATGTAGAACATATTATCCCCCTCAAATATACAAATCCTAATCCCTATTCTCCATAAACCTCTCTATAAATAGATTCCACGTCTATACTGTCTTTATATATATCTAGTATAGTTACACCACTATCTATTAACCTCTTTAGTATCTCCGTTAAATAGTCTTGATTTTCTAATTCAAATTTTATTGCATCACTAGATATTTTTTCAAGTTTATCTTTTTGAAGCTTGTCCCCTAAAACTTCATATGCTTTTTCACTATTATCTACTTGTACTATGTATATATATTTATTAGTCATTTCCTTTGGAGTCTCAATGATTTTTCCTTTGCTTATACATACAATCCTATCTGCGAGTTTTTCCACTTCTCCTAGTTGATGAGATGAAAAAAGAATTGATATATTTTCTTCTTTTAGCTTTTGTAGAGTATTTCTTAAATGTATGGTTCCTGTTGGATCAAGCCCACTATTTGGTTCATCCAGTATTAGAAACTTTGGCTTACTTAATATGGCAATTCCAAGTCCTAACCTTTGCTTCATCCCCATAGAATACCCTGATACTTTTCTTTTTAGTGCTTCTCTAAGCTCTGTGAATTCACATATTTCTTTCACTCTATCTTTTGATATATTTTTAAGCTTCGCTATTAGTTCTATATTTTCTTTGCCTGTCATATCTGGATAAAGCCCAGGACCTTCTATTAAAGCTCCTTGAGATTGTAATGCCTTTTCTCTATCCTTGAATAAATCATATCCATTAATAATTACCTCTCCACTATCAGGAAATATAAGATTACATATACATTTCATAGTTGTGGATTTTCCTGCTCCATTAGGTCCTATAAAACCGACTATTTCATTAGGCTTTACATTAAATGAAACATCATTCAACACCTTATTCTTTCCGTATGTTTTGTTTAAATTTTTTACTTCTACTACATAACTTTCACTCATAATTTGCATCCCCTTATTTATAATATTAAGCGTTTACCAAACGCAATAACCCATATTGGCATTCTTATATTTTAGCTAATACAGATATATTATTTTATTATTAATAATTTATTACTTATTATGTACATACTATAATTTTATATTTAGTTATTCAACTTATTATAATATACATATGTTACAATAAATTCATAACAACTTTTTTATATAAACTCATTTATGTTGTATGTATTTAATTTATTAATTATTATATTATCACTTATAGTTTTTTGTGTAAACAGTTTTTTCTTGAATTTTGAGAATTATTGTAATGGTTACATATAGTTTAATGTATTTTCTTCTTTTTTCGACATATTATTTACTCTTTTAATATTGTGTACTATATTTTGACTTAAGTAACAATATCACTTTTTCATAAAATACTTAATGCTTCTAAATAATAAGATTTAGAAAAATATCAATACTATAAAATTAATTTCAAAAAAAAGACAATCCCTTTCACAAGATTTGTCCTTTTTCTATACCTATTAAATAATTTTTATTTAATTATCATTGCATCCCCAAAACTAAAAAATCTATATTTTTCTTCTACTGCAATATTATATGCATTTAATACATTTTCTCTTCCTGCTAGTGCAGATACCAACATGATTAATGTAGATTCTGGCAAATGAAAATTCGTAATAAGTGCATCAACAACTTTAAATTTATATCCTGGATATATAAATATATCTGTCCATCCCTTTGATGGATTAATATATCCATTCTCATCCGCAACTGATTCAAGTGTACGACTACTAGTTGTCCCTACAGCGATAATTCTTCCACCATTTTTTCTTGTTTCATTAATAATGTTAGCTTGACTTTCATCAATCCAATAGTATTCAGAATGCATTGTGTGTTCTAATATATTGTCTACCTTAACAGGTCTAAAAGTTCCTAATCCTACATGTAAAGTTACATATGCAACTTTTATTCCTTTTTCTTCAATAGTATTTAATAGTTCAGGAGTAAAATGCAATCCAGCAGTTGGAGCTGCAGCAGAACCACTATGTTTAGCGTAAACCGTTTGGTACCTTTCTTTCTCTTGTAATTGATGAGTAATATATGGAGGAAGTGGCATTTGTCCAAGTTCATCTAATACTTGCTCAAATATTCCTTCGTACTCAAACTTTACAATACGATTACCTCCTTCTACCACTTCTAATACTTCAGCTTTTAGCAATCCATCTCCAAACTCTATCCTATTTCCTGGTTTAGCTTTTCTTCCAGGTTTTACCATTACTTCCCATTTATCATTTTCTAGTCTCTTAAGTAAAAGAAATTCCACTTTACCTTTAGTCTCTTCTCTACTTCCAATAAGTCTTGCTGGAATAACCTTAGTATTATTTAGTACAAGGCAATCCCCTTCATTAAGATAATCTATAATATCTTTAAAAATTCTATGCTCAACATCTCCAGTTTCTTTATTTAGTACTAATAATCTTGAACTGGCTCTATCCTCTAAAGGATCTTGTGCTATTAATTCTTCTGGCAAATTAAAATCAAAATCTTCTCGTTTCATCTGTGTCTCCTATCTGTTTATAATAATATTTAGGTAATTGCAAAACTAAGAATTTTAATTCTTTACATACAATATGTAGTTCTTATTAGGTAATTCTTATTATAAGAAGGAATGTGTAATATTGTACTAAAGAATTAACTTAATGTAGTTTTCAATTACTTATATAATAATATTCGGTATTTCACATGTATGAGTATAGCAAAACACATATAAAAACACAATATAAACATCTAAAAAATATGAGCAAATATAATTATATTTGCTCCTGATTTAGCATTTTATTTTATAGTATAGATTTTTAGTAAATTTTAACACCCCTATAATAATACTTTAAAATATCTTTATACGTAAATCCTTCATGTGCCATTCCCTTTGCTCCTGATTGACTCATTCCTACTCCATGCCCAGAACCTTGTCCTGCAAAAACAAACACATTTTTTTCTCCATTTATAAGAGGTACGTTATCAATATTATTCTTACTTAAAACAATTAATTGATCGTTTAGTTTTAGCTTTTTAGTTTTATTAGTACTATTTATTGTATAAATATTATCAATATTCTTTTTGCATAAATTTTCGCCTCTAACATTAATATTGTTTCTAGGTTTATATGCTTTATTAACCACTGTAAACTTTCTACTGTATAGACCCAACCAACTTTTTATATTTTCTTTTTGCAAAATGTATTCCCCGTTTGTTCCTTTAATCTTTAAATTCATAACTCGTTTAGATTCTGTATATTTAACAGGATTAACATCTAATATATTACCTATATTAATATCGTGTGCTAAAAGTATCTTTTTTATTTCATTAGAAGTTATACTTTTTATCCATGGCTCTATTTTAGGGTCTAGCTCATAAATATCAGGTACACCTTTTAAATATGGAAGTTTATTAGTCCATACATTTTCACTATTTTCAGTATGCCCTCCACTTGATGAAAAATAATACACAGGTACTATTTTGTTATTATAATATATTAATTCATTAGACGTTTCATCTACAGCTTTATTTGTCTTATCTCCTTCTTCTAATAGACCTTTATAAACTTGTGACTTTGTTGTATCACAAATTGGGTAAGGTTTATCTTTATATTTAGGTGATATCTTCGTATAATAAATAGCATAATTTCTAGCTGTTACTGCTTGAGCTTTTAGAGCTTCCAATGGCCAATCTGATGGCATTTCAGATGGTAATACACTGTATAAATAAAACTTAAGAGAAATAATATTTACTGCTGATATACCTATTTCATTATATCTCCCAAACTCTAGCCTACCCCTATAATGTCTTTTCCCTAAATCAAAAGAATTAATATCTGATTTATTATTTATAGGTAAAAACTGAGGGTGTTGTTGAATATTTTCCATTATAATGCTTTTTCCGCTATAATTCATTTTAGTTCTATATTTATTATCATTAACAATTTTAAATACATTAGTTTTATCTTTATTTACTTTTCCCAATATTATTTTTGCTCTATTTTTATCTTCTACCTCAATATAAATTTTCCATTTCCCCTTATTCTCTGTACCTGCATATACTTTATAACCTTGTTTTTTTAGTTTATTTATTAATACATTAGTCTCATCATAAGTTTTATAAGATTTTTTAGACACTAAATAATAACATTTTGTTGGCTCATAAGTAAATCCATTATTTGAAGTAAATATATGTTCTTCTACAAATTTGTTATTAATCATATATCCCATTTTAAGTTTCTTATTGTTTACATGAATAGACTTGGCATTTGAGTAATACTCTTTTAGCCCAACTCTTATTTCTTCGTTTTTAATTTCTAATGCATTTACATTAGTTGAACCTAATAATATAGTAATCATAATTACAATTATACTTAATATTTTCTTCATTAAACCCACACTTTCAATTATTTTCTCCCACAAAAACTTATCTTATCTCTACATCTTTATAATAATAGTTTAGTATTTCTTCATATGTAAAGCCCTCTAAAGCCATCCCTTTTGCACCCGATTGACTCATTCCTACTCCATGTCCCCAACCTTGTCCTATAAAAGTATATATATCATTCTTACCTTTTACAGTAGGTACATTATCAATATTGTACTTACTCAATATTATTAGTTGCTCATTATCTGTACGTAGTTTTTGTATATTATTAGAACCCATTGTTACATACATATCACTAATATTTTGTTCTGTTATAATTGAATTACTCCCTATTACATTAAATGATTTTTGTGGTATATCATTTTCTTTTATTAACTTAAATTTTCTACTTTTTAGACCTAACCAAGTTCTCATAGTTTCTTTTTTAATAATGTGTTGCCCACTAGTACCAACTATTTTAAGATTAATTACTCTTTTTGCATCTGTTAGTCCAATAGGCAAAACATCTGTTATCTCGCCAATATTAACATCATATTTTAATAGTTTAGCTTTTATCTCCTCAGAAGTTAGTTCTTTTACCCATGGTTTCTTTTCTGGATATAATTCATATGTATCTGGTACACCTTTCAAATAAGGAACTGTACCACTCCATACATTTTCACTGTTTTCAGTATGCCCTCCACTAGTTGAAAAGAAATATGTCGGAATAACTTTATTATTATAATATATTAATTTATTAGTTGTTTCATTAACAGCTCTATTTGTACTTTCATCTTCAACTGACACGCCTTTATACACTTGAGAACTAGTTGTATCGCATAGCGTATATTGTTTGTTTGGATATTTTGTAACTGTCTGTGTGTAGTAGATAGCATAGTTTCTCGCAGCAACGGCCTGAGCTTTTAGTGCTTCCATTGGCCAATATGACATCATTTCTGATGGTAACACACTATATAAATAGTAGTTAAGGGGTACAACGTTTATTGCAGTTATCCCATTATCTTCATATCTTCCAAATTCAAGTCTACCTCTATACTGACGTTTTCCTAAATCAATTATTAACTTATCAGCATCATTGTCTATCGTTGAAAATTGAGGATGTTGATATGTATTTTCCATAATAATAGAGCTTTGACCAGGCATATCCATTATTGTTCTTACTCCATTATCAGTACTTATTTCATATGTTAAATTATCTTTACCATTAATTTTCTTAATTGTAGTATTTACTTGACTATTATCTTTACAATATATATATACTTTCCATATTCCTTTTGCAATTGAACCTATATATGCATTATAACCTTCTTTTATTAATTTTTCCACTTGTTCTTGTAGCATCTCATAAGTACTAAAAGAAGATTTTGATATTAAATAAATACCTTTTGCTGGTTTAAAAACATATCCATTACTGGACATAAATACATGTTCTGATATAAAATCTCCTTCAATTATATATCCCATATTTAGTACTTTATTGGCAACATTAATAGACTCCACATTTTCATAATATTGTTTAAGTCCAACTCTTATTTCTCTAATATCATTTTCTTCTGCATAAATATTATTGGAACTACATACTAGTAAAATTGTTATAATCATCAGGTTTACCAATAATAATACTTTTTTCATATAATCCTCCCATGTAAAGATAATAATATTATTAATCATAATAAAAAGTAGATACTATCCAATAAGGTTACTTTATTTATAAAACTTGTCATAAGCTAAAAATAAAAAAGCACCCTAATTAATTATAAGATGCTTTTAAACAAAAATCTACAATAATTTACTTATCTAGTAAAGATTATCCATAGAGCAAGGGGATTCATGATATACACAAAAGGATGTTTTTCAGTGACCTTATTAAACACGGACGTTTAATTTGCTGACGGAATATTACCCTATACCATCTCCGCGGAAGCCAGCCTTATTTATAAAACTTTACTAAAGAATTCTTTCGTTCTTTCCTTCTTAGGATTATTAAATATTTCTTTTGGATTACCTTCTTCTCCAATAACTCCTTCATCCATAAAAAACAATCTTGTACCTACTTCTCTTGCAAATCCCATTTCATGAGTAACAACAACCATAGTCATACCATCTGCTGCTAATTGCTTCATAACGTCTAATACTTCTCCAACCATTTCAGGATCAAGTGCAGATGTAGGTTCATCAAATAACATTACGTCTGGTTCCATAGCTAACGCCCTTACGATAGCTATTCTTTGCTTTTGCCCACCAGATAGTTGTTTTGGATATGCATTTGCTTTATCTTCAAGTCCTACCCTTTTTAATAATTCTATTGCTTTTTTTTCTGCAACTTCTTTTGAAACTTTTTTTACTTTAATCGGGGATAGCGTAATATTATCAAGTACAGTCATATGCGGAAAGAGATTAAACTGTTGAAATACCATACCCATTTTTTGTCTTTGAATATTAATATTATTTTTCTTACTTGTTATATCAACACCTTCAAAAATAATATTTCCTTTTGTAGGTTGCTCAAGTAGGTTAAGACACCTTAAAAAAGTACTTTTCCCAGAACCACTTGGTCCTATAACTACAACTACTTCACCTTTTTTTATATGAGTATTAATACCTTTTAATACATGTAAATCACCAAAATTTTTATGTAAATCATTAACGTATATCACTAGCTCTTAACCTCCTTTCAATTTTTCTCATTATAAATGTAAACGTTGATGTTAAAATAAGATATATTATCGCCGTTACTATAAGAGGTTCAACAGAAGCTCCAGTTTGAGAGTTAATAATGTTACTAGCTCTTAGAATATCCTTTCCTGCAATAAATCCCATTATAGATGTTTCCTTAATTAGCACAATAAATTCATTTACTAACGTAGGCAAAATATTTTTTATTGCCTGGGGAATAATGATATGTCTCATTGCCATTCCGTAAGGCATCCCTAATGATCTAGCTGCTTCCATTTGTCCAGAATCCAGACCTTGAATACCTGCTCTAATAATCTCGGCAACATAAGCTCCACTATTTATACCAAATGCTATTGCCCCTATGACTAGTTTGGGCAAATCACTTGTTGCAAAAACTACGAAATAAATAAATGATAGTTGAACAAGTACAGGTGTTCCTCTTATTAAATCTATATACACTGTTGCAAGAAATCTTATAGATTTATTCTTCGATAGTTTCCCTATAGCTACTACTATACCAATCACAACACCGATTATGGCAGCAAGTATAGTTATTTGCAATGAAAAACTAATACCTTTTATCCAATACATATATCTCGGATAACTTCCTGGTCCATTCTCTGGTCCAAATACTATGCTAATAAAATCATTAATATTACTTAATAAAAAAAACATGTAATCACCTTCTTATGTTATATTCTTAGTACCCATCCCGTGCACAGTAAAATCTACTTATTGTATGTAAAGCATTTAAATCCTTAGTTATGTAATTACCTATCATCTTCGCAAAAACAGGAAAGTTAATCCTAATAAGAAAAACTTTCCTACAAATAAATTTAATGTTTTCGCGGATATGGTATAGGTTGCATGGCTAGCTACTCCATTTTACCCTATACCATATCCGCTATGCTCAATTAAATTTGCTTTTATTCAACGGTATAATTAAATATTATTCTTCCACTTTTTTGCCAAAATATTTTTCATATAGTTTATCGTATTCTCCATTTTCATGCATTTCTTTTAGCACTTCATTTATTGTAGTTAATAATTCTTCGTTATTTTTATTTACAGCTAATGAATAGTCTTCTTTTGTTAATTCTTCATCAAGAACAACAATCTTATCGTTTTTACTAGCAAATTTTTCTGCTGGTTTTTGGTCAATAACTACTGCATCTATTCTACCTTTTGCTAAATCAAGTACTGCAGTATAACCGGCATCATATGATTCAACAGTAGCATCTTCTACTTTTTTTGCTTCTAATTCTCCTGTAGTTCCAAGTTGAACTCCTATTTTTTTCCCTACTAAGTCATCTTTTGATTTTACAACATCGCTATCTTTTTTTACAAGTATTACTTGTGTTGATTTGAAATAGCTATCCGAGAAATTAATTACTTTAGCTTTTTCTTCATCTCTTGTCATTCCTGCTGCGATAAATTCGATTTTCCCTGTTTGAAGTGCTGCTGTTAAAGCTCCAAACTTCATATCTTCTATTTTTAATTCCATTCCTAATTTTTCAGCAATTTTCTTAGATATTTCTATGTCAAATCCTACAATTTCTCCAGCTTCAATATATTCAAATGGAGGAAAATCTGCACTTGTTCCCATTACAATAAATTTCTTATCTGTATTTTTATCAGTTTCTGCTTTCTCTGAATCTTTTTTTGAATCATCTTCATCTTTATTATCTTGGCTTTCGTTATTATAAACATCTTCAGATGTATTTTGTCCTTCCTTTTTGCCACACCCTGTAAATAAACTCATTGATAATACTAATGTTAATAATAAACTAATACTTATAATTTTTTTCATAATGTTCTCCAACCTTTCTACTAATTGTTAAGCAATTAATTCGCAACTAATTCTTTACTGCATTTTTAAGAATTAGACTTTATAGTTTTTTGTATTTATACATCAAAATGTATATTTATTAATATCTTGGAATAAGTATACATCATTTTGATTATTTATGCAAGAACATTTTTATAAAATTTAATTTATTATTTTTTATTAGTTAGTACTAATTGGAATTTCAATATCTATATAATCAGGTCCAATGATCTTTATCCCCTTTTTTTCATCACAACCAATTGCAACACAAAATTTGAATGTTTCTGGCGCTTCATTTTCATTTTTATCAAGAACTAAGTCTATCACAACTGTGCCAATACCTCCTCCGTCTGGTATATAACTACGATTTCTTCCAACATCCACCATACAATTGTACCATTCTTTGCCTGCAGTAACCCATTTGGCTACATAATTTTGTGATATTGTTGCATTTTTATTTTCTGGATAGCTACTTATTATGTTAGAAACAAACCATTCTTTTGGTATATAGAAAGTTATTCCTCCCCAATCATTTGGATCTATCTCAATCCAAGTAATAATCTTTACATGTTTTTTATTTCCATCAACCTCTTTAATGAATATTGTTCCTTTTGCAGATGTATTTAATTCAGTTGCAACAGAATTTATGCTAAAACCTTCTGCCTTAATTAAGTTTTCATTAACAAGTGTTTCATTAATAGAATTATTGTTTTTTTTAGTGCTTGTTATAAGTACAATAGTTAAGATTATAATAAGTATAGATATCAAAATATATTTTGTTTTTAAACTCATTTTATACCTCTCCTCCTTATTTGTTACATATAACTCCTCTAACAATATTTTAACATACAATTCAAACAAATCAATTTTTTCACTAAAAAACAGGTTAAGTTTTTACACTTAGCCTGTTTTTTAGTAAAATATATTTTTTTAATATTACTGTCTTAATTTAACATTAAGCATGGTTTCAAGTCCATTAAGAATTTTATTCATTGTCTTAGTAATTTCTTTTTCTTTTAAAGTACGATCATTTGCTCTGAAATTAAGTGAAAAAGCTAATGATTTATAGCCTTCTTCTATTTGAGAACCAGTATAAACATCAAATAGCTCAATACCTTTTAGTATTTTTCCACCACGTTGTTTAATGATGTCTTGAATTTGTCCTACTAAGACATCTTCTTTAGCAAGTAAAGCCAAGTCTCTATTAACGGATGGATATTTACCTAGAACTTCATAAGAACGTTCTAAATTAGTTTTCTTAACTAATATTGGCATATCAATAACTGCTAAATATACCCTTGTTTCTATATCATAATTATCTGCAACATCTGGATGTACTTCTCCAATTATTCCTAACTCTTTAGTATCCATTATTATTTTTGCTTGTCTTCCTGGATGTAAATAATTAATTGAAGCTTTTGGATTATATTCATATCCTTCATATATTCCTAATCTTTCAAAAAGAGTTTCCACTACACCTTTAATATCATAAAAATCTACGTTACCATACATACCAATTGTTAATTGCATTCTTTCATCTGGTAATTCGTTTTCATCATTACTTGGAAGATATACATAAGATAATTCGTATAAATTTGCACTTTCATTTCTTCTATTATAGTTAGTAGATAATGCTGTTAACATACCATTAACTGTTGTAGTTCTCATGATGCTAAAATCTTCACCAAGAGGATTAGAAATAGTTACTGCATTTCTTAGAGAATCATCTTTATCAAGTTTAATCTTATCAAATACTTTAGGACTTTCAAATGAGTAAGTCATTGCTTCATTAATACCACAGTTTTCCATAACACTTCTAGTTATATCTTCAATTTTTTGTTTGTAGCTTTTTTTACCCACAGTTGGTGTTCCTGTTGCAAGAGTTACTGGAATATTGTCATAACCATAGAAACGAGCAACTTCTTCTGCTAAATCCGCTTCTCTTTCAACATCTGGTCTAAATGTAGGTACAGTTATTACACCTTTGTCTCTATCTACTTTTAAATCTACTTTTTCAAATATTTTAATCATTTCATCTTCTGATAAGTTAGTACCTAAAAGCTTGTTAATTCCATCTGCGCTATAAGAAACTGTTTTTTCAACCCTTTTATTAGGATATACATCAACCATTCCAGATACTACTTCTCCAGCACCTAGCATATTTATTAATTGACATGCTCTATTAATAGCTTCGTCTATATTATTAGGATCTAAATATTTTTCAAATTTTGCAGATGCATCTGAACGAAGTCCTAATTTTTTTGAAGTAAAACGAATATTAGTTCCTTCAAAATTAGCTGCTTCAAATAATAATGTAGTAGTTTCTTCTGTAACTTTAGTACCTTCTCCACCCATTACCCCTGCAATTCCTACAGGATGTTTTTCATCACCAATTACAAGCATAGAAGAATCTAATTTTCTTTCTTCACCATCAAGTGTTACAAGTTCTTCATTGTCTTTTGCACGTCTTGCGATTACTTTTTTACCTTCTAATTTATCAAGGTCATAAGCATGCATAGGCTGACCAAATTCTAACATTACATAATTTGTAATATCTACTATATTATTAATAGGTCTAACACCACATGATAAAAGTTTCTGTTTCATCCAACTTGGTGATTGCTCTATTTTTACATTTTTTACTATTCTACCTGCAAATCTTGAGCATAGGTCTTCATCTTCTATTTCTATTTTAATATAATCATTGGCATTTCCTTCAATCTCATCTACTTCTATTTTAGGATATCTAAATTCTTTTGAAAAAGTAGCTGCGGCTTCTCTAGCTATACCTAATAAACTAAAGCAATCAGGACGGTTTGATGTAATTTCATATTCTACTACTATATCATCAAGTCCAAATATACTTTTTACATCCATTCCTAGTTCATATTCTTTATCAAATATATAGATTCCATGTTCTGGAGCTTCTGGGAAATCTTCTGGTGAAAATCCAAGTTCTTCTATTGAACACATCATTCCATTAGATGGAATTCCTCTAAGTTTTCCTTTTTTAATCTTAATATCTCCTGGTAATGTTGATCCAACAAGAGCAATTGGTACATAATCTCCCTCACTTATATTATTAGCACCAGTCACGATTTGAATTGGTTCATCTTCTCCAACATTAACTTGTGTTACAACAAGTTTATCTGCATCTGGATGTCTTTCAATTTTTAGTATTTTACCAACTACTACTTTGCTAATTTCCTTGCCTAATTCTTCATATCCTTCTACTTTGGAACCTGACATTGTCATCCCATCTATAAAAGTATTAATGTCACAATCTATATCAACGTAGTCTCTTAACCACTGCATAGGTACGTTCATTTTTACACCTTCCTTTTTAATATTACGTTATTTTTTAATTAATTATATGATATTAATTTTAAACTTTAATAATAAATTAAATTATAATTATAAATTCATTCCTATTTTCTCACTAATACATTGAAATAACTATATGTGATAGAATTTCAATATTTATATTTTGCAAAAGATCTGTTAATACCTTTTCATTAGCATAATTCTAAAATAATCAATTAAAATTGTGATAAAAATCTTACATCATTTTCATAGAATAAACGAATAT
The DNA here is from genome assembly GCA_025210235.1 of Vallitalea sp. Classification (GTDB taxonomy): domain Bacteria; phylum Bacillota; class Clostridia; order Lachnospirales; family Vallitaleaceae; genus Vallitalea. Next base: position 54,024 of record JAOASG010000052.1, read on the forward strand.
CCTTAATACCATATCTAAGCATTGTAATTCTCTCAAGTCCCATACCAAAAGCAAATCCACTATATTCTTTTGGATCAATGCCTACCATTTCAAGTACTTTTGGATGAACCATACCACATCCTAATATTTCAATCCAACCTGAATCTTTACATACACGACATCCTTTTCCTCCACACATTACACATGATACATCTACTTCTGCACTAGGTTCAGTAAATGGAAAATGATGAGGTCTGAATTTAACTTTTACTTTTTCTCCGTATAATTCTTTTATAAATACTTCCAATGCACCTTTTAAATCTGCCATTGTAATATTTTTATCTATTACTAAACCTTCTATTTGATTAAATACTGGTGAATGAGATGCATCCACTTCATCTGAACGATACACTCTACCAGGAGCAATTATCCTAATAGGAGGTTTACTGTTTTCCATAACTCTTATTTGAACTGGAGATGTTTGTGTTCTAAGTACTACATCTTTATTTATATAGAATGTATCTTGTTCATCTTTTGCTGGATGATTTTCAGGTATGTTAAGTGCCTCGAAGTTATAGTAATCTTTCTCAACTTCAGGCCCTTCTGCTATTTCATATCCCATACCTAAAAATATATCTTTTATATCATCAAGTACAATATTCATTGGATGTCTATGTCCAATTGTTTTTTTCTTAGAAGGCATAGTAACATCAATAACTTCTTCTTTTAATTGTTTTTCTCTTTGTTTCTTTGCTAATTCATTTTTGGCAGTTTCTAACTTTTCCTCAATAACATTTCTGACCTCATTTGCAAGTTGACCGATAACTGGTCTTTCTTCTTGAGATAAATCTTTCATACCTCTTAGTACACTAGTTAATTCTCCTTTTTTACCTAAGAAATTAACTCTTATATCATTAAGTATTTTTAAATCTGTTACTTCATCAATTCTTTTTAAAGCATCATCTTTTATAGCCTGTAGTTTATCTTTCATGCTATATACTCCTTTCGATTCAATTTATTTTAAGTAACTTAAACCTGTACTTCAAAATATTAGTGAAACATTTTAAAACATCATTTTAAGTGCTAAATTTAAGTAAGTTATTTTACGCAACAAAAAATCTCCATCCCACAAAGGGACCGAGATAATCGGCGGTACCACCCTATTTTCATAAAAGCAATATACATAATATATAACTGCTTAATAGACACTCATTAGCGTAACGTGCTTAACGGTATTTCTTACCAAATATATATATTCAGAAATACAGCTCCAGTGGGAAATTCAACAGCTATCAGAACTTAAAAATGTTTTCAGCCAAGACATCTTCTCTCTAAAAGGAAATAACTATCTACTTACACTTTCATTGCTTTTAATTTAGATTATTTATTAATAACTTTTTATAAATAAATCATATTAATAATTTATTCTATTTTATCATATCCTATATAAGTGTCAAGGGTTTTATTGTAAAGTTCTAAATAACCTTAGTTGTCCAATCTTCTAAGTTCCAAATTTCATCAACAATATCCATATAAAATTCCGGTTCATGAGACACCATCAGTACAGTAC
>JAOASG010000053.1 GCA_025210235.1 Vallitalea sp.
CCTGCCTTACAAGCAGGGGGTCACAGGTTCGAGCCCTGTTACGCCCATTAAATGCCGGAGTGGCGGAACTGGCAGACGCACAGGACTTAAAATCCTGCGGTCCTTACCGACCGTACCGGTTCGATTCCGGTCTCCGGCATTACTATAATATAGCACCTAAGGTGCTTTTTATATCTTATAATTTAATATTTGTGCGCATAGCTCAGCTGGATAGAGCGTCTGACTACGGATCAGAAGGCCGAGGGTTCGAATCCTTCTGCGCACGTTATATAAACTCTAGGTTTGCAGTAATTGCTTGCTTGGAGTTTTTGATTTTGACTAACAATTGACTAACATAGAATTAATTTTGACTAGCAAAGTATGAGTCTAACTTTTGAATAGTTTCATTATTTTCTTTATCTAAATGAGTATATATATTTAGAGTGATATCAACAGATTTATGTCCTAATAGATATTGAGCATCTTTAATTTTTATACCAGCATAGTATAAAAAAGTTGCATAGTTATGACGAAAGACATGAGGTGTGAGTCCTGTTATGGTTTTTAGCTTATCGGTCCCACCGTTAGCTATATTCATTTTATTTATTATTCTTGTCCAAAGTTTTCTGAAAGAACTCTCAGTCATTATTGTTCCATCCTTTTTTGTGAATAAGTATAGAGTATTAATACTGTTAAGATAAGGGGTTAAAATAGCATTCAATTCTTTAGGTATTGGAATTTTTCTTATACCCGCTTCTGATTTTGGCATTGGTTTTATTACGCCTTTATTTTTTTCAAATACCAATGTTTTATTAATATCTATCTTATCGTTTTTAATATCATTTTTAGTTAACCCCAAGACTTCTCCACGTCTTAATCCACAATAATATAATATATTAACAAGAGAACTCTGCATAAGAGTTAAGTCAGCTTTTTTTAATGACGATTTTTCATAGTCATATAGTGCTCTTTTTTCTTTTTTTATTTTAGAAGGCATTTCTATACTTCTGCATACATTCTTGTATATTAAATTATTATCAATAGCACTTTCTAAAATTTGATTTATTGTAATTTTAATTTGTTCTAGTAATCTAGTTCTACCTATAGCATGTCTATCATTTATTAATTTTTGAATATGGATTTGTTTAAGGTCTTTTACTTTAATAGAACCTAGTTCTTTATTGATATGGTTTCTTATAACATTATCATACATTTGATAAGTTTTATATGATTTACCTGTTTTATAAGTATCTATCCATTTATTTGCCCATTGTTCAACGGTAATGCCTTTATCTTCCACTAGAATGCCTTTTTCTAACTTAACAATTATATCAGCCTTTTTTCGTTCGAGATCAGCTATACTATAAGCATAAATTGTTTTGAATTTTCGCTTACCAGTAATTTCATCGTATCCCGTTTGAATATTAGCGCAATAACGACCATCTTTACGTTTTTTGTATTTTGCCTTTGGCATATCACCATTCCCTTCTATTCTTCTTCGTCAAGAAAAGTTTTAATAAAACGTGCTAATTTAGCTTTTCCTTTTGGTGATAGTTCTTTTGCTGCGCGTCTTATTAGTTGCATTCCTTCTGGAAATTCGTCTATCTCGTTTGCAGTTTCTTCTCCGAGCAAATAGTCAATAGTTACCCCGAAGAAATCTGCTATCTTATTAAGCTTATCCATTTTAGGTTTCTTAGTATTGCTTTCATAATATGAAATTGTAGTAGGTGTAACACCTATATAGGTTGCCAAATCTCTTTGATATATGCCTCTTTCTTCCCTTAACTTTTTTAATCTTTCACCAAAACTCATAATAATCTCCTTAATTTTTTTTGAAAAAGAGGTTGACACATACCCTATGGTTATGTTAGTATATAACCACAAGGTAAGCAACAACGTTTAAACAGCCTTGTTACATAAACTGTTATTTGTATATTAATTAACCGACAATATAATTATATATAACTAATGGTTATATGTCAATGGTAAATTTAATTATTTTTATAAATGGGAAGGAGGTACTATATGGATTGGGTTTTAATTGGTGGAAAAATTAGAGAAGTAAGACAATCAAGGGGATTGTTTCAATCAGATATGGCAAAGATATTAGGTATTTCCCAACCCTGTTATAGTTGTTATGAGTCAGGTAAAAAAAGTATTAGCTTTGGTAAATTAAAAAAAATATGTCAAGTCTTGGATATAGACATTGACGAATTTTAATAACCTCAACTTAACCAACAGGTAATCAAAACATAACTAGAGGTGATATAAATGGAATATCCTAAATCAGTAATGAGCATAACTGAATTAACTCAATTAGGTTACAGTAGAGCGTTATTAAATCAATGGGTACATATTAAAGGCTTTCCTTGTTTTAAAAGTAACGCTAAAAGAGGTAAATATTTCATACGTGTTATTGATATGGAAAAATGGATTAATGCAAGAAAAATATGAAAGGAATGATTAAATGAACAAGTTAATGCTAATTGAAGATGGACTTATTAAGGTTTATCAGACTGACAAAAAAGAAAAAGTTGTTAATGCTAGAGATTTGCATAACGGGTTAGGAGTACAAAGAGATTTTTCGACATGGGTAAAATCAAACTTGAATAATGTTGATGCAGTAGAAAATATTGATTACACCTCACTCCCCTTTAAAGAGGAACGAGGAATTGGAGCAACTACTAAAATTGAATACATATTAAAATTAGATACAGCAAAAGAGATATGTATGATTGCGGGAGCAAGTCCAAGAGCTAACAAGGAATTAAAGAAAAGAAGTAAAACATATAGAAAATATCTTATAGACATAGAGAAGAAATACAACAAGCTAAAGCAAGACATTATAGACCAAAATGAACTTATAGTAAAAGCAGTAACAGCAAAAACAGTAGAAGAAAGAATAATCGCATTAGGAGATTATAACCAAAAAGTTAATGCTGAATTAAGACAGAAGGACAAACAGATTGAGGAAATGAAACCAAAAGTGTTGTTTGCAAATGCAGTTGAGACTTCAAAAAGTTCTATACTGGTTGGCGAATTATCTAAGATTATTAAACAAAACGGTGTATATATTGGACAAAACAAGTTATTTAAGTGGCTGAGAGATAACAATTACTTGTGTAAGAAAGGCGAAAAGTATAATCTTCCAACAGATAAAGCAATGACAATGGGACTGTTTGAAATAAAGAAAACAACTATTAACAATCCAGATGGTAGCATAAGAACTACTAGGACAACAAAGGTTACAGGAAAAGGGCAACAGTATTTTATTAATAAGTTTTTAAAAACAGCATAGGAGGAATGAGAGTATGACAGAAGCAATCAGAAGAACGCTTTTAGGAACAAAAATAAAAGACATTGAAATTACAGAAAAACCTAAATCAATAGCTATATATGTAGAAAATGAACATGGAGCGTGCTATGTAATTAACATTGATGGTGATTTTACCATGCCAGTAATGTTGTTGGAAGATTAAAAAAGAAAATCAAGACAAAAGATCAATTTAGGAAGGAGGATAAAAGCTATGAACAATGATCAAAAGAGTAAGTTTACTATGGAAATTAAAGTTAACACATCAAATCTCGATAATGCATTGGAAAAAGCGACTCACTTGCTAAAACTTTTGGAGGAAGTAAAAGCAATAATGAGTTCGCTAGGTACAAATAATGTTATCAACACAGTTATTACAAATTCTACTCCCGATGATCAACATTAGTTCTAATAATTGCATCTTGGTCAACAAAAAAATCATTAGAGTAGTTATAAACCGCATTAACTGTACCACCAATACGTAATTTACCATGATTTATTACTGTGCCATTGACTATACCGTTAATAGATGCAACGGAATTATTTTCAATAGTAATGTCACCGTTGATTATTCCATCAACTACTAATTCAGAGCCCATATGTACATAAATTTTACTATTAGCGATACCAGATACTTGTAGTTGTCCAGGTGATTCAATTATTATATCGCCTTCATATATTTGGTCTATTAACTTATATGTGGTAATTAACATGAATTTACACCCCCTTTCGACATAATTATATCAGTAATCGGGGATCAAGACAAAAAGATACATTAGGAAAGGAGAAACATTATGAAAGAATATGATATGTACAGAGATAGGTCCATACATGTGTTAAATGATATGTATGTAGAATGTAATTGCATTTATCCCTGTAAAAATGGTTCCATATTTGAATACAAAAATGAAGAAAGCGAGGAAAAACAATGCACGAGATAGATTTTGCAAGCATAAAAGGGTACAACAAATTAGGACCAAATGCACAAAAATTTTTTATAAGTATCTACAAGAAACATATTTCTATTCTTGGAGTGAAAGAAAAAAGTAAATGGATCCCAATAAGTGTGGAAATAGAGAATACAGGATTGAAGGTAATATTCGCCAATGGGGAATGGTTACATTATTATGCTAATGGGACATGGGGGTGATATATGTATGTTGTGGGAGACAATTTGGGTAAAGATTGCAAGGGCATCTGTTAAAGCTATAGAGCCAAGAAATAGAAAAGAACGAAGAGCAAGAAAGAAGGTGAAGAAAAATAGTTAATAATAATTATTTTGTGCAAATACGAACCAAGAGAGGTTGGCAGAGGTACAGCAAAAACACCAAAGTCCTTGTAAGAGCAAAAAACACATATATGACAGCTAGGGAAGTACATAGAGAAGCTAGGATAATTAATAATACAGAGTTCGGACAAATTGTTGTTCCAGGAGGTGCGAATTAAATGTTTAGGAAAGGAAAGAGAGATGGATAAATACATACAAATACTAAGTAAGTATATTAATGTGAATTTAGATTTAAAGGAACAGTATGAAAAGGCTATATCGGAAATTCTAGAAGAGTATGGAAAGGTTGTATTATCAGAGATTATAAAAGAACATGAAAAAGTTAGGAGAGGATAAGGTTATGGAAACTAACCCCATATGGTACATAGTCTTTTGGTCTCAAATAATTGGTATTATAGGAAGTTTAGTTATTGTAACATTAGTAATAAATATTAATTATTATTTCAAAAATAAAAAAAGCACTCGTTAAAGTGCAATAGTAAATTAAAATTCATGTAAATGATAACATAACATATTAAATATTACAAGTAAGAGGTGTGAAATGGCAAAAAAATACTATTGGTTAAAACTAAAAAATGATTTTTTTAAACGTCATGACATTATGATAATTGAAAATATGCCAAACGGAAAAGATTATGTATTATTTTATTTAAAACTATTAGTTGAAAGTGTATCACATGATGGCAATCTAAGATTTTCCAATACTATCCCTTATAATGATGAAATGCTTGCAACTATAACTAATACTAATATTGATACCGTTAGAACAGCAGTAAAGTTATTTACTGAATTAAATCTTATGGAAATGTTAGATGATGGAACAATCTATATGAACGAAGTTAATAATATGGTTGGTTGTGAAACTGAATGGGCTAGGAAAAAAAGAGAATATAGAATAAAACAGGAAGAACAAAGATTGTTAGAGGACAAAACAGAGACAATTAAGGACAATGTCCGACAAGAGAAAGAGATAGAGAAAGAGAAAGAGATAGAGAAAGAGAAAGAGATAGAGAAAGAGATAAATAATATATTTTGTTTTTGGAATGCAAATAAAACAGGAATTACACATAACAAACTTACAACTGATATGAGAAAGGCTATAGCTACTAAAATTAAAAAGTATGATATTGAGAATATCAAAAATGCCATAAGTAGATTGAGTCAAGCTGTTCATGATCCGAATTATTTTTATGATACCAAATGGAGTTTAAAAAATTTCATGCAGCAAAAAAACGGATTACCTAATTGGCTAGATGAAGGACAGATATGGAATGACTATTGTTCCAAGATAAAAGAACCAAAGCAAAAACCTACTAATACGGTAAGTGATGAAGCAAGGCGAAAGACAATAGAATACATGGAAAGGAATGGTATTGTATGCTAGAAAAGCAAGTTATAGGAGCTTGCTTATTAGATGAATCGGCGACCGACAAAGTAATGACAAGCTTAACAGAAGAATATTTTACATATTTAAGACCAGTATTTAAGGTTATGAGTCAATTATATAAGGCTGAAAAAGCTATTGATATACCAACTCTAAGTGCAAATATAGAGTTTGAGTTACTTAAAGATATAATAAGTCAAGTTACAACAAGTGCATATATTGATAATCATATACTCCAATTAAAAGAACGAAAACACTTAAAAGATCTCGAAATATTTACTAGAGAATTGAATGAAAAAATTAGAAACCAGGATATTAAAGAAATACATAATTTTCTTTCTGCAATTCCACAAATGGAAGAAGATGCTGCAAAGCATAAAAATACAAAAGATATAATTCAAGATACGATAAATGATGTTGCAGTAAGAATGAATGCGAAAGATGATATAAGAGGATTAAGAACAGGGTACTCAAACTTAGACAGAATGATATGTGGACTTAAAGATAGTGAGTTAATAACATTAGAAGCTGATCCTAATGTTGGAAAATCTTTATTAGCATTAAACATAGCTTGCAATATAGCTAGTAGAGGGGAAAGAGTAGACTTTTTCGCATATGAAATGAGCAATAAGCAAATAGGTTTTAGAATAACACCGTCATTAGTAGATGTAAATATATCTTCTTTATCAAACCCTAAAAAAAATCTTACTAAAAAAGACTTGAATAATATATCAAAATTTGAAGAAGAAACATTATTTAATAATTTACATGTTTATTCAGATGAATTAACAGCAAATACAGTAACAGAAATAAAAACTAAGGTTAATAAAACTAGTTTGACACATAATAATAAACCTAAATTAATCATAGTTGATTATTTGCAGTTATTAGAAAGTGATGGAGAAGAATGGGAGAGGGCAGGAAATAATAGTCATAAGTTAAAGAAACTAGCTAAAAGACTTAATGTTCCAATTCTGTTAATTGTTAGTAAAGCAAAGGATGGAAGCATAAGAGGTTCTGGACAAATACAGTTTGATATAGATCAAAGATGGGAACTTATAAGAGAGCATGATTCGGAAGATCCAATACAACAAATGGTAACTCAACTTAAAGTGAAAAAGAATCGTGATGGCGGCAAAGGTATTATAGATATGACATACATAAAAGAAAGATTAGTATTCAAGGAGAGTTGATAAATGGATATTAGTATATTTGGAGAAGTAAACAATGATACAGATGAAAAACTAGTTGGAATAGGAGTGAAATATGTTTATAAATACTATCCTGCCAAAGATGAATTTGAAAAGAACCCAACAGAAATCAATGAATTATTAGAGTTTGTATACGAGAAAATGGTTGATTTAATTGAAGTTTTAGCAAAAGATCAATCCCAAGTACAAAAAATAAATGCATATAGACAGGAAATTAAAGCTGTTAATAAATATGTGGATTATGACTTAATAGAAGTATATGAAGATTTGAAAATTGTTCAAGAACTATTAAGTTAATGAAAGATGATGAGATAATGCGCTGTCCTTATTGCAAATCAGAAAACACAAAAGTTATTGATTCGAGGGAAACAAAAGATGGAAAGGTAAGAAGAAAGCGAAAGTGTTTAGATTGTGGCAAAAATTTTACAACATATGAATTATTTGAACAAAGGCTATTTAGGTTGGATGAATTAGAAGAAAAGGTTAGAAAGATAGAAGATATTGTAAAGCATTGGTGATATGAGCAAAAACTAAGTTTTGTAGAGGTAGGTGAGATAACATGCAAGTATTAAAATGGCCTGGTGCTAAATGGTCGTTGGCCAAAGAAATAATCAGGTTAATGCCAAGTCATAAAATATATTTAGAACCATTCTTTGGGTCAGGAGCTGTATTTTTCAATAAGCCAGTTGTCAACACAGAGATATTAAATGATCTAGATAGTGAAGTAGTAAATCTATTTAAAGTCGTAAGAGATTGTCCGGACCAACTAGCTAATACTATTTACTACACACCATATTCTAGAGAAGAATATAAAAATAGTTACTCCAGGAATGAGAAAGAATTAAATCCAGTTGAACAAGCGAGGCAATTTATTATTAGGTCAAATATGGCAAGGGCAGGGATGCAATATTACTCATCCAGTTGGAGACACGCAGGACCAGTATTAGGTGCTAAGTGTGATAGGAGAGTTACAGGAGATTGGAACAAAGTACCTAAAAGAATTTTAGAAGCTTCAGACAGACTGAAAGATGCAGAAATAGAAAATACAGACGCTATAGAATTAATAAAAAAATATAATCACAAAGATTGTCTTATCTATGTAGATCCCCCATATTTGTTAAGCACCAGGAGACAACGATATTACAACGTAGAAATGACAGAGGATAAAGAACATGAGGAACTAATAAAGGTTTTGCTCAAGCATACAGGACCAGTACTACTAAGCGGATATAATTCAGATTTATATAATGATCTACTTACTGGATGGTCTAGGTATGAATTTAAGACTTATGCTGAACAAGGAAAAGAACGGATAGAGGTAATATGGTCCAATCATGAAAAGATAGGACAGATGAAATTATTTTAGTTAGAAGGTGAAATATGAAGAAAATACAATCATGTAAATGTGGATTTATAGAAGGAAAAACAACGTTGATTGATAATCATGTTCGCGTTGGTATTACTACAGAGTTTCAAGACAATGGAGTTTTTAAAAACAATAGACCGTTGTTACTAGAAAATAATTATTGCCCTCAGTGTGGGAAGCATTACAAGATAGTATTTAAGGAAGGAGAGCAAGAAGAATTACCAATATAGGAACTAAATATTAGTTTTCAGAAGGGAGAGATTATATGGAATTAAACGAACATGAAGAGTTTGTAAGATTATGTATAGCAAATCATGAGCAAACAATAGAACGATCAAAAAATTTAATTGCTAAAGGATTAGAAGCATTACCACAATGGTGTAAGTGTGAGTATAAGATAAAAGACTTCTTAAGAAAAAATGCCTATACTCAATCAGTTAGATATATAGTTAATGGCTATAAAGAAAAATATATTGAAGGATATTATATAAGCCGTACAACTGAAATAACAGTAAATAATTGTTTTAAGGAGTGCAAGTATCTGCATGAAAATGGTTATTTAGATGCAAAAGATTGATTTAATACAGATATGTATAAAAATGCATTAAATCAACGGTACCTTTGCATAAACATACAAGGTACCGCAAATATAAAGTATATTAATACATATATAGGTAAGGATTGATTTAGTGAAGGGAGAGGAATTGACATATGAAAATAAAAATGGAAATAGAAATAATTAAAACAGGAAGTAAATTTGAAGAAACATATGAAATAGAAAATAATCTTAATCCGAATGAGTACGCAGAAAATTTAATCACTAATTTTAATCATACATTGCGACCAGGGGAAAGCCCTAGAAAACTATTGGGTGTGATTGTTTTAGACAATAGTGATGTGAAACACAAGCATGATTGGAGAAAGACTAATTTAGCAACAATAACTAGAGGTGGCATGAGTTATGACAAAATGATTTGTACTAGATGTGGGGTTACTGGCAAAAGATATGGGTTTAGTAGTGTAGTAAAAAGAGATAGTAAATATAAAGCTAAAATTTATGATACTTGTGAAGATGCTACAAAACAGATGAAAAAGCTAAGAGAAAGAAGAAACAAGGCAAATAATTAATTTAGTGATGATGTTGTGAAAGGGTGATGAATATTAAGATACAGCACCAAAGAGGGAAATTGTTTTTATGGACAAAAAAATGTAATTGTATATTTTTTGAGTGCTGTTCACCTATTTGGTGGCTGCCAAAGATAGAAAAAGTAGAATATAAGACGTTTAATGGTTTAAGAATCGGGTTTTTATATTTTGCAATAGGATATGTGAAATATAAAAAGTATATAGAAGAATAGTAAGTAAAATTGTGTTTAGCACATAGAAAGAACGAGAAAGGATGGTGATTAAATGATAACTATATACATATTACTTGGGATACTTGGATTATTCGCTTTAAATGGGATATATAAATTTGTATTTGGTAGTATACATGTAATACATTTGAATTTAGTGTTTGTATCAATACTAATCGTTGCTATACTAATTGGATATTTGGCAGGACAAATCAGAATAGAGGTTTTGAATGAAATAATTATAAGGTAAAGCTTGGCTTAGTAAAAGTTCGGTTTAGGAAAGAAAGGGTGATAAAGTGAGACAACATATAACAATTAAACAACTTAGAGAATACACAAAAGATTGTTGTAAAGGTTCACAGTTGGAAGAAAAATTTAAAATAATAAAACTTGATGATTATCTGAGCAAATACGAATCAAGGTGGTTAGAAAGCAATAGGAAAGTTAATTATGCCATGTGGGAACATTATTACCATGAGTGGGAGAAAGCAGTAATTAAATCTATTAATATAGGAAAAATGATAAAGGTATTAGGAATGAATTTAAAAGGCATTAATACTCCTAATAGTGCAAGTGAATATTCGGGAGTATTTTTAACAGCTAACAGGGAACGTGTTGAATTTAAAGCTGATTGTTTATGTGATGCATTGTGGAAAGCTGTTAAATATGTATTAGAAAAAGAATTAGAAGAAGAAAAGAAAATGGAGGAAGATGCAAATGTTTAATATCGAAGAAATTAATATAAAC
>JAOASG010000054.1 GCA_025210235.1 Vallitalea sp.
ATATAATTTTGAAAAATAGATATCTTGAAAGATACTCTTTTTGAAAAATACATGGTAAAATATTCAAAATATGTATTTTAAAAAATCGAACATAACAAAAGGATTAGATTTTATGCGACAACTCTATTGACAAACACCGTTATATAAATATATCGCTATATCATGCTACATATTTTATCTAATTTTTCCAACAGGAGCTAAGTAAACAACAAATTCTTCTTCTCCACTTAAATTTAAAAATTCATCCATTTCCTTTTGCTTATACGAAGCTATTGCACAAGTTCCTAAACCAATACTCTCACATGCAAGATAAAGATTCTGACATATATGACCTGCATCAAGTAATATTGCTTTATGTGCAACTGTATAATACTCCCATTCAGAACGATATGGTATACAACTCCAAATAAATATTACTGCCCCTTTTGCAACAAATTGTTGATTAAAACTATATTCATCTATCTTAGATAACTTATCTATGTCATCAAACATAAATACAAGTTCATTCGTTAAAGATAAATAACGATAAACACCTTTATCTAGTCCCTCAACATTATTTATTACTAAGTAAGTCTCAAAAGGATGTCTTCCTCCAGCAGACGGTACAGGTCTATAAGTTCTTGAGTTATCTTCATTAACAAATTTATATTCTTTAAATTTGTCATATATTTAATTTTAATATTTAAGATTCTTCAATCAATTTTTTCTCACTTCTCAATGTTTTAGCAATATTAGTGCCTCCATTACGTTCACATAGTTCTATTTCACTATCAATAGCCTTTAGCATTTCTTTCTTAGTGATTATATTATACTCATGTTCCAATTCACCATCACCCCAAACCTCTGGATAAGTATAATCAAAATAATACTTATTTTCTAATGTTACACCATATATAACTACTTCAATTGGCCCAAAGCAATAATAATTTATTATTGCTCTTTTACCATCCTTATCAGCCATCTCAGATGGCATGCAATGATAAAAATCCCCTATAAATATTCCATTCATTGTACCCCTCCAAATCATTAGTTCATTACTCTAAATACAAGTTAATATAGATGCAGAGCTTCTTATCACTAGATATATACAAAAGGTGATTATATTCAATCTAATTACCAAATCATAATTAAAACTATTGATAATATATATCTCTTTTCTCCCATATACCATTTTTCATTAAAAATATCGCTCTTAATTCTATATTTACAAATTCACCCCAATACCCCATTACTACTTTGTCTGTATCAAAAGTAACCCATTCAAGAGAAACCATATAATTTCTAATATCAAATTTACCCTGTTGAAAAGAATTCTTACAAAATTTTTGTACTATATTATCAACTTCTCTAATATTCAGTAAAAAGCTTACCACTACATCATTACTTGTATTTTCATATCCATCTATTTCAATAGAAAGATCTAATTCACTAGAATCAATTAATACTGTTTTTTGTGTTTTATCTGCTTTCTCCCATTTTTCTAAAATAATATTTTCAGGATACTGATTCATTTTAATTTTATATTTTGAATTCTTCATTTGATTATAAACTGCTGTTTTTATTCCAAAAGCAATCAATACTAATCCAACTATAAAATTTAATGTGTTAATAATAGTAGACTCTAAAAAGTTATTTATAAAACTACCCATAACTGAAATAGTTGTTAAAAAAGTCATAGTTGATATAACTGCACCAAGGCCAAAGTAATACATATCCTTTTTATTCATATTTTCTTCAGAAACTTTTGTTGAAAAAACACCTACCCAAAATAATATTGTCAGCGGATTCGAAAGTGTTAATACAAGAGTTTTCAAAAAAACACTTTCCATGCTTTGCTTTGATAAAAAATTTAAGTTTGGAATCAAGGAAAATCCAAAAACTTCTAGTATAGTACTTATACCAAACACAATAAGTACTAATGCTCCAAAGTATTTAATTATTTCTTTCATTTTTTCATGTTTGCACATTATAATACCTATTCCAAAGATTGCTGATAGTATATATAAAGTATCAATTATTACTATTCCTAAAACACCGATCAACGCTGTAAAAAAACCTGATGTAACTGCAGTCTGAAAAATAAACAAACAGACAGGCCCTACTGCAATTTGTAGTATCATTCCAAAGCGAAAACCTTTTAAAATCATAAAAAATCTCCTATCTGTTAATCTCTTCTTTTAATGTTGATAACATAAGTATAGTATTTGATCGCTTCACACCTTTGATAGACTTAAGTTTGTTGCCAATAAAATCTTCTAATTCTGAGCTATCTTTTAACAAAACTTTTAACATATAATCATATTCACCTACGATATGATAACATTCAATTACTTCCGAATAGTTAATAATTGTTTCTCTAAACCCCTTGATATTACTTGTTTGATCAATATCTACAAATATAGTAACTAATAGTTTATATCCCATTTTTTCACGGTTTAATCGAACAGTATACTGTTCAATTATATTTCCATCTTCTAATTTTCTTATTCTTTCTGATACGGCAGGTATTGATAGGTTCACTTTTTTACTAATTTCAGATGCTGTCGCTCTTCCATTTTTCTTCATAGCCTTTAAAATATTTGAGTCAATTACATCCATACTTTAACCCTCCCCACATAATATATTTAACTCTATACTATAGTTATTGTTTAAATTTGTAAATGTAATTCGGATAACTCAATAAATATTTAGGATTTTTAGTATATTCAGTTAAATTTTTTAATAATTTTATTTTTTCATTTTCATATACTTAAATTTTTAAAGCTTGTTTGTGCTTTCATACGTATCTAAGTTTAAACTTTTTTAATTATACATTTATCAGTTACTTCTATGTCATTTAGTTCCTTTAATACAACTTCAAACAAACCGAATAAACCTTTAAGTACATTAATGTCTTTTATAACTCTTGGTACCCTAAAATATAGTTCATCTACATTTTGTGAAAAATGGGTTCTAAAAATGCCTTTATTATCTTTTATTTCTAATAATATTCTAGGCTGTCTCTTAATCAAACTCCTAATTTTATCATTTGAAAACAATTTAATACCCTTACAATGATAACTGACATTTCTTCTCGACTAATAAGCTTATTAGGTTGAAAAGTACCATCTTCATATCCCTTAACAATACCTAAATCTATTACGATTTCAACAGCACCTGCATACCAATCATCTTCATTTATATCTTTAAATGATTCATTAGAATTATTTGAATAACTTAGCCCTAATCCCCTTATTAACAATGCAATATATTGAGCTCTTGTTATATTTTCATCAGGCATAAACCTTCCATCTGGCATCCCCTTTACAATAAGCTTTGATGCAAGTAGGTTAATATCATCCTCAGTCCAGTGATTTTTCATATCTTTAAAGATAGCACGATGTCTAACTAGAGCATATCCTCCATTTTTATTTTGATTAAATATAGCCCACCATTTCCCTTCACTATCTTTATAAAATTTGATTGGGACATGGTGATATTTCCTATTTTCTAAATCATAAAACATTCCTACTATTTCAAATTTATCTACTTCTTCTAATGGAACCCAACATTGAAAGTTATCTTTACCAAATGTATTTATACTTAGTTTTCCCTCTTCTGTTAATTGATGAAATTGGCCATATATATTTACCAGTAGGGATATTTATTTCAAGTTTTTTATCGTTTTGCTTCTCATAAAGATTATGATAAAGACCAGCTCCAAATTTCACATGAAATCTATCATTGTCTAAATCAGTATTTAACTCAAAACTATCTGTATAAGTATCTAATTTTTCTATTGCATAATCAAATAAATTCTCATTTACCTCAAATATAGTTGAAGATGCACCATTACCATCAAGCCTAGTATATGTTGATATAAAATTTAAGTCAATGCTATTATCTTCCACATATTTATTACTGTTTGTTCCTTTTTTAATAGAAACGAATTTTTCTATATCTATATCATTCATATCAATCTTTAACATTTCATAGGCGAATTCCTTTATAATAGGGGTAACACCAAAGGATACTATTCTACCATGATTTCTAGTAAAGTCTCTTGTAGATACATAATGATTATCCTTTATTATATGACTATTATCACCTACTTTACTAATCGACCATTTATTATTAGTTCCGTACCATAAATTATATCCTATAACATTCGGAACCTCATACCATGAAAATACAAATTGATTCTTATCATAAATATATATTCATCATTTCTAAAGATCTGATTTTCATTACTATTATTTCTTGAATTCTTATATTCTTTTACAACGGTATAATCCTTTGTACTTAATCCAATCAATTTCTTATCACCATCATTCCCAATATACAAAATCTCATTATCCCTATCAATTAATAAATCAGAATCTCTGTATATCTGATCTCCTATATTATATGAATATTTTTTTCTTTATCATAGTCATACAGTTTTTGGCTGTATGAATCATTAAAATATCCCCCAGTATAGTAAATATTTCTACTGTCTACTTGTATTTTATGCGGTGTAACATCTGTGCATATCTTCTATTATATCTATTTTACTTTCTCCTTTTAGAGTAATATATATCGTATTATTATATATATCCATATCCAATGGCTTTTCACCTACATAACGCTCATTTTTTATTGTTAAGTTTTTAGGATCTATAGTCAATAACTTACCAGAAGTATATGATATGGCATAAATGCAATCATTTTCTTCATCATACATCCAGTTTTTAATTTCCATCCCAACAGGAAGTTCAGCTTCTGAGTTGTAGTAGTTTACTGGTTTTTCTAGAGGTATATATTTTAAATCTTTCTTTTTAATAGAATCAGTAAATCTATCATGATAATAGATAATATTATTACTATCAATAAGAGCACTAAATGGATTAAAATTTATTTGGCCAACCTCCACTAATATGTCCATCATGATCCATACTTGTCCTTAATAAACTGTAATTTTTCAAATCTATCGCATGTAAATCGTCTGTTCCCACATACATAATTCCTTTGTTATTATCTATTACTATTTGAGCATCCCTATATATTTTGGATATAAATTGGCTAGAGTTAGCAACAAAGCTCTTTTCTGAACCATTAGTCAAATCATATTCATGTATTGGTGCTAAACCTTCTTCAGTAATATATCTTTTCACCATACTTTTGCTCTATAGTCAGTTATTATATTCTTATATACACTCCTCGTATCTATATCTATTATAGTTACCTTATTACTTCCTGATAGCGGAATATATAACTTTCCATCGTCTAATTCTATATCACTTGGAGCTGAAAATATTATTAATTCATCTTCTATTTCTAAAGTATCTTTATTAATAAACAAAAGTCTATTTTCGTGTTGGGATGCCCCATATTTTAACTATATTAAATTCATTAATGTCAACTATTATTAAGCTATCATTATAAGATTTCCCATTCCAAGGTGAAGATGCTCTTATGGCATATATATATATTTATTCTCTATATCTATTATCCAATCATTTATATATCCCAATCTCCTAAATCCCAACTTATCTAAGATATTATCTTCTGCATTAATAAAATAACTTGGAGAAATAATATTACAAATCATTATTACAAATACCAATACAGCTATATACTTCTGTAAGCTCTTTTTCATTAGAATCTCCTTTCTAATATTAAAGTTACTTATTTTAGTTTGTGTATGATACTTTTCATATTTAATTTTGTTTAACTGAGAGCTACTATTTATTTGAAAAATTGATAAAAAAGATTTGATTTTAGTAAGATGTGTTTTTAAGAATATTTTCATGTTATTAGATATCATGTTAAGTATTCTACTGGAAAAGTTAAGTAGAAATATACCGTCAAAGATTTAGCGTATTGAAATTAAAAATCCAGTATAGCTAACTATAAAAATTAGTATACTGGATTTTCAATCTGAGTAAATAGTTGAGCTAGTTAGTACAATACCTTCTTATTCAAAATCAGCATATTCATAAGAAATCTTACGAAATTCTTCTTGAACATTCATAAAAGCATCAATAATATCTGGGTCAAAGTGCTGTCCCTTTCCTTCAATTATAATTTGAACAGCTTTTTCATGAGAATATGCTTGCTTATAAACTCTCTTACTGATAAGTGCATCATACACATCTGCTACAGCCATAAGTCTTCCTGAGAGAAAAATTTCTTCTCCTACCAGCCTATTAGGATAGCCAGTTCCATTCCATTTTTCATGATGAGAACATGCTAGTTCCATTGCACATTTCAAAAAAGAACTATCACCAAGATTCTTAGACGCTCTTGCTAAGGAATCATATCCAAAAATGGTATGCTTCTTCATTTCTTCAAACTCTTCATCTGTTAGTTTTCCATTTTTTAACAAAACATTGTCTCTTATTCCTATTTTACCAATATCATGAAGAGGAGCTGATTTATATAGAAGCTCTATGGTTTTATTATTCAAAATTTCCTTGAACTTTGGATTTTTCTTAAGTTCCTCTGCCAATATCTTTATATAATTCTTTGTACGCTTTATATGACCACCAGTTTCAGGATCTCGATATTCTGCCAAGCAAGCCAATGCTTCAATAGTTGGTTCCTGAGTAAGGCAAATTTCTTTTGTTCTTTCTATTACTTTTTTTTCAAGAATTTCATTTTGCTTTGATAATTCATATTTTGCAAGCTTCAAAGACAGATGAGTAAAAACTCTAGCTTTCACCTCAAGAATTTCAAATGGCTTGGTTACATAATCTACTGCTCCTAGTTCAAATCCTTTTGTCTTGCTGTTTATATCTGTCATTGCTGTTAAAAATATAATAGGAATTTCTGCTGTAGCTTTATTTTCTTTAATGTGACGGCATACTTCATATCCATCCATACCAGGCATCATGATATCCAATAAAATAATATCTGGTACTTCCATTTCTATATTTTCAAGAGCAGATTCTCCATCCATCGCAACAGATATTTCATAATCATCACCAAGTGCTTCTACAAGTATATCCACATTAACTTCCGTATCATCTACAATTAACACCGTACATTCTGAAAGCTTTTTCATGCTCTCTCAACTCCTTCAAGTTTTGTTATTAATGTTTCCAGTACATGCATTGCTTCTTTAAATTTATATTTTGAAATAAGTTTTACAATATCTGCAGCTTGCTCTTGAAATTGAGGAGGCCATATTAATTTTTTATATTCTTCCATGATTTTAGAACATTTTTTAGGTTTTCGTGTTTTTACAAAGGGCTTAAGATCATTTAAAACTTTTAATAATTCCTCCTGTGTAGAAACAGTCCCCATTGGCTGCTCTACATTCTCTTCTGCCGGCAGTGCATTCTCCAAATACTCTATCATTTTTGCAAGTATTATACTAGTTTCATCAATCATTATTTTTAGTGTATGCATTGAAGCCTGCTCTTTAATAGCATTTTCCAGGTTAGCAGCTTTTTTTTGAATTACAATAGCTCCAATGCTTCCAGATACACCCTTTAAAGTATGTACAAGCCGTTCTGCTGAGGACCAGTCTCCCTCTGAAAGCATCTTATCTATTTGTACAAAAATATACTTTTGTTCTGATATGTATTTTCTAAGTAAATTAATGTAGGATTTCTTTTTACCAAGTACTCTTTTTAACCCCATTTCTGCATCCAAACCGGGTATATTCAGTTCCAATTCATTCTCTACTGAATTCATTGACATCTGCTGTACTTGTTTTTCCTCTGATTGTTTAGAGTGTTTAGAGGGAACCCATTTTAGAAGAGTTAAAAACAATTGCTCCGGATCAATGGGTTTTGCAATATGGTCATTCATTCCTGCTTGTGCACACTTCTCTTTATCACTTACCATAGCATTTGCCGTAATTGCAATAATAGGTAATGATGCATGTTCCACTTTTTCCCTAATTTTCTTTGTAGCCGTTACTCCATCCATAACAGGCATCTGCATATCCATCAGCACAATATCATAGGACCCTTCATTAATTTTATTAACAGCGATTTCTCCATTTTCAGCAGTATCAATGAGAAAACCGCAATCCTCCAGTAATTCCATCGCAACCTGCTGATTCAGTTCATTATCTTCCACCAGTAAAATACGTGCACCTCGGATAGGTGTCAGATATTTTTCCGCAATATTAATAGGGCAGTATTCCTCTTCTTCTCTTTTTTCAGTTTCACTTTCTCCTAATACCTGAAGTACACAATCAGAAAGTACTATTGAATTTACGGGTTTAACTAGAACCATATCAATACCTGCTCCTTCTGCTTCCTGAAAAACCTCCTCACGACCATATGCTGTTACTATGACATAGTGGGGTTTTGTTTTTAAATTCATTTTATCTATTTTTTTTATGGTTTCTATACCATTTAATCCTGGCATTTGTAAATCCATAAATACAATATCAAAGGAGTCATTTCCATTATTAACTTTACCAATAAGCTGTAAAGCCTGTTCCCCTGATGCCGCTTCTATTACGTGTAAATTCATAGCTCTAAGCATTTCTGAAAGAATAATCCTTGCATGAAAATTATCATCCACTACAAGCACCTTTCGATTTACTAAATCTATAGAAGGTAGATAAAATTTTTCCGTTTCTTTATTTGTACATAACTTAGCAGTAAACCAGAAGGTACTTCCTTTACCCATTTCTGTTTCAACGCCTACATCCCCATCCATTAAATCAGCTAATTTTTTACAAATAGCAAGCCCCAATCCAGTACCACCATATTTTCTTGTTGTAGAAGTATCACACTGCTGAAAAGATTGGAAAAGGTTATTTTTCTGTTCTTCTATCATTCCAATTCCCGTATCCTCAACTTCAAATTTCACCAAATATTCATTTTTTAATTCAGTTTTTTACGAATTCTTACAATGATTTCTCCTTTATCTGTGAATTTAACAGCATTGTTTGTGTAGTTTATTAGAATCTGACCTAATCGTAGTGGATCTCCGCATAGGTCATTTGGTAATTCAGGATCAAGATCAAAAATTAACTCCAACCCCTTAGATGAGCACTTTTCACCAATAACAGTTGCCAGATTATCCAGTACTTGATTCAGTTTGAAATCTATTTTTTCAATTTCCAGTTTGCCTGATTCTATTTTTGAAAAATCTAATATATTGTTAATAATACCCAATAGATGTTGACTGGATTTCTTCATTTTATCAATATAATCCTTTTGCTTTGGATTTAAATCTGTTTTTTGAATTAAGTAAATCATTCCCATAATAGCATTCATAGGTGTTCTAATTTCATGGCTCATATTAGCAAGAAAATCTGCCTTAGTTTGTGCAGCTACTTCTGCAATATTTTTAGCTTTTTTTAACTCTTCTGCATAAACAGTTAGTTCGTCATTTTTTTCTTTGAGTTCATCCATAAGCTCAGCTCTTGAGGGTATTAAAAGTTCACTTCTTATTTTGTCAATAAAATCATCCGTAAGAAAAAAACTTAAATCACTTAATTCAGAATATGCCTCCACAGTTAATGAACCATCTTCTGAATTTTCCATATAGAATTTATCAAAGAACTTATTTCCAAAGAAATAAGTTCCACTATTTAGCATTTGACTAAATCTAAACATAAGTGCTTTCTGATTATCTATATCAGTGATGAAAATTGAAATTAATATTCCATTATTACTCATATAACCTATTCGACACATTTGTGATATAGCAGTTTCAATTCTTGTAGCTTTAATTTCGGAATAATTAAACCTCTCAACAAGTCTCTTAATTTTTTTTCTAGCTTCTATTCTAGAATCTGTGTTGGTAACTTTAATAGAACCTAATTTAATCATATTACTTTACCTCTTCCCAAAATTCTACATTGAATATTTTAATACAATGCAAGATGCATCATCATTTTTTTCCAAAAACACTCCAATATTCTCACGGCAATACTTCCGGCATTTTCTCTTAATAGTCCCACATAATTAATCAGATCAAAATGTTCCTTAATACCATCAGAATGTATAAGTATCGTATCTCCAGGATAAAGCATAATACTATGCTTTTGAGGTTTTCTCATTCTGTATCCTATTATTCCATCCCTTGGAATAAGTCTAGTTGGCTTTGTTCCAAAAATTCTCACAGTAATATTTCCAATTCCACTATAGGTTAATTCTCCTGTCAAAATATCTAAATGACACACTGCCGCCACAGCTCCCCTTGTTCCTCTTAAATGTTCATGGAGACCATTGATGATATCTGTAAGGTCCATCTTATAATTATTTTTCAGATATTTCTTAGCTGAAAGAGCTATTTTTCTTGCTTCTGAACCATGTCCAAGTACATCAATCAACGCAAGAAAACATTGATTATCATATTCCTGTATTACTCCTATATCACCACATTCCCATTCATCTCCCAGCAGAGCTTGAAAAGTCATTCCTAAATCAATATTTCCCATTATATCCTCCACCTTCGTACAAGCACTCGAGTTCCCCTTCCCATTAAAGATTCGATATAAAATTCGTCCATAATTCTTTTTACACTGGGCAAACCAAGTCCTAAACTATTTGGTAATGAGCTATATTGTTCTTGCATAGCAAGTTCAATATCTCTTATTCCAGGGCCATTATCACTTGCATATATTTCAAGCCCTTTTCGTCCATCTTTTAGATTTTTAATAATACTAATAATAATCTCACCTTTTTTAGCGTAACGTATAATATTTGTGGATAATTCCGAAGCAGCTGTAGCAATCATCACTTCATCCGTGCTCATGAATCCCACTTTTACTGACATTTCCCTAGCAATAAATATCGCATTTCCATTATCATAATCCTCGACTAGCTTAACAAATACTGATTCCAGTATATTTACATTCTTTCCTTTGAAGAGCGTAAATTCCCCTTCTAATTTATCCATTACTTATTACCTCTACTATTATTCAATTATTCAATTACTTACTAGAAATCATCTTAAGACCTTGCTCTAAATTCATTGCAGTTTTCACACAACCTACATCTACATCTAAATCCAATAAAGCAGACACTACACCCGGTCTCAGACCAATCCATACAACCATTATTCCCATTAATGAAATTGCCTTTGAAGCTTTTTTTAGTGCCTCAAAACTATATAAGTCCAATACAGATACTATACTCAAATCAAATATTGTCCCTTTAATATAAGAATTTTTTGCTTTCATTAGTACCCTGTTGCTGCCACTTTCTATATCCTTATCTGTCATTTCATTTGGTAATGTTACTATAAGGCATCCCTGTACTACCGTAATAGATGTATTTAAACTATTATTCAAATCACTCATATCGATTCTTCCTTACTATTCATTTTTCTTTTTTACTTCTAAATTCAGTATTGTAAAAGCTTCTGCAAGTGCATCACTTAAAGTAGACTTTGTGTTTATATTCTCCATCTCAATACCTAGTTGAATAATGGTTTGTGCTACTGCCGGACTTATGCCTGAGAGTATACATTCACACCCCATAAGCTTTGTAGCCTTTGTTATTTTAATCATATGGTTTGCTACTGCTGTATCTACAGCAGCTACACCTTGAATGTCCATAATGATAACTTTTGAATAGGTTTCCATAATTTTATTCAACATGGTCTCCATCATATGCTGAGCTCTCATTGAATCCACAATGCCTACCACAGGGAGAACTAATACTCCATCCCACAGCTTTATGGTTGGTGTTGCCATTTCACGTATGGTGCGGCTTTGTTCCCTTACCCTTTCTTCATATTGAACTCTTTCCGTTATATCAACAATAAACTCAAGCCCTCCAATTACAGAATTATTTTCATCCTTTAAAGGTACTGCAAAATATTCAAAGGGTGTCTTCAAACCATCTATCATAACTTCATTTCGAGCAGAATGCATTTTTCCACTTTTAATCGCTCTCTTCATACGACATTCATCTGTATTGCAGTGCAGAGATTTTACAACCTCACAACACTTTTTTCCTAAAACTTCTTTCCATTTTTTATTGCTAATCTTTTGGAACGCATTATTCATATAGATTATTCTTAATTCTTTATCTACTGCCATTACTGGAGTAGGGATTTGATCAAGAATTTGTATTTTAGTCGAAGTAGTTGCTTGTTGAAAATTTTCAGTGATATTTTCCATCAATTTCCTCCTTGATAATTTCTTTATGTATATTATTTAGTTAGTCCATAATTATTTCTAAATATATTATATTATCTTTGTATAATTATAGAACTTATTTAATTGTTTAAATTTCAGTTTAGTTTGTGGGAAAAAATATACAAAAAATCCAGTATACTAATTTTTATAGTTAGTTATACTGGATTCTTAATTTAAATACGGTAAATTTTTGACGAATACACCAATCTAAATAGGTAAATGGGTTAAATTAACTTTCCTAAAATTAATTATCTCCTTTATTTTTTATGTTGCGTTTATTTACGAAAACTAAAGTTGATTCTTCACCTTTATCATTTTTTATTATATAATATATTCCCTCATTCTGATTTTCATTAAAAATATCTATTAACTTAATTCTTTCCTATACTTTTGACCAGCAAATTCATCTCTTGTATTGTCTACTACAAGTTTTATATCTTCATTCCTAATAATTAAGTCATGTATTATAGCATCACCTTCGGTTGTATATTTTGTTATTCTTATCATATCGCCTTCATGTGCTTCCTTCTTTTTAAATTTCTCAATAAATTCATCGAGTTTTTCTATGTTGTAACTTTTGCCATGAATAGCTATGACATCCCCGTTTTTTTCAGCTAATTTAAGTGTATATTTCTGTGGTAGTTTATCTAGTTCATCATGAGAATTAGATATAGAATTTTCATTTAGCTTTGTTTTATTAGATATTTTTAAGGTACATGATGAAATCAAAACCGACATTATTAACAGTAAAAATAACATATTAAATTTTTTCATTATCACCCCTCCTTATATCTACTAAACAGAACTATATTTTTCTAAAAGCATTAATTCCGAAGTTTCAAAAGAGCTTAAAATAATTGAGTTTAAATCAATAGATACAGATTCAAAAGTACCTTTATCTTTTATTTTTAATGCATTTAATACCATTTTTTTTCTGATATTTCTTTAATTTTGCCCTTATAGTTTTCATTTAGAGTTTTTATTTCTACAAAACTATTCTTAACTTGATAACTGTTAAAAATCGTCTCCCATTTTTTAAGGTCAATATAATGCGGTGTATTTAATTTAAAATAATATTCTTTTTTAAGTAACTCATTGTAAAAATCAGGACAATAAGATAAAGTTTTAATTTGGTTTTTCAAGAAAATACAATAGCCATCTAATCTTAACCCTTCTACTCTTACTGCAAAACAATACTCGCCTTCTTTCTTTAAAATAATCATTTGATTAAAGGTAGGCTGTGATTTAAATTGAATTCTTACCAGTTTTTGAAGTTCTAAATTATATTCTGATGCTAGATCTTGTAAAGCTTCTATAGTAGTTTTATTTTCAGATAAAACTTCTTCTTTTTCTAACTTTGTATTCTGCTTATTTTGTGTTTTATTAGTTAAATTCTCTATTTCTTCATTTTTTAAATCCTTTTTAGGATAAATAGGAGTATCTTTTCCTTGAATAGTTACTTGACCATACTTATCTATATATCTTTGAAATTCTTCTCTTAAATCATCTTCTCCTAATGTTGTTTGTGAACATTTCACTTCTAACCTTCCTGTTTTTTTTAATTTTTCTTCATCATAGTCTAATACCTCATTAATTCTTGAAAAAAATTTCGGATCTTCATTTATAAAACTTTGAATATCATTAAACCAAATAATTAACGCACCTGAATTATTCTTTGTTGCACTTTGCACTTCTATTAATTTAATCACATTCCAATTAAGTTTTAAATTTGCCTGAGGAAATTCAAATCCTTTTTTTGTTAAAATTAAATATGAAGCATGTTGTGCTTTCTTAAAAAAATAAAATATAATAGGTATGCTTATAAAACAGGTTATCAGAAAAAAGTAGCATTATTTACAAATATGTTAACAAAAAACACACTACCGAACCCAATCAATAATACTGGAAATGTACTTTTATTGATTTCTAACTTATCTTGTGATTTTTCTATGTAATATGTAGAATACTCTTTTAAAAACACTTCAATTTTTGATTTTAAATTATCAGTTGAACCTTCTATAAAACTATAAGGATATTCTATTATTTTATGTTCTTCATGAGTTTCATTTAAAAGATTTGATTGTTGTAATTTTTCATGAAACATTCTTTTTTCTTCTGTCATCACTATATCTTTTCTTAGTTTTATGCAAAAATAACATCTGAAAAAATCAAATTTAATGTAATATGTATCAATATCATTCCAAGGAATCTCCTTCTCATAAGGATATAATTTAATTCCCTTCTTCTGCAAATCAAAAACAATTAAAGACTTTTTAATCCAATCAAATTTAATTGGACTTTCATGAAAAAATATATAATATACTGCACCTAAAGCAAAGATTGCTCCGATAATACCCAAACCTATCCAGCTAATAAGTAAAGTATTCACTATAATACAAAAAACTAATTTCCTATTATAAGCTATTTTAATATCCTCCATAATCTAATCCCCCTAATATACTTACATCAATTTAGTTTTAAAGATTCTATGTTTACCAAATGCTTTTTCAAAATTTCTTTATTTTCTAAATCTATTTTTTCTTTTGTTATTAATTTTGTTATATAATTTATATTATTTTTTATTAAATCATTATTTGTAATATCGCCATGACTCTGTACTATAATATCTGCATTTATTCTCAAATACAATTCTAAGGTCTCTTTATATTTATCCAATTCACCCCAACACATAAAATATGGTATCGGATCATCAACATTATCTCCTACAAATAATATATTATCTTTATAATCATAGCAAGATGCTGAATCTTCTGAATGTCCAGGTGTATAAAAGAATTCTACTCCTTCTTCTTCGAATACAAGTTTCTCTATAAATGTAGTATTGGGTAAAACAATTTCTATCTTATCTTTTGCAAATTGTTGTTCATGATTAATTAAGTCTTCTTCTCCATATTTGGATATATATTTTCTACATAATTCATGAGCTATTATTTTAGAATTTTTAAATTCACTATTTCCCCATATATGATCCCAGTGGCTGTGAGAATTGAATATTATATATTCTTTTTTCCCGAAATTATCTTCAAGGTACTTTTTAATTTTCTTTATATAGTATGTTCCCAAATAGGTATCACATAAAAAAAAGTGTCTGTCTCCATTAATAACATATACATTAGTCACACAATCATAATCTAAATTTTTAAGTTCAAAAAAAGTGAAAAGAATTCCTCTTTTACCTACTCGTTTAATTTTCATATTTTACCTCCATTTTTTTCTAAAAATATATACTCATTGTATCACAATTAGGATATACTACTTAATAATATATACAATATTTATTAAATTGATTTTGGAGGTGTCTTTTGAGATATGTAATCGTAAGTGTTGTAAAAGGCAACGCTGGTGATTTTAATAATAACTTAAGAAAAGAAGTTTTTGAAAAGTTTAAAGCTAAATCTTCAAAGCTTCCTGCTCATTTTACTATAAAAGCTCCTTTTGAAAGTGACGATATAAATGACTTGGAAAGTATCTTAGATAATTTTTCTAAATCTTATAATTCTAGCGAATATAAAATCAAAGGATATGACCATTTTGATGATAGAGTTATATTTATGAAGGTTTTAATGAGTGATGAAGGTAAAATTATTCATGATAAATTAATTGACGATTTAAATAAAATCAATTATTTAGATTTTTCTAAAGAAGATGGTAAAGATAAAGTTTTTCATGTTACCATAAGTTCTAAAAAAATAAGAAATATATTTAATAAATTATGGGATTATGTTTTTTTAATACCTTGTGATTTTGATTGTCATTTTGATAATATTTGTATATATAAATGGGTTGATAATACTTGGGTATTACATAAAGAGTATTCATTATATTAGTTTCCCATAATAAAACCCCCTTTCTATAGTTATAGAAAGGGGGTTTTATTATGGAAGTATTACAATATTATTTGCCACAGGTCTTTGTCTACCATCAGAAGGTCTATTTAAAACTTTGCCATTATAATACATACCAGTTGAACCGCCGCCATCTAAATTATAAGCTTCTTTTACTCCTAGTTCCAATAGTTTATCCTGTAATCTCTCAAGACTCACTCCATGACTCCAATTCCCTTGCCTACCATCAACTACAATCATAATCAAATCATCATTTGCATATTTTCCAATAATAGTTCTTGGGTGTCTTGTTTCTTTCCATTTTTTAGGAATAATAACTTTCTTACTATCTTTTAATAATACTGGTATAAAACTAACTCCTTGAGAAGGGTTTAGGTTTGAAATATCTGACTCAGATTGTGGAATATTACCAACTACTTCTCCTTTTTTATTGATTCCTGTAAAGAATAAGTTGCCTGGATATCCATTAAATGGCTCAACTAATTTCCCATCAATAACAGTATTTCCAATTAACTGAGCATATTTTTTACCATTTCGTATCTCAGTATAAAACCCTCCACCATTAATAGCAAGCATTGCATTTTCTCTTTTAGCTGCACTTGAAGTAGTCTCAAGTTCACCTAAAGTATTCTTTGCAAGAATAACCTTAAAGGCTTCTGCATCAAACAACTTTACTTTAGCTATATATCCACGATAACCTAACTCATTTAACTTAAAAATCTTTATTTCAGTACGATCACTAATGTGTGCTTCTATAGCTGGTCCTAGCATATCTAAAATTTTTCGTTCATATATATCATTAGATAATTTTTTTTGAGAAACACTAAGTTCTGATAAATTAGTTAATTTTTGACTTTGACTGTTAAAAACTTCTTCATGGTTTTCTATAATCATTCCAATTTCAGAGATTTTTTCTGCCAGATTATTTGTCTCTTCATGTAATTCACTAATTTCATCACTAAGAGATTGGGCCTCTATATTAAGTAGTTTACTATCATCTACAAAATTTGAACTTATAAGGAAAAGGGCTAAAAATGGGGCTACTAAATAAAACAGAATCATATTAATTTTTAGCATTCGGAGCCTCCTTTAAAATGTCTAAACTTTTCTGTAGTTCTTTTAGCCTATCATCTAACTCTTCTAATTTATTGTCGATCTTATTTTGAACATCTGTAGTATTTGAAATAGTCGAACCTGTATCATCCAAATTATTACTTAATCCTTTTATTTCATTGCTAAGTAACTTTACCTGATCACTTAATTCTTGAATATTCATTGCATTTTCTTGTCTAACATTACTTATTGAAGTATCAATATAATTTTTAGCATAGCCATAACCATAATAAACAATGCCCCCCCAAAGTCCTACACTAATAATAAAAATCAATATATTTATTAACACATTTCTGCTTTTCTTTCTTTTACAACTACATATTTTATTCTCACTCATAATATCACCTCTTCTACATCTTTTTTGCCATTCATATATATTTCGTCATTTTTTATAATATCTTTATATCTTATTAGAAAAAAGAGCTATATTTTAAGATTTATTGGATTTACAGTACAAGTTATAATATAAAATAAATCCAGTAGCTATGTACTTACCACTCGCTACTGGATTTATTTTATATTACTCTTTTATATATTCCTTCTTAGAAAATTTAATCTGTGATACAAGTATTCCTCCAAGTATAAGAATACATCCTATATATCCCCTAGTGCTCATACTTTCCCCAAGCATAATTGCACCACCTATAGCACCAAATGCAGATTCCATACTTAGAATTATTGCTGCATGAGATGGCTTAGCATCTTTTTGTGCTACTACTTGAAGAGTATATGCTATA
The DNA here is from genome assembly GCA_025210235.1 of Vallitalea sp. Lineage (GTDB taxonomy): Bacteria > Bacillota > Clostridia > Lachnospirales > Vallitaleaceae > Vallitalea. The sequence continues at coordinate 17,796 of JAOASG010000054.1, forward strand.
CCAACTGATAAAAGACCTCCATAAAGTATTGGAATTAACGCACCCAATATTCCACTAACAGTAATCTGTTCAAATATTAAAGCCGATACAAAACTTAAGAATGAGCATGCTGCAAATTGAATACATGATAACTTTAAAGGATCAACCTTTTTAGAAAAATGATCTATTGTTAAAATATGAAGAGACCAGAAAAAAGCTCCTATTAGTTCAAGTAAGTCTCCAAAACTTATAGTGAAATTTTCATTTATGCTTAAAAGATATAGTCCTACAACTGCAATAACCACTCCAGCCCATGCATTTTTTTCAACTTTTTGCTTTAAAAATATTCCTATAAGTGGAACAATAACCATGTAAAGTCCTGTAATAAAACCTGCTTTCCCAGCAGTTGTATATTTAATCCCAACTTGTTGAAAAGTTGCAGCTAAATAAAGCATTACACCCACTAATGAGCCTGATATAATTGTTTTCTTAGCACTTACTTCAATATTATCTTCATTGCTATCCTTATTTTTATTTCTTCTATCAAAATAAATAATTAGTGGTACTAAAGAAAGACTTCCAATAGCAAATCTTATCCCATTAAAAGTAAATGCTCCTACATACTGAGCACCTATTCTTTGTGCAACAAATGCAAATCCCCATATTGCGGCTGTAATTAATAAGAGGATATTAGCTCGTAATCTTTTACTGTCCATTTAGTCTTACCCCTTTCAAATTAATAATAAATTATAATATTACTTTAATTAATTCTATTTTTACTCATTTATACCTTTGTTTATAGTATAAATTTTATTTTTAGTACCTATACACATTTCAGTTATTAGAAATATACTTTTTGCATACTAATGTGCCTTTTATAACAAACTATAAAGTGAAACTTAATGTTAGATAGAATTTTTATTCTAGAAGCTGTTAAGTTCTTATATTCGACCTTAAGAGAATAGAGACTTAGAACTTTTATCTTTCGCATAAATATTAAAATAATAGTGATTGAGGTATTTAATTGTGGTATGATATAAAAAACCTATACTTCAAAGGAGGAATATTAATGACTAATAAAACAATCAATCGTTGGTTTGTTGTATTTGGTGCTGTATTATTACAAATATGCATAGGTGCTATTTATACATGGAGTTTGTTTAACCAACCACTTATGGATACATTTGGTTGGAAAAAAGACGAGGTAATTCTTACTTATTCAATTGCTGTTTTTGTTTTTGCTTTCTCAACTATTTTTTCTGGTAGACTACAAGATCTCATAGGCCCTAAAAAAGTTGCTACTATAGGTGCTATCCTTTATGGCGGAGGGTTAATGCTAACTTCTACAGCTACATCTCTTATCCAACTATATTTTTATTATGGTGTTATAGCTGGAGCTGGAGTTGGGTTTGCTTATGTTTGTCCATTGTCTACTTGTGTTAGATGGTTCCCAGAGAAAAGAGGCTTTATTACAGGTATAGCAGTTGGTGCTTTTGGACTTGGAAGCTTAATTTTCAAATTTATAATTCAGCATTTTATAGTTAATACTGGCGTTTCTTTAACCTTCTTTTATTTAGGTATAATCTACCTTATATTAGGTATAATTGGAGCTCAATTCTTAATACTTCCACCAGCTGAGTATGAATCAGCTGTTAAGAATTCTAGTGCTACTAAAGAAAATGTCTTTAGCACGTTGGAAATGATTAAAACTAAATCATTCTATTTTGTTTGGATAATGTATTTATTTGGGTGTATGAGCGGACTTTTAGTTATCGGACTTGCTAAAGATATTGGTATGCAATTAGCTGGATTAGAAGCTTCAGTAGCAGCAAATGCAGTTTCTATGATTGCACTATTCAATGCTAGTGGAAGGCTTATATGGGGTACACTTTCAGATAAACTCGGTAGAATAAGGGTTGTAACAATTATGTTTATAATAACTGCTATATCAATGGTTACAATGAGTGTAGTTACTTTAAATTATGCTACTTTCTTTGCATCTTTAGCTGGTATTGCTTTCTGTTTTGGAGGATTCTTAGCAGTATTCCCAACAATAACAGGAGAATTCTTTGGTATTAAAAATTTAGGTGCCAACTACGGAGTTGTTTATCAAGCATATGGAGTTGCTGCATTAATTGGTCCAATAATAGTTTCAAATGTAGGTGGTTTAAAACCTACATTTTTGATAGCTGCTGTACTTGCTATAGTAGGTGCTATTTTAACTTTTATAGTAAAACCACCTACCGTAGATCATATATATTCATAACAAAGGCGATTGAGCACGATCGCCTTTGCAAAAATTTCAACAATTTTAGTTCTGACAAAATTATTACATTACTTCTCAATTTTCTTTTTCATTTCATCCTTTAATGCTGGTCTTCTGCTATTTTGATTTATAAGATTAACATAATAAGCTAAGAATTCCTCATCTCTACTTAAAAAACTAAAAATATCTTTTATAATACTACAATAATAAGCTGCTCTTTCATATCTTGATCTTTGTACAGCATCAATATGAAATTTAATCATTTCTTTAAGAATATTTACCGCTGAATCTAAATAATAATTTTTACTACTTATATCTTCCTTAAGAACCTCTATATCTACAATACCTTGGGTATTGCTACTATCTATATTATTGATATATTCACTTAGATTAACTAATTTTACTTTTTCACCATGTAATGCACGATAAATCAATGCTTTTGATGTGTATTTCAAGTAATCATATCTTGAATATCCCTTATACATTTTTGTAAAATTTAAAAGCTTTCTTATTAGGCCCTCACGTGACAAAACCTTTATTAATATAGTATTAGAGTTATATACAGTCTCCTGCTCTAAAAAACTTACTATCTCATTAATAAATGTATTCAGTTTATTAATTTTCTCTGCAAAATATCTGGTTCTATTATAAAGTTGATAGGATGGGCTTCCCTTAAACAAAGTATATACTGTATTATACGATTTTTCAAATTCATTTAAGCTTTCATAACAATCTACAAGCCTAATTTTTAAATCAAATTTTATTCTAGGTTCTTCAACTTTTTCTAAAGCTTCATTAATTACCATTACAGCATCTTTCCAGTGTCCGAGTTCAAAATATTCGTTACTTATATCATTATAAAAATTCACATTATAATTTAAAAAACTTTTAGCTAAATCAACTTTATTAAATTTAGGATTATACCTCTTTTTAAATTTCTTAAGAAGCTCAAAATACGAATGATGTAATGTCCAATTTTCATCAGTCTCTGTTATATTTTGCCTTATAATTTTTTCAACAATGTCTATATCTTCTATATTATATATAATAGCATCTGTACATTTATTACCATAATTTATCCATACATCTAAGGCCTTCTCTATCATTTTTATTTTATCATTTATACAATTTTTTATACATAAATAATATTGATCAAAAATCTCAAACCAATCAATTTCTAAATATATATCTGCCTCCTCGGTTCCTAATATTTCTTCATTCTCTTCCGATTCACGAAGACAGTTAAAAAGTAACTCAAAAGCTTTGAAAGCGACATCATAATCTTTATTTCTAGAGAACATCAATGCAATATTAAAATACTCAGTAAATATCTTAGACCATTCACAGTCCTCAAAATTATCTTCATAATAGTTATCCCAATCCCCATAATCGCCTTCTTCATAATATTCTCCATTAAGACAATCTTTATAAAACTTTTCTATATCATTTAAATACTGACGACCATCACTTTTTTCCATAATATCTAGTGCTAATTGAGTATCAATATTCTTGGATATAAATTGATTTTTCTCAAACTCATTGAGTCTTTCCAATAAATCAATTATCATATCAGTCAGTTGTTCTTTTTCAAAACCCAATAGTATTTCTCTTTGTAAACTCATAATTATCTCCTATCATTCTTACTAGTCTCTTATAAATTAAGTACACTATAATTTTGAATTCCAATACTCAACAAACGCTTTATATCCACGTTCATCCACAAAATATGGTAAAAGTTGCTCTCCTCTAAGTTTATAACTCCACTCCTTCTATATATGCCCTCTCCATCCTGTGATTACCATCAATAATTTCAAACCTATATGGTCTTATCTCTGCTTGAATTACAGGTTTTCTAATATCCACCTTTGGCAAATGTTCCTAATTCACTGATCCTCGTATATGTAATTTAAACCATTCTCTCACATTAATCTTTTCTTTTTCAACACTTAATTTTCCTAATAAAATGTGCTCCAATATTCTTGAGATACTGAAATTAAAAATGCCATTAGGATAAATTTCATCACCAATCTCATTATGTAATGGTTTATAATTTTCCTCTAACTTAATTCTTCTACTCTTATTCATAGTAAACCTCCCTAATATAACCCTCTTTAAAACTATATAATATCCTAATAGATTAAAAAACTAGTTAAGACTAAAAAAGTCCTAACTAGTTTTTATTAAGCTCCAATATTATTATTTATTATCTTTGTTCTTCATACGCTTTAAGTAGTTTTACAAATAACTCAGGAATTTTCTCTATATTTTCAGGTGTTTCAACAAAAGATATTCTAAACTGTGTGCTACCTGGATTGTCTTCACCATCTTTAATATCATAAAATCCATTCATAGGTGCTACTAATAGAGTTGTTTCAACTCCATCAATATTAACTGAACCTTCTCCTGCACAATATATTACAAAATCAATTGCGTCAAAACCAGGTTTAACAACATTTCTAACATCTACAACTGTATAAATAGATGCATCTGGACTGGAAACAATAAGATTAGGCTCTTGCTCCTTCAATCCTTTATATACTTTTAATATGTGTTCTCTATAGTATTCTCTGATTTCTTGGCACCATCCTAGGATTCCTTCTTTACTTTCATGAGCTAACGATCCAAATATGTACTGCCCAATAGCATTTGCGCAAAGATTAGCTGTATATTCAGCTACTGAACGATTATTAAATTCTGGACTATCTGTTATTAATGCACCAATTCTTAAACCACATGCATTCCATACTTTAGAAGCAGTCTCAATACTTATTCTTCTGCCTTCAATTCCAGGAACATCTTCATCAGTTACTCCCCAAATACTAACAAGTGGCTTGTCCGTATCATAGTAAAGTTCACGATATGCTTCATCACTTACCATCCACATATTGTACTTCACACAAAGCTTAGCTAATGCTTTCATAGAATCATAGTCATACAGTTGACCAGTAGGATTATCATATGGTATTACTAATAATGCTCCTGGCTTATTTGCTTTAATTACTTCTTCAATTTTATCAACCTCTGGAAGAGTAAAGTTTCCATTTTCACTTAATTGACGCTTTACAGAAACTATTTTTCTTCCAGTTCTTTCAGCAAACGAAATATAGTTTGTATATGCTGGGTCAATCATTAATAAAGGACTTTCATCTGTTCCAGCTGGACCACCTGTACCAATTAATAGTAATTCCATTGCTGTTGATCCACCATCTGTAACTTGAATGTGAAGCTTGCTTGTATCAAAACCTTCACAATTTAAAATATTCCTAAAAGCATCTTGGCATTCCTCAGTTCCAGCAGTTGTTGTATATCTAATAACACCATTAGCAAATGGACTGTTCTCTGCGTCTAACCCAAACATTCTTTTTTGCATTGCAGGGTTTGCCGGAAGGGAAACGTTTCCAATCCCTACATTAATAACGGCTTCTGGTTTTACTTTTCGTTCTTCATACTTCATTTGTGCAAGACGAACTGCTGATGGTTTTCTTGACTCAAAGTGAGCAGATAATATAGGTTTGTTCATATAAAATACCCCTCTCATTAAAAATATTTACTTACATTGTAATTTTAACATGAAATTATATAATTTTCACTCTTTTTTTAATATTATGCTTTTTTCTTTGAATATGCCCAAATCTATGTGTATGATAATATACTTTATTTTCTTCTACTTGTACTTTAGGATTTAATATATAAATGGAAGTAGAGATATCCACTTCCATCTTAATTATTTGTATAGCTCTATTAATATATCCTTTAACTAATCTAACACTTATATATTAAGTCCCACAAAAAGTTCTGTACGGACAAGTTGATGGCGGAGGTAGTGTAGAGTACTCATCCTGTTTAGGAGAATAATCATAGGGACTTGATAAAACATCAAGAAATTTCTCCATTACAGTGTAGTCTCCTTGTTTCACCGCAGCTTCTAGTGCCTCTTCTACACGATGGTTTCGAGGAATTATCGCTGGGTTTGAATTTTTCATCAATTGATATGAAGATGCTTTTGATTCCTTCTGTCTAACTAATCTCGCCTTCCACAGATTATTCCACTGAATAAATTCCTTGCTCTCAAACAAAACTGTATCCTCCAGTTTATCAAGAGTTAATGCGCGAAAAGTATTCGTATAGTCCGCACCATATTTTTTCATCATGTTTAAAAGACCTTCAATAAGAGATTTATCCTCTGTTTCTTCATTAAATATTCCTAGCTTTGCTCTCATTCCTGAGAGCCAATTTCGATAATACATCTCAGTAAATTGTGCAATCACACCCTGAGCAAGTTTAACAGCCTCTCCCTCATTTTTATGCAGTAGTGGCAATAAAGTTTCAGCAAATCTCGAAAGATTCCATTGTGCTATATCTGGCTGGTTACCATAAGCATATCGTCCATAGGTATCAATTGAACTAAATACTGTTGCCGGATCATAAGTGTCCATGAAAGCACAAGGACCATAATCAATTGTTTCTCCACTAATTGTCATATTGTCAGTATTCATGACTCCGTGTATAAACCCAACCAATTGCCATTTAGCAATCAATGAAGCCTGATTCTTTATTACTTCCTCAAGTATTGAAAGATATCTATTCTCATCATCCTTAACATATGGAAAATGTCTTTGCATTGTGTAATCAGCCAAAATACGTAGTTCCTCAACAGTTCCCCATTTTGAGACATATTGAAATGTACCCACACGAAGATGACTTGCAGCCACTCGAGTTAGAATTGCACCAATTTGCTTCGTTTCTCGGATTATTGATTCTCCAGTTGTTACAACAGCTAGACTACGAGTAGTAGGAATACCAAGTGCATGCATTGCTTCACTAATTATATATTCTCGTAGCATTGGTCCAAGAGATGCTCTACCATCACCTCGACGAGAATATGGTGTTTTACCTGAACCCTTAAGTTGAATATCAAACCGTTCACCTAAAGGCGTTATCTGTTCTCCAAGTAATATAGCCCTACCATCTCCCAACTTAGTAAAATGCCCAAATTGATGACCTGCATAAGCTTGGGCAATAGGTAAAGCACCTTCTGGAATACTATTACCAGCAAAAACATTTGCATCATCATAGCTTTTCAGTTGCTCAGCATTCAAACCTAGAGATTTTGCTAAGGGATTATTAAGAATGATCAATTTCGGCGAACATACAAAAATTGGGTTGAGGATTGTGAAAAATGACTTTGGTAGATTAGCATAACTATTATCTAAATTCCACCCTGTTTCGCTTATTACTTTTCCATCTTTCATTGTATCTCCTTTCGTTCTTTTATATTTTAATATCTCCTTTTGCTACTTTATTATGCCCTTTTAATACAAATATTAGTATCACTTATAAATCTAAGTACATTTTATAAACATATAGCATATGATAAGTCTATAAAGTAAAACTGAATTTCTAGTTGAACTAATCTAGAAGCTGTAGAATTGTTAGTTTTTGGATAAAAGGAGTGATTAATATGCATAATATTTATAATCCATTTCTATGTCCTTGGTGGATTAATCCGCAAATGTATAATTTGAACAATATGTATAATATTCAAAAAGCACATTCATACCCTTACTGGGTTAACATGCCAACATGTAAATCAAAATTTTCAAAGCAACCTACTAAACTTAAGGATTATGGACCTGATCCATTTGTAGTTGATATTGAAAAAGCCACTAAACAAAACAATAATTATCGTATTGCATTATGGACAGGAGAAAATTTACAAGTTACCTTAATGAGTATAGATGCTGGGGAAGACATAGGTTTAGAGATTCATCCAGAACTTGATCAATTCATACGTATTGAAGAAGGTCAAGGAATTGTTAGAATGGGTGATACAAAAGATAAGTTAGACTATCAAAAAAAAGTCTATGATGACTTTGCTATTATGATACCTGCTGGTAAATGGCATAATTTAATCAATACAGGTAATGAACCACTTAAACTATACTCTATTTATGCACCGCCTGAGCATCCACGTAATACAGTTCATAAAACAAAAGCAATCGCACAAGCTGCCGAAGAGAACTACGCTGACTAATGCGAAAGTATAGATTGCTAATCTTCTACAAGTAAATACAAAAGGTAGCTATACAGCTACCTTTTATATTTAAATATTATACTTTAGTATTTGATTTTCCTCCAGGATTAGTCATTCCATAAAGCCCAAAATCAGTTAAATTATTATAAACATACTTTGTTGGTGTAAGCCATACTTTTCCTGTACCTCTAAATACATTTAATAATCCTTCTCCACTAGTAGCAGAACCTATTAATGATTTAGATGATGTTTCAACTGTAAAATTAATATTTCCAGTTCTGAGTATAGCAAAGTTTCCATCCACCTTTAATGTTTCATTATTTAATTCATGTTCTATTATTTCCTCTTTAGGTACAGGTACTTCAAGAACTACAAGCCCACTTCCATAAAGTTTAGTTTGGAAAAGGCCTTCTTGACCAAGAACTGCTGATGATATATTTTTTTGCATAGCCGCTCCAATTTCCACAGTATCTTCACAAGCATAAAATACTCCATCATCAACAATAATTTCTTCGTTTTCGAGTTCCACAATCACATAATGACCAAAACTAGGCTCTAAATAAATTTCTCCTGTTCCTGAATATTTTGGTTTAAATGTTGTTTCTCCTGTTACACTTCCTTTTAAGAACTTTTTACCAAGCCCCATAATTCCCCCAATTTTATTATTCATTTCTATATTGCCTTTTAAATAACTTAAAGCTCCTGCTTCTAATCTAATTTGAGTATTATTTAAAGTTATTTTTACTTGTCTAAGTTTAATATTGCAATCCTTCATAAAAGATAGCATTATTGCACTTGATACATTACTTCCGCCTCTTAATTCTTCAAATTCTAATATTTCAATATCTATATTTTTATTACTCATTGTTTCTATTACTTTAATATTGCTTTCATTATTATTATTCATACTTCTTCCCCCTTATTTTTTTAGTTTAATCAATTTGAAGATTTACATTATCCTTGCTTGTTATTTCCTGAGCAATATTTATTTTTAATTCTGAATCTTCACAATTAAACCTCACTTTTGTTCAAATGTTAAAATATTACAAATCAATTGTAATTCCCTATTTCTATCAAATATATAAAATAGTTTTTATATATTTGATATATGTATTTTTTAATTTCATAAAATATATATATTTCTACTAGGAAATTTAAACTTTCTTAGACTTATCTTCTATCTATTATAACATTTTTATATCCTATAAATGTTATTTTATATATGTTTTTGTCAATATATCCACAAATTTCTTGGTTTTATATCTAAATCTTTACATAAAATAAATTAGATTCTATAAAGGAGATGGTTCTATAGCTGGTAAAAACAAACAATTTAATAAGAAAGATAAAAAAATTGCAGAAAAAATAGAAAATATTAATTTAGAAATTGGAAATGAATTAGGTGTAGATGAATATCAGACATATGTTGGATACAGGGAGCAGAATAATAAGAAAGGTCCTAAAGCAAGAATAGATCAATAAGAAGATAGGGGGTATAGCTCCTATCTTCTTATTGATCTGTATTGAATTATAATCATCAAATATAATACTCTAACTACCCCTCTCTATAGTCTCTTTCTTTAAAATTTAATGTCTTCTCTCTAAGAGACTGTATTCAAATTTCATTGTTATTACTTTATAACTATTATATAACCTATAAAATTTATTACTATCATAATAACGTATACTAAATTTATAGAGTCTAATAATCCTCCAAAAGTTCTTTGTTTATTTTTTTAGTTCCATATTCTATTTCTGCCATAGCTCCTGCTAAATTTGCATATATTGTTTGGTCATCTCCTCCGATTCCTATTAATCCTATATCTGACTTTACATTAAATATATTGAATAATAATAATGCTAAATATATAAAGCCCCATACCATAAGGAATAACTCTAAATTATCAGGTTTCACCTTAAAGTAATAATATAATTCTATTGCTATAAATATAATTATCCATTTTAATTTTTTAATAAGTTTTATCATATTTTCCCCCCATTCAAATCAATAGCTTCTACAAGATTAATTATTTACTCGCTTTATAATTGGTTGATTCTTTTTAAATCTACTGTCTTTTATATATAGAAATTGCTCCATCCTTTCCTATATGCAAATAAGAAGGAATGCACTCTACCGTCCCAAACCATGTACCGCTAACTCCAATTTTTGCCTTCCACTTTCTGTATAAATTATAGTTTTTGAAATCTAAATATAAATCGGAGTTTACCTTAGATACCTTCATATTAGAAATTTTACAATTATCTAATCGTGAAAAGCAGTTAGTACCATCAAAATTTTTAGACATAGCTATTGAGGTAACTGATTTTACAGAAGCATTACTAAAGTCAGTAACTGTTGAAGCTTTTCGTATTATTTCTCTACCATCAAGTTCAATCACCAAATCTACTTGTTTTTTGGATATTATCTCGCTATAGAATTTTATATTATGAGTAGAGCCTTGCTTTAAAGCAATATCGTTTCCCCAAAGCCAATCATTACCTTGACGCATATATACAGTCCATTTATTGTAGTTAGGATGATTTGAATCTTCAATAAATTGAAATCCACCCTCAACATTTCCCACATCATTTTTCCAGTCAAAACCAAAATATACATAAGGACAGTCTCCTTTTTCCGCTATTGTAACCATAGGTAGTATAATCTCTGCTTGCACACCATCAAAACCTTTAAACTCAAGCTGTTTACGTGAGAATATTCCCGTAGTACCTCCATTAATATTAAATGGTGTTAACTCTATTGAATTGTCATATGAAGTTTTTTGAGTTATTGAAATGATCCTAGTTTTACTATCCCAATTAACAACATATCCGTAAGCCTCCATAACCTCCCTGAGAGGCATATAAGTACATCCATTTTTTACTATTGCAGCGGTATCGATAGAAATCGGTATTTGGTTTTTAAGAATCTCCTTTTTGCCTATAGGAATTTTAACTGTAATTTCACCCTTACTTGCTATTACAGTCTGCATCTTTTTATTCCAGTCTACTTCACAACCTATTGAACTCAAACAAATACGTAAAGGTACCATAGTACGACCTGTATCCGCTACATAAGGGAATCCCTTAGATTCATTGAATAAAATAACTTTTCCATCTACTTTGATGGTAAGTGATTTTTCTGAGGCTTTACAGACTGTACCCATAGCAATAATAATTATACTAATCAAGGTAATTAGAACTGTTTTTTTCAAAATATAACGTCTCCTTATCTTTAAGTATATTTTACGTATTCTCAAATTTAATTTTCTTACTTTAATTATATACGAAAATACCATTTATTGGTACAATCATATTTTATTACTTGGTTCTCAGCTAAAAAATAGTTGCAAGTATCTCTTTCTTAACAAATTATCCATAAAACAAAAATATTATAATTTGCAATAGAAAAAAGACAATCTCATTTAATAAGATTGCCTTCTTTATCACAACATGTGATTATTCTTTATATGAATATTACATATCAACATTCTCTTGAGAATCAGTATTCCTATTTGTTACGTTAAATAACCATATACCACTTGATTCACATAATAATGCTAAAATAGCACCTAGAATTAATGCTGGTACTACAGCTTTCCAATCTCCTCCAGAAGCAAAAGTTGAAAATGACCCTATAAATGTTCCTGGAATAAATTCAAATAATTTAATTTTAGCCTGTATGCACATCACAAATGTTATCACAGCAGTACTAATAGCACCAGCATATGTAAATTCCATATGGTTACACATTTGTATAATTACCATCGCCAATACGAAAAATATATACATTTCTATTTAAATATAGACATTTCTACTATGGCACGACTTATATCTATTAGATTTTCGCCTTGTGCCTTCCTGCTTCAATGAATCTGATTTTACCTAAGCTACTCTCATTTGATATGACTCTTAACAGGCTTAAATTCCGCAGTATCGTTGCGTACACATTCAGAAACTTAGTTTAGGTTAAGCACTCTGAATTTGGTAATTTGCTAAATTAATACTTGCATTCAAATCTCTATCAATCTTAAAGCCACATTCACAAATGAATATTCTATCTTTTAGCTTTAAATCTGATTTTATTTGACCACAACAAGAACAAGTTTTAGATGAAGGATACCATTTATCAGCTTCAACAAATTCAATTCCATATTTTTTACATTTATATTGAATTTGTCTTTTAAACTCATATAAGCACTGCTCTGCAATAGCTTTTGATAAATGTTTATTTTTCATCATCCCCTTTACATTCAACGTTTCCATTACAATTCGAGAAGGCTTGGTTTTCACTATCTCATTAGAACACTGATGTAAATGATTTGTGCGAATATATTCAAGTTTTTTGTATAAATTACGAATTAATTTATTTTGCTTCTGGATATTTTTCATATTCTTTAAAGGTATTTTATAAATTGGTTTTCTATTTTTATCATAACTCTTAATATTAGCTTCTATCTTACGACTCAATTTGCGTTGCTCACGCTTTAATTTCTTCTTAAGATATTTTACTTTTTTGTCTTTATTGATATTTCTTTTAAATTCACCATCTGAGCAAACAGCTAATTCTTTTATCCCAACATCAATCCCTAAGCTAACATTAGTTAATTCAACACTTTCAAATTCCTTGTCATATCCTATAGATAAAAACCAATTCCTACCATCAAATGATATG
>JAOASG010000055.1 GCA_025210235.1 Vallitalea sp.
GTTTACGTTTACCTTTTGGGCTTAAGTTTGGTTTGCAACCTTACCCCCCTAATCGCCTCATCAAGTTTCTGTTCGTAGGCTCAAGAAATATGCTACACCACTTCCTTCATCTATATCGTTACTGATACCAACTTGTGGTTCGCTACACTTGGCGGTAAATACCCGTGGCTAGACTTTCACTAGCTAGATTAGTGCCATGCCTGGCACACAAACAAAGGCTACTGAGTATATAATCTTCAGTAACCTTTATAATATAATTATTAATTACTCTAATAGCATCAAAAATTAGTGTAAAATAATTCAAAATTTATGTGATATTAAATACTTAACGCCTTTCTATTAGCTGATTTTACAGCTTCAAAAACTCTACCTGGTTGTCTACTATCACCAATGTTATATATTTCTTTTGCAACATTTTCCTTAATACAATTATAGAATAAATCGTTATTGCTTCTAATACCTGTTGCAAGAACTACCATATCTGCATTTAACTGCACTTGCTTATTATCTTGTTTAATTGGTTTACTAAATGGTACTTCCACATTCTCAGGCATAATTGGTTGCCATGTATTATAAGGATTAGGAACTGAGTCTGAAACGTTCTTTGAACCTTCAACAGTATTTTTATGAATTTCTCTAACACTAGTACAGTTATGTAAGATGATTCCAGCTTTTTCGGCATAATGAAGAAGATGCCCTCTATTAGCTGTACATGTGTGATTCATAAAATAAGGTGCCATTTCAACAATCTCTACTTCTTTATTAAGTTCGTAGTGAAGATAATACCCCGTCTCAAATCCTACAACTCCACCACCAATAACTACTATTTTTTTAGCTTTTTTTACAAGATCTGGATTAACTAATACATCAATAGCATTGACTACATGTGATTGGTTTATCCCTTTAATAGGTGGTGTAACTTGATCTGCACCAGTTGAAACCATAACAACATCATAATCTTTGGATTTTAATTCTTTTAAAGTTATTTCAGTATTAAGATGTAATTTTAAGTTACCTTCTTTTTCTAAAGAATCTTCTAAGTAAGTTAAATAATTTTGTAATTCATATTTTATTTTCGCCTTAGAACCAGGAATTAACATTCCACCTACTGATTTATTTTTTTCAAACAAATCAACTATATGACCTCTTTGACTTAAAGTAATTGCAGCTTTTATCCCTGCAGGACCAGCACCAACAACAGCTACTTTTTTTGATATACTACTCTTTGGTACTTCTCTTTGAATATCTATTTCAAAACCAGTTCGAGGATTCACCGCACATTGTGGATGTCCACCTTCAATAAATTCATTAATACACCCTTCTTGACAACCGATACATGGAATTATTGATTTAACATCACCTTGATATGCTTTATTAGCAAAGTGAGCATCTGCAAGTAGTGGTCTTCCTAGCATAACCATGTCACATTTTTCATCTCTTAATGCTTGTTCAGCAAGATCAGGATATCCTAGTTTACCAACTGCAACTACTGGCACTTTTTGACCTGCATTTGATAAAATATTTTCCTCTTCAAAATATTTCTTAACAAGTTCAGATATTTCTAGAAAACATCCAGATGGCATTGATGCTGGTGGATGTGGTAACCACCAATTATCATAACATCCAAGATCCACGTCAAAAATATCTACCCCTGCTTTTACTAGATTTTTCATATAGTCTAAAGTCTGTTCTGCAGTACGTTCGTTTCTAAATTTCTTTAATGACTTAACTGAATTCATTTTATCTTTGTATGTAATATTTAAAACAAGTGAAAGGTCTATACGATACATTATTGGAAAATCTTTTCCACAACGTTCGCGTATTTTTTTAACTGCATCAATACCAAAACGTTGCCAATCAGAATACTTACCAATTTTTCTTCTGTTAAATGCAGTATTTGTGAGTTGTTCCATTAAATAGCCTTCATGACCGTGTAAGTATACGCCATCAAGCTTTGCTTCTTTTGCATCAACAGCAGCTTGTCCGGTATTTTTAATTATTTTTGTAATATCTCTATCTGATAAACGTTTACATGGAACTTTATCCATATAGAAATTTGGATTCCATGATGCACTTACAGGCATTTTATGTTTTGTAACAAGACATTGTGGATTTCCGACTCTTCCCATTCCTGGTGTTAATTGAATAAAAACAGTAGCCCCATGAGCATGGCATGCAGCTGATAAATCTCTCCATCCAGCAAATACTGTTCTACTTCTATCAATTCTAGGGAAAATAGACAAATCTCCCTTTTCCGTTAAAGAGTTATCAATATCCATACTTACAGGTATAAGACCTGTTGTAATTAAACCAACTCCACCTTTTGCTCTTTCTTCAAAATAAGCAATCATATCTTTACTTGGTCTACCTGTTTCATCAGCCATACATATGTTTCCCATTGGTGCCATTACTATACGATTTTTTACTTTTACTCTATTAATATTTATAGGTGAAAACATTTTATCATATGGATAAAGATTTTTAGTCATCTTTGGAATCTCAAATTTTCCATTAAACCAATCACCATAACTATCTTCTAATCTATTCAAAATTTCGTCATAATTTTTACTCATTTTAATCAAATTCCTTTCTTTATATTAGAATTAGGTAATTGCAAAACTAAGAATTAGAATTCTTTACCCATAATATGTAGATTTCATTATGTACAAAGTGAGTCATATATATTTAGAAAATTAACCTAATATAGTTTTGCAACAAATAAATTACTTAGATTCGATTGGTTTAGTAATATATTTTGCTCCCATATAAACAGGACATGCTCCGCCATATTTTCCAGGCTCTGCTTTTATTGCTTCAATTGCATGTGGAAGATGTGCTGGAATATAAACAGCAGATGGAACTGATACTTCATATACTTCTTCACCTAAAGTTATTTTAAATTGTGCAGTACCTTCTTCTCCAATTAATAAGTACATTTCATCTTCATCATGAATATGTGGAACTGCTTTTCCCATCATTCCACTTTCTATAGCCTTACTTATCTTTTCGTCTGCTTTCATAAGTGCTGGACAGACCCATACATTAGCTTCTTCTACAAGATCACTACTCATAATAACTGGATAACCTTTTTCTGTTATACCACCTTCATGATGTGGTAAGTCTTTTGTCCATTGCATTCCTTCAACTACTAAATGAGATGTATCATCTAATGTTTTAGGGTTTTCTGGAACTGGTAATGTATCATACTTTGTTCCAAAATATATAGGACAAGCTCCACCAAATTTACCAACGCCAGCTTTTATTGGTACTATAGAATGAGGTAATCCAGCTGGAATATATACAGCAGCAGGAGGTGTTAATTCGTAAGAATCATTACCTAAAGTAACGGAAATTGTACATGCGCCTTCTTCTCCAACAATTAAATACATTTCATCACCATTATGAATATGTGGAACTGCTTTTCCCATCATCCCACATTCTATAGCCATACTAACTTTTTCATCAGTTTTCATAAGTGCTGGACAGACCCAAACCTTTGATTCACTTACTAAATCATTACTCATTATAACAGGAAATCCTTTTTCACCAATTGCACCTTCATGATGTGGTAAATCTTTTACCCATTGCATACCTCTAACAATTAAATGTTCATAGTTATTTGACATCTTTATTCCTCCTTGTAATATAAAAACTTTTTAGGTATATTTCTGATTCACATACCGCGGTATGTTAATATGTTAAAATTATAACATAGTTAGATTTTATTTACAAGAGTTAAATTTGTAGTTATTTTTTCTATATGATATACTTTTTCACATATAGAATATTAATTCACTGGGAGGAATATATGATTAGTCGTAATGATCAAGCTAAATTAACAAAGGAAAAAATAAGAAAAGCTGCTTTTGAACTTATCCTTGAATTAAGCTTTGATGAGGTATCTATAAATCAAATATGCAATAAAGCTAAGGTTACTAAAGGAGCTTTTTATCATCATTATAATTCAAAATCTGATATTGTTATTGAGATATATGAAGCAAATGTTCTTTCACAATTAAACTTAAATGATGTTATAGAAAGTTCAAAAACTTCCTTAGAAAAGATACATGACGCTATCTTAACATATCTTCATTTACTATTTAAAGATAGTCCTGCTTTTGTAAGACAAGTAATAATTCATGAAATAACTATCGATGAATCAGTTTTTTTAACAGAAGGAGTAAAAGTATACGATATACTTAGACAAATTATAGAAACAGGACAAAAAAACAAAGAAATAAGATCAGATTTATCAAGTAATAAAATTACAAATTATCTTGTTATTTTCATAAGAGGAACAGCTTATGATTATTTTATTAAAAAATGTAGTTATGATTTTTTCGAAAGAATAGAATCTGATATGAAAATTTATCTACCAATGTTAAAGCCAAAACATTAATTAATTTATTATAAACGTGATGAAGCATATTATATTAAAGAATTCACCTCTTATATTTTTACACTTACTTATATAAGTGCAAAAATATAAGAGGTGAATTCTTGACAATTTTCAACATATGTTTTATAGTAGTTCTATAAAGAAATACTACTATAGAGGTGAAAAGATTGAAGTTGATTAATGCTTTAAAAAATATTGGATTTACTCAGCAGGAATCAATTATTTATATTACCTTGTGTAAGTATGGTGAATTATCTGGATATGAAGCAGCTAAACTCTCTGGTATTTCACGTTCTAATGCTTACGCTGCACTATCAAGTTTAGTTGATAAAGGTAGTGCACATATAATAGAGGGAACTTCTGCAAAATACGTTGCTATCTCAAAAAAAGAACTTATAATGAATGCAACAAGAGATTTCAATGATAATTTACAAATCATTGAGGAAAATTTAGAATTCGTTCCTATTAGTAATAATCCTTATATTACAATAGTAGATTCTAAAAATGTTATTAATAAAATTAGAAACTTAATAAATGAATCCATGTATCGATTATATTTTTGTGCTGATAATAAAATTTTAGATATTTTCTCTCATGAAATATCAGAAGCTTATAAAAATAATAAGAAAATAGTTATATTATCACCTGATATACCCACATTTAATCATCAGCATTTTTATAAATCCTCTAATTATGAATCATTCAAACTTATAATTGATACTGAAGAAGTTATTACAGGAACACTAAATCAAGCTTTATATTCTAGGAATAAAACTCTTGTAAAACTTATAAGAGAATCAATTATTAATGAGATTAAACTGATTGATATAACTAAAAAATAAAGGTAATTGTAAACTAAAAATTTCAATCTTTACATACAACATGTAGAGCTTATTATAGGTAACTCCAACATATTGTATTAAGGAATTAACTGAATGAAGTTTTACAATACTTAAATAATAAGAAGGGAGCAATATTATGCAATCAATTCATAACAAAGTATCTAATGAAACTAATTTTTATGGTGGCAATGACCCAATAGAGTTAATAAAAGAATATGGAAGTCCATTATATGTTTATAACGAAAACATCTTAAGAGAAAGATGTAGAGAACTCAAGAATTTACTTACTTATCCTAATTTTTCTGTTAATTATTCTGTAAAAGCTAATGGTAATCTTACTTTATTAGAAATTGCTCGCGAAGAAGGCTTAAATGCAGATGCTATGTCTCCTGGTGAAATATTTGTTGAATTAAAAGCTGGATTTAAACCAGAACAAATATTATACATTAGTAATAATGTCTCTAAAGAAGAAATGCAATTTGCAATTGATAATAATATATTTGTAAGTGTTGATTCTTTATCTCAATTAGAAACGTATGGACAATTAAATAAAGGCGGAAAAGTATGCGTTAGATTTAACCCAGGTATTGGTGCTGGTCATCATGAAAAAGTAGTAACAGGTGGTAAAAAAACAAAGTTTGGTGTTGATCCATCTTTCATTCCACAAGTAAAAGAGATTGTACTAAAATATAATCTAAAGCTTGTGGGAATTAACCAACATATAGGATCATTATTTATGGAAGGCGATAAATATGTAAAAGGCGTTGAATCTTTACTAACAATTGCCGAAAATTTTGATGACTTAGAGTTTATTGATATGGGTGGTGGATTTGGAATTCCATATGAAAAGCTTAACGGACAAAAAAGATTAGACTTAAAAGATTTAGGCAAGAAACTAGATAAAGTTTTATTTGATTGGACTGCAAAATATGGCAAACAACTTACATTTAAAATAGAACCAGGACGTTATATCGCTGCTGAATGTGGTTCATTGCTTGGTACAGTAAACGCAATAAAACATAATTATGGAATGAAATATGTAGGAACTGATTTAGGATTTAATGTATTAGCTAGACCTGTTATGTACGATTCACATCATGATATTGAAGTTTTTAGAGAATTTAACGTATCTTCAACACGTTCTGAAATTGTAAATATAGTAGGTAATATATGTGAGAGTGGAGATATAATTGCAAAAGAACGTGAATTACCTGAAATTTTTGAAGGTGATATAATAAGTGTACTAGATGCTGGTGCTTATGGCTATTGTATGGCTTCTAATTATAACAACAGACTACGTCCTGCAGAAATACTTATTACTTCTGATAATAAAGTAAAATTAATTCGTCGTAAAGACACATTAGAAGATCTAATTCGTAATTTTTAAATATACAAATGTCTTGACTTTCTTAAGCTGTAAAACTATTTTAAGTTTTACAGCTTTTTTATGTCTTCTGAAACATCTATATACCCTATACCATACCGTTGAAGTTTTACTTAATTTAGTTAAGTAGTGATTTCATCTGGAATATATCCTTTAAACTGAGCCTTATATAGTTTCTCATAAACACCTTTTTGTTCTAATAATTCGTCATGAGTTCCTTTTTCAACAATTCCATCTTCATTAATTACTACTATCTCATCAGCATTTTTTATAGTTGATAATCTATGAGCAATAACAAGCGTTGTTCTTCCTTTTGATAATTTCTCTAGAGCTCTTTGTATTTTAATCTCTGTTTCATTATCAAGAGCCGATGTTGCTTCATCTAAAATAAGTATAGGTGGATTTTTTAGAAAAACTCTTGCTATACTAATTCTTTGTTTTTGTCCCCCTGATAATCTAATGCCTCGTTCCCCTACATTTGTATCATATCCATCTGGAAGTCCCATAATAAATTCGTGTATCTCAGCATTTTTAGCTGCTTTAATAATTTGTTCTTCTGAAGCATTAATATTTCCATACAAAATATTATCTTTTATTGTTCCTGCAAATAAAAATACATCCTGAGAAACTAGTCCTATGTTATTTCTTAACGACTTAACTTTAATATCTTTTATGTTAATACTATCAATTGTTATTTGTCCTTCATCTACTTCATAAAATCGTGGAATTAAATGACATAGAGTAGTTTTACCTCCCCCAGAAGGACCAACTAAAGCTAGCGTCTTTCCTGACTCTATATTTAAATTAATATCATTAAGTACTTTTTCATTATCATTATAAGAAAAAGTTACTTTATTAAAATTAATATTGCCTTCTACTTCTTTTAAATCTTTTGCACTTATAGAATCATTTATAAGTGGATTAATTTCCATTATCTCGTTAAATCTTTCAAAACCTGTCATTCCAGATTCAAACTGTTGAACAAAATTAGTAAGTCTTCTAATTGGCTGTAAAAATGCATTTACATAAAGTACGAAGGCTAATAAATCCATCATAGTCATTTGTTCTTTTATAACAAGATAACCACCAAAACCAATTACAACTAAATTAAGTAGTCTTGTAATAAATCCCATTCCAACACTGAAAACTGCCATATTTCTATATGCCGTATTTTTAGATTTTCTAAATTTATTATTACCATCTGTAAATTTATCCATTTCATATTCTTCATTAGCAAATGCTTTTGATACTCTAATTCCAGAAATACTACTTTCTAACTGAGCATTAACATTAGCAATTTTCTTTTTAACATCTTTAAACCCTTTTGACATTTTGGTTCTTTGTTTAATTGCAAAAAACAACAGAAAAGGAATAAATATATAAACAGCAATAGCAAGTCTCCACTCCATTACCAACATAGCAAAAAAGGCTCCTATTAGTAATATAAGCGATAGGAAAAGATCTTCTGGACCATGATGTGCAAGTTCCGTTATTTCATTTAAGTCATTAATCATTCTTGACATAATATGTCCAGTTCTAGTTTTGTCATAGTATCTAAAAGATAGAGTCTGTAAATGCCCAAATAAATCTCTTCTCATATCATATTCCATTCTTACCCCTAGAATATGCCCCCAATAGTCTACTATGTATTGAAAAATCCCACGAATTATATATAATCCTAAAAGGAATAAAATTGCTAAAAAAAAGAGCCTAAATTGACTTTCTGCAACATATTTCTTTAAGGCATGTCTTGAAACCATAGGGACAGATAAATCAATAACTGCTATTAAAAATGCACAAATCATATCAAGTATAAACAAATTTTTATGTGGTTTATAGTAGCTAATAAAACGTTTTAATATTTTTTTATTTTTTCCCAATCCTGTTCACCTCTTACTAGTATTTATTATTATTATTGGCTTAGCTTTACATTATAACATATTCACTAATAAGTATCAATTTATAAAAAACAAACTTTAAGATTATATTATTTCACATAATGAAAAATTTAAAATCCCTAATTATTTTATAAACAAATTTGACTTAAATAGATTATCGTGAATTTACCAGCATATACTTATTTATAAGATTAATTCCTAAATATATTCAGGTAATTACAAAACTAAAATTTAAATTCATGAAAGGACGTTTTTTCATTGAACCTATACTCCATACTTTTAATAGCTTTAAGTTTATCTATGGACGCTTTTGCAATTTCCATTTCCTTAGGTCTTACTTGCCATCATAAACAAGATTATACTGCAATTAAGGCAGGATTATCTTTTGGAATATTCCAAAGCGGTATGGCTATTTTAGGATGGTCTTTAGGCAGTTCATTAAAACATATTATAAATCCTATCGATCACTGGATTGCTTTTTTATTGCTTACAGCTATTGGTGTGAATTTTATAAAAGAATCAAATAAGAATTCATCAAAATATATATCAATTGATAGTTTGAAAATTTTAGTAACTCTATCCATTGCAACTAGTATTGATGCATTAGCTACAGGTGTTACTTTTTCACTATTTGATGTAAACATTTTTGTAGCTGTAGCACTTATCGGACAAATAACATATTTTGCTTCAATATTAGGAGTTTTTATAGGTAAAGGATTAAGTCATCAAACAAAGTTACAATCATATGTTAATATAATTGGTGGACTAATCCTCATCATTATTGGTTTTAAAATACTAATTACTCATTTTTTCCATTAAAAAGGCCCCTAAAAATTTAATTTTAATTCTTAGAACTTAAGAATAAACTAATTTTCCAGCGACCTAAACTTAATTATTTTTATTTTTTATTATATTTAATCCACAAAAAATAATCTAGTATGACTTGCTATATATTTTTTGTAAATCTATTTATATTTTAATTCCCTCTGCTTAACATCCAATCCTAGTGTTCCTCCTGGATTCATAATATTATCAGGATCAAAATGCTTTTTAAGAGTTCTAATTATATCATAACAATTCTCACCTATAGAATGTTCTAACCATGGTCCAAATGATTTTCCTATGCCGTGATGATGACTAATTGCTGCTCCATATTTTACATAGTTATCTAGTATTCCTGCCTGATAATCTATATATTCTTCCATATCCATTTTAGCTATAAAAATAAAGTATAAATTAGCACCTTGTGGATATACATGAGACATATGAGTCATACAAACAGTTTCAGGTCTTGCTTTGCAATATTCTCTAAGTCCTCTATGGACTTCTCCCATAGTATCCCAAGTAACAGCACATTCCATTGTATCAATTACAATTCCAAAATCTCCTAATGCATCTCTTAAATAAGGATCTTTAAACCTTCCTTTTTCCCATTGTTTAGTTGGATAACCAGTTAGGTACATTGCCCCATATTTTTTACAAATTCTATTAAGTTTCTTTTTCATATTTTTACAAAAACCTGCTTCTCCGTCAGTAAATCCTAGGAAAAGGCAACGTTCCATATGTTTAAATCCTTTTTTCTTCATAATAGTATCAAGTTTTGTTCCTTCTACGTTATATAGCTTTAACATAAAACTTGTTTCTTCTGGATCTGATAATCTAAATACGGAAGGCATTCCGAATTCACCTTGAGTTATTTCTCTTGCTGCAGCCTGAGCATTTTCCCAACTTGGGAATATATAACTAAATCTAATTCTATTTTCAGGCATATATTTAAAAACTTTTAATGTTACATGTGTAAGTACCCCAAATGTACCCTCATTACCAATCATAATTTGATCTATAGATGGACCTGTTGCCTTAGCTGGATATTCTTCTGTTTTAATAATACCTATTGGCGTAGCATATTCTTGGCAAATTACAATATCCTCTATTTTTCCATAATAACTAGAATTTTGTCCTGCTCCTCTAGTAACAACCCATCCTCCAACACCTGAGTATTCAAATGATTGTGGAAAATGCCCACAAGTATACTTTCTTTTTGCACCTAGTCTCTCTTGTGCATTATTAAGTACTTCCTCTAGCTGAGGTCCTTGTATTCCAGATTCAACAGTTATAGTTTGATTTTTTTCATTAAATGATATTACTTTATTAAAATTAACAGCTAAATCAAGGCTTACTCCGCCTTTCATAGCTTCCATCCCTCTTGTTACTGTTGAACCACCAGATTTACAGTAAATAGGTATTTTTTGATCTGAACAATAACTTACAATCTGTTCTATTTGAGTTTTATTACTTGGATATAATACAATATCAGGTATATTTTCAATAATTTTCTTCCTAAGTCTCATTAAATCAATCATTGTATTTCCATATGACACTTTTAAACGCGTATAAGTATCTAACTTAACATTATCATTACTAACAATCTTTATAAACTTGTTTACTTGTTCTTCTGATAAATTAATAGGAACTTCTACATCAACTTCTTCTAATCCAACTTCTTGCTTTTCTTTAAAATAGTCATCCGTTAAATTAAATGTTTGTTTTATAACCTTATACAATCCCTCATTAGGACTTTTAAATTCTGTAGGGTTTCCCCATTTTAAAATAGAACGATAACTTCTTTTTGGTGGTGCTTCATGTTCCCATTCTGGCATAAATCCTTTATATGCTTTCGCCATATAATCCCTCCTTTGAGTGTATTTTCTAATGAATCAATATATTAAATAATACTATTATGTTATAACAATTTACTATATTACTTATATTAGAACCTATGTATTATTATGCATTTGCTTGTATAATGGTTTTAATCTTTTATAAACCTTTTTGTAAATATCATTATAGATTCTATTATATACTTTTGCATTATTAGAATCGGGTAAAAATTCATCTTTTAAATGAACCATATTTTTTACCGCTTCATCAAATGTTTTGTATTCTCCTTTTGATACATACCCTACAATAGCAGCTCCAAGTCCTGATGTCTCATACGTTTGAACTCTATAAACAGGCTTATTAAATAAATCAGCTGTTATTTGGCATATGGCATCACTCTGTGCTCCCCCTCCAGAAACCATAATCTTATTAACATTAACTTTTGATTTCTTTTGAATATATTCTAAGCCCTCATATAATCCAAAGCCTATACCTTCTATTATTGCTCTATAAATATGTATTCTCGTATGATAATCATCAAAACCAATTATTGCCCCTTTGCCTTCTGGCCTTTTTACACCACTACCCCAATACGGTTGAAATACTAACCCATCACAACCTGGGGGTATGTCATTTAACCGTTTATTCAACAATTCTTCTGGCGTAACATTTAATTCTATTGCTTGTTTTACTTCCTTTTGTGCAAACTCCTTTTTAAACCAAGAAATCATCCAATAACCTCTATAAATCTGAATTTCAGGATTATAAGCTTTCGGAATTACTGCCGGAAATGGACATATAAATCTTAAAGCTTCATAATATCTTTTTGAAGTAGTTTGTATAGAAGCATTAGATCCTAATGATATACTTGCTGTATGGTTATCAAAGCAACCTACACCTAGTGTTTCACAGCCTTTATCAGACCCACCAGCTATAACTGGTATACCTACTTTTAATCCAGTTTCTTCTGAAGCTTCTTTAACCACATGACCTAAAATTCCTGCTGGCGCAACTAAGTCGCATAATTTTTCTCTTTCAATTTGGAATATCTGGCTTTTCTGACCGTGTTTACTATCCCACCTAAAATGTTTATAATTAAAAGGAATATGTCCGATCTGAGAAGCAATACTATCTTTAAATTGATGGGTTAATTTATAGTTTAAAAATCCAGATATTTGTAAATATTTATGAGTTTTTTTCCAATTCTCTGGTTCGTAATCTTGTATCCAATGAGCATTACAGTTCATATTAAAATTTTTCGCTGTATTCATCATACCAACACTTGTTATTGTTAACTTATAAAAAAGATTCATATCTCTTGGCTTTTCTATTTTTCTTTGATCCATCCACAAAATAGCAGGTCTTACTATATTACCATTTTTATCAAGTAAAACACATGAATCTCTTTGGGTTGTAACAACCACTCTGTCAATTTCATCAAAGATTTCTTTTTCATCTTTTTTGATTTGTCTACAAACCTCACATAAACTATTCCAATATACATTTGGATCTTGTTCAGCCCAACCTGGCTCAACTGAATAATAGGGATTAAATTCTTTTTTTACTTTTGCTAATAAATTTCCATATTTATCAAATACTAATCCCCTTAAACTTTGTGTACCACAATCAATTGATAGTACATATTTTCCCATGTATAATTCCTCCTAAATTAAAATACTTATTTTCATTTTAACACAGGAATACTACTAAAACTACTTAATAAATCTATCTTTATTTATATCCTTATTAATAACACCTCCTATTTAAATCAATATATTGGCAATTACAAAATGCTTATTTCATCACAGAATCAACAATATTTAGTAATTATGTTATACAAACAAAACATAAATATTTTGGCAGTATTTAAGACGTCACGTCATTCGGTTGTCTATATGTCTTGTTTTTATTTTATCATTTTATCTAAAATTATTCAACATTTATATATGTTTGTTATAAATACTTTTAATTCAAACTTATATCTTATTTCAGATTATTTAATTTTTTAATGGTAATCCTTGAGTTTATGGGCTTTCCCATATATTAATAAATTTTTTTCAAAAAACCTATTGACATTTTTATTAAATTCCCGTATAATTCATTTTGCTGTTCCTCGATAGCTCAATGGTAGAGCATTCGGCTGTTAACCGAAGGGTTGTAGGTTCGAGTCCTACTCGGGGAGTTGAATATATTTAATTTAATATTCATTATTTAACATATGAAATACGGGGTGTGGCTCAGCTTGGCTAGAGCGCTTGATTTGGGTTCAAGAGGTCGCAGGTTCGAATCCTGTCACCCCGATTTATATGTGCCTGTAGCTCAGTTGGATAGAGCAGTGGCCTTCTAAGCCACGTGTCCGGGGTTCGAATCCCTGCAGGCACGCTTATTATAATA
This sequence comes from Vallitalea sp., assembly GCA_025210235.1. Lineage (GTDB taxonomy): Bacteria > Bacillota > Clostridia > Lachnospirales > Vallitaleaceae > Vallitalea. The sequence continues at coordinate 13,579 of JAOASG010000055.1, forward strand.
ATGATTATAATTAAATATTTTCATTACTCATGGGCTACTAGCTCAGTTGGCTAGAGCACTGGACTCTTAATCCAGGTGTCCTGGGTTCGAGTCCCAGGTGGCTCATTTTTTATTGTTTATTTACATAATTAAATATTTTCATTACTTATGGGCCACTAGCTCAGTCGGCTAGAGCACTGGACTTTTAATCCAGGTGTCCCGGGTTCGAGTCCCGGGTGGCTCATTTTTTAATACTCATAAGCAGTTGTGGCGGAATTGGCATACGCGCTAGACTAAGGATCTAGTGTCCATTGTGGACTTGGGGGTTCGAGTCCCCCCAACTGCACTAGCTTTAAAGAAATAATGGCTGTCAACCAAAAAAGGTTTGACAGCCATTTTGACAGCCATAAAAACAGATAGTATCATCTGAACTATCTGTTTAGTTATTATATTTAATTATTATTTCCAATTTTATATGCTTCAACTTCTACTATTCCCTGAATCTCTGATAGTACTTCTTCGTATTCAAATAATAATTCTTTATTATTCCCCAAAACACATTTTAACCTATTAAAAATATTAATACTTTTATTTGATAAATCCATATATCTTTCATTTTGTGATAATGCTATTGAGCATTTTCTATTTATATACTCTTCTTCTAATTGTTTCATGTAACGTTCCTCCCAATTCACCTGTAAATACATTGCTACGATTATTGCTACCAAGTGCATAACTAGATTATACACCCGAACATGCGTTCTGTAAAGCTGAAATTTATTTAAGAGGTGTTATTCAATTTTATGTCTCGTATTATGTCCACTACGCTGTCAAATTCTAGGTTTATGAGTGAATTTAACATAAGATTACCTTCTTTGATTTTTTATTTATCTCCTATGGCTATTATAACACCAAACATGCCTTATGGGTTTCTGAATATATGTGTTTTTCTGCTAATGATTTAGACCACTTTCTTGCCTTTAAATGTTGATATACTATTCAGTTAATTTTCATCTAGTAAATCACAGATTTTTACATTTAACACTCTTGCAATATGTTCTAATGTTTTGAGCCTTGGAGATTGTTTATAGTTTTCTATCTCCGATAGATGTCCATTTGATATACCTATTATATGAGCAAGTTCAGCTGACTTTTTAGGATATGAAATAATTCTAAGAAAGAAAAAATAAAAAGCTATAGGTAGAATAACCCTGTATAGCTTTTTATTTATGTTATTTTGTACAATTTAATTTGTTGATCCACATATTGGGATTGTACAATATGTACTAATCAGTGCTTTTGCTTATATGCCATATCTCAATTTTCTTTATAGCATACGTCTGCATGAGCGCTTTTTATTTCTCCATTTTCATACAAGTCATATTTTACTTCAACATAATAATTTGAATCAGGTGATTCCCATTTTGTCCACCTCATCAATTTATTTAAGGGTAACACATTTATTAAATTAGCAACTTCAAATGCAAACTTATAATCCTTAGAATTTTTATCCATTTTTACATCTTCCTATAATAATCTTAATTTTATTAATAGTAGATTACTACTAAATAATACTTTAGTTTGCTTTATTGTCCTCATGATATTTAAAACTAATTATTACAAAAAATAATCCCATTATAAATAATAAAGGAACAAAAATATTATCAAAAAACCCTGGCATTGTTGGTTTGCTTGGCCATGAACCACTGCCTTTTATTTTTACAGGTGCAACTTGCCCTATCCACATAAATATTGAAACATATCTTTCAAATGTAAATATTAAACCACTAACCACTATTAAGCTACAGCCTAAAATAGATTCTTTTGTAACTCTAATTTTTTTCATAGATATTTCCCCCTACACTATATTAATTCCCGGCCTAAATATAACTTTAATGCTTAAAATATTGGATCAATTTTTAAATTAGATTTTTTTACCCTAGATGATAAATCAATATTATATATAGAATCATATCTCTTTAGCACATCTACAACTAAATTATAAAACCATTTGGGAGCATCTGGTGCTATATAAATTTTTTGTATTAACATTTCTAAATCAACATCAATACTTAATCCACCTTTTATAATAATTTTATTTGGATCATTTAAAATATCTTCACTTTTTGAGTAGTTGAGTAGCGCTCTCATTATCCTAATTTCTTTTTCATGTTCAAAACTTTTTCGCTTATGTATAAAAGCTTCTAAAACATCATTATCATTAAATTCATCTTTTGAATAATCAATATATTTTATATCTCGGATATGTATCATATGTTCATTATGATTCTTTAACGAATTTTTGAGATGTTTTAACTTTGTTTGTATTGCTACTCCTTCATTAGACTTTAAATATAAATTCCACATTGCAGCTGATTCATAATCATTTGCATGCCAACAATTAAAATATACATATTCTTTAAACTTTGTATTTACTTGTTCTAATTCATATAATAATTTATCTGGTAAGCCATCTTTCTTTCTCTTTATTATATTGAGTAATGGATATGAACCCTCAAATGGATCATCTACCATTGAATCAGCACGAGCAAGAAATAGTTTGGATGATTCTATTAAAGATATTAGTTTTGTAAAATCTATATATCTCCAAATCTTTTGATTATCGCTATAACTATCTATATGGTAAGATATACTCATTCTAATTTCTCCTCTACCTAGTATCTTCTATATATTAATTTCTAATCAAATCTTGACGCATTTGCATTAATTCTTTAATTCTTTCTAATCGTTTTTTTGCTAATTTTAGTTCTACACTTCTTGGTAAAGGATGTAAAATTCTATTATTTATTTCTTCTTGAGCTCTTTTCAATGAATCTTCATCAAATATCCAGCCAAAACAAATATCACGAACCTCTTCTTTATCGTTTATAATTATTGTATCAAGTGATAGTATTGCTTTTTTTAATACTTCGCTAACTTCATTATATAATTTCTCTAATGTTTGGTAATTATTTTTATTAAACGGTTTATTATGAGCAATATCGCATCTCAATTTATATAAACTATCCCATTTTTTACAGAGATAATTCTCATTACATTTAATAATACTAGAAAAATATCTTTCCCAGTTAGATTTTGGGACATATTTCTTTAATTCTTCAATTGATAGCTCTGAATTATCATCCGTTTTATCTATTAACTCAATCAGTTTCACATATTCATATTCTTTATTGCAATATTTCTTAAACATAAAATTACCTAATTGAATAAAATCAACATAATGCAAATAATTATTTGTTTTATTATTTGTATCTTTTATTGATTTTTCTACTTCACCAGGAATATTATTTTTTACCCATTTATCACCTATATTTAAAATCATAAACTCAGATATAAGTCTTCTCATTAAATTTTCAAGTTTATATATGTATGGGTACCCTTTATTAGAATAGTATAAATTTACATCATCCCATAATGTCTCAATATGTTTATCTGTTAATTTACCAAATAGTTCCCTAAATTGTCTCAAAAATATACTAAACACTTCAATATTTCTTTCTCCCTCTATAATAAATGAAATATTATAATAAATTCTTTTTTGTTTTTGCCTTTTAGTTAAAAGAATCTTATATTGTATTTGAATCTTTTCAAATTCAATAATATTCTCTGAAACACCATGAACATTATATATTGAATTAAACAAATTTTTAATAGCTTGTTTACTATTTGAGTACTGCTTATTTTCTTTGAAAATTAATAAATACTCAACACTGTATTCATCCATAATTATTACCTCTCAATTTTAGTATTCATTATAATATATAAATAATATCAGAATATTTATTGTTTAGCAATTAAATAATAATTTTTGTTTTTAATAATAAAAAAATACCTACACCCATTTAAGGATGTAGGCATTAATTTTAATAATTAGTTATTATCAATTCTTTATATTCTTTATCTGCATTATCATATCTAGTATGCAAATTATGTGGTCTGCTAATTTCTTCAATCTTATATTTTTTATAAAGCTCTCTAATATAATCACAATCATTATAAGATAATAAGAACTTTCCTTTGACAGTATCTAATGATTCTTTTAACCTCACATGATCTTCTGTTTTGAATTGCACCTGGTAGTATTTTTCGGTACCATAATAAGGTGGGTCCAGGTAAAAGAATGTACCAAGTCTATCATATACCTTTAGCAAGTTTTCAAAATCTTTATTTTCAATAACAACTGTAGATAGCCTTTCTTGAATTCTATCAAGATAATCAATCATAACATTAACA
>JAOASG010000056.1 GCA_025210235.1 Vallitalea sp.
CTACACAACATTCATACCAGGGCTATCGCATGAAAAATATTCCATAATATAATAAAATAATGTATACTGTACAAGACGGTCGTAGGTCAATGGATATTAAAAAGTAGTGACTTTTAAATTATCCTTAGAAAATCTTAGTGAATGGAAGAACAGTTTCCGTTAAGAAAATTAAATGTTTGACTGCAAGGAGTTTTTAATTTTTAGGAAACTATTCTGGAATGAACTTAGTTTTTCTTAGGATAATTTAACCTGAACGGATTTTTAATATCCATTGACCTACGACCGTCTTGTACAGTATACATTATTTTATTATATTATGGAATATTTTTCATGCGATAGCCCTGGTATGAATGTTGTGTAGCACAAGGATATCCTTTTGTATAAGAAGTATTTACATCTCCAATATTACTTTTGTGGTAAAAATTAGTCCTATTAAAGTAATACTGTCTGACATTGTAAATGCTTGAAATATGGGCTACAAAAAATATCATAGGTGTGGAACTATCGTATATAACTGTTAGTTGAGACATTGAAAGTGCTTTTCTTGCAGTTAAAAACAGATAGATTTGTCTATCTGTTTTTAATTTACCATCTATACTTTATTCTAGAATAGTCTATGTTTATGTCTTCAACATTAAGCTTATACATCTTTTCATTTTTCTCATTAAGTTCATGTTTTAAATAAAGTTTTAATGATTCTTTTGTAAATCTTTTTTCTAAAGGACCTATTATAATTTCTCTATAACAATCACTAAAATCTCCATCAACTATGATGTAAGGTATTGTTATATTTTGCTTGTTTTTGAAGTAAACAGGAATATTATCTGACGTATGGATAACAAATCTATATTCATCTTCTTCTACCAATGCTTCACATTTCATAAAATAGCTAAGGAAATAAATAGCTACAACAAAATCTCCAATTATTTCTGTAGATTTTGGATGTCTTTTACCTTTTACTTCTTCACTTAATTTCTTAATAACTAGTTTTAATATCTTTTTTTGTTCCTTAGGATCATAAATAACATTTCCACATAACCAAGCTATCATTTTATTATCTTCACAAAAATTCTCAATTTGTTTATTTATCTTATCGAAATTAATACCTATACAATAACCAAGTTTATTCGTATACTCTGACCAACATGTTAATGAGTCACTTTTATTGGATACTGAAAATGTGTAAACTCTTGATTTTCTCTCCAGATACCTTTTATAGTTTTTTATTTCAGTATTAAAATCTTTTAGTATTACATCATCATTTATGATATTACTAATATCATCCTTCATTTCTTCTAATAATGATATTGTATGTTTAATTTCTAATAAATCATTTTGCAAAGATATCAAAGACATATGTATACTATTACCTTTAAGTATATTTAACATTGCTTCTGAACCAGAATAATGATAAACATTCTCTAACTTAGGCTCTTTATTTATATGTTTACATAATATTTCATTTATGTTATACATAATTCATACCTCCTTTTATAATAATAATATTCCAATATTATTATTAAGTCAATTAAATTTGTAATGTTTATATCCCAATACCAACTTGACACCAAAACAATTATATTCAAGATGCATTTAATCACTATACGACACATTTACTTTCATTTAATAAAATATTAAACCAGTTATACTCAAGAATTATTTAAAATATAAGTTTCTTATAAGCTATACAGCCTAAACTAAGGATCTAGTGTCCATTGTGGACTTGGGGGGGTTCGAGTCCCCCCAACTGCATTACATATTTGACATAATTAAAGGCTATATCGTTATGATATTAGCCTTTTTTGTTATGTTTTTTATCTACTTGCGTTTTGGTCTTGTGACGTTAAGACTTTAATTGACGGCTTGTTTTTTTAGTTTGTCTATTAATTAAAATCAGTTATTATTATGTACTAATCCGTCCTTTAATCTAGCTTTTTGATAGAGTTAAAATCCTCATATCTTTCTATTTATTCGTATTGAAGTTTCAGCATTAATATTATAGTTTAAACTTTTTAATTCTATTACTTTCATATATATTAAAACATTTTTATCTATGGTTATTAATATTAAAACTTTGTTCGTTAGCTTTTTCTATTAACCATTTACTAAAAGCTGTCCGACTAAAAATTAGTTTACCATTAATTATGATATAAGGGAAATCTTCTAATTTATTTGTACGTACATCATACGAAAAATCATATATGTCATTATAGCCAAGTAGTCGAGAAATTTCGCCTATAGCCATATATTCACCTTCAATAACAGGTTCCATCGTAGGTTGAGTGACGTGAAGTGCCCCATTTATACTATTTCTAAGATCAATATCGCTTAATTCTTTCAAACCATTACTTATAATTATTGAACTAACTATTATACATATACCTAATATTGACAAACCATAGAATACTCCTTTATAGTCCTTCAAACTTATCACCTCAATTCTATTAGAACATTCCTAAAACATATTTTTTCATGAATTTTAACTAATTTTATCCTAACTTTTTTTTCTATTGTTACTACTTTTTTCTTTCTTAATAAATCTTTTTGTATTTTTTTAAGCCTTTTTTCTGATTTTAACCATTTAGGATTACAAAGAAATTCTCCATCACATGTTATTGAAAATTCTTTTAATCCTACATCAATACCAACTTTCTTATCTGTTTTATGTAATTGTTTTCTTTCAGCCCCACTAAAATTGTTAAAAAACATCTTTACTCTCCTATAACTTATCTTGATTTTTGGCTATGTATATATCTAGAGCTTTAACCCCTTTTTTTGCAAGCTTAATAATTATAATCAATACATATATTGCGAGTGCTGTTAATCCAATATATACTAACAAATAAAATGTTGAAATAAAATTTACCATTGGGTTGTCTATTTTCCAATTTAATCTTGACGTTATATTCACAAAATCACCTCTCCATCTGTATAGTAATTAATTTAAATTTTTCTACTATTTTCAGTATTACACTAGCGACCACCTATTAACTTAATTTTACTTATGGCTACACCTTCTTGACGTCTAAATGAATTATATGTATCCATATTTTAAATCACAAATTGTTCCTTATTTACTAATACCTCTTTTTATGGTCAACTGATGTCGGTTTTTACATTATTTTTAACAAGTCTATCAAATCATAAAATTTGTAGTAAATCAGAAATGTTGTTTATTCTAAAATCTTCTTTATAAGGAATAATTTTTGGTAATTTACACTCATCTGTTGTAATCCACGCACAATCCATTCCTATCTGCTTGGAACACAAGACATCTATTGGTTGATCTCCTACATATAAACACTTCTCTGCTTTTAAATCAAGCTGATTAAGGATAATTTGCATTATACTTATATTTGGCTTTGCAACCCCAACAATATCTGAAATAATTATAGCCTCAAAATATTTAGAAATACCTAAGTCATCTAAATAATCCATAAGCCAACAATAATGGTTTGAGACTATACCTAAACGATACTTATTTTTTAGTGTCCCTAAAACATCTACCACACCAGGTATTAATGTAATTTTCTGTTTGGGTATTGGTAATTTTTTAAGCTCTAACAAATATTTATCAATATCTTGATCAATTACACATGATAATGCTACTTTATCTAGTAAAATATTCAATTCTTCATTAAACATATGCGGTTCCCCACATTGCTCTCTCTGAGTTTGCTCTCCTATTGACCAATTTATCATTCTTGAAATTTCTTTAGCTTTTTCTTCACAGACTTCAAAACCTAATCCCCTTAATCTATCTCCATATATTTGAGCATAATTTGGGCTATACTTAACTAGAGTATCACTAACATCAAAGATAATTGCTTCATATTTCAAATCTATTACATCCCTTCTATTTGGTTTATATCTACTCTAAACTATGGAATACTATAAATTTGTTTATTACATTTCTAGTTTGCTATATCATTCTAATACTAACCAACATTTGAGAGCGCTTTTCTAATAACCTCATCCTTTCTAACAATATTCATTCATTACAAATAAATTCATCATATTTTTTATTTACTTACAATTGACACTATAATATTACATATTTAATTTTGTACTGTCAAATATATTTCATAACATATTAACTATATAATTTTCTTGTCACATTTCATTGCAATAAAATTAATTATGTTTACAAATCACTTTAATGCCATTTAAGAACTTTATGCATTATTTAAAGTTACATTCCCTCTTATGAGTTAGAACAAATTGATTTTAATACTACTTTATAATTATCGTTTAATATTGAATATACTTCTAAGTTATAAATGAATGCTTCATATGATTCCGTAAGAAACTCATACTTATTATCTCCATTAATATCTGCAATAAGTAATTTATTTAAAATAGAATAATTAGATTCACCCCAATAATAATATGAATAATATTTGTCATTTCCTTTTAAAGTAGGTTCCGTCTCCGGAGTTGTATTCCACATATTTTTGAGAACTTTAACATTTGTTCCATCTTGATAAATTATAATATTATAAAACGCAGTTTCTTGGGTAGATATGTCTGACGAAACAATAATCTCGTTATTTTCTCCCAACTTATTATTTATAACCGTTAAATATTCAAAATCATTATCACCATCAAAATCTCCGTGATAACAACACTTATAATAAGGAATTATATTGTTAACTTTATATGCATCAAACAAACTCTTTACTTTTCTAATTGTTTCCTGCGGTATTTTATCCGAAAGAGAATACTCTCTGGGATAAATATTAATATCTTCTGATAGTATGAGCGTTTCTGCACTAAATTTAGGATCATTTATTTCTTTCTTATCAACTTCAAATGATATTAATAAATCCTCAGAGGAATATGACATATTATAAATTGTATCATTCATTGATACTGGTAAATTAAATACATGTCCTTCTTCCTTAGATTCACCTAGATTAATTAACAAATTTGCATTTTCCATATCTTCAAGTGTATATTTATTACTCGATGGAAATATAACTTTATTTGATTTACCTATGAGTTTATTTTCATGAAATACATAGTAAACTGATTTCGTAAGTACATCTCCCATTATTATTGAAGAAGTTATTGAGTCTTCATTTAGCTCAGAACAAGATGTCCAAGTTTTTTCATTTTTATTATAATTACCCAAAAGAAGATTTTCCCAAGCAATAATAATATTTGAATCTTTTGCTTCTGCTAATTTTGGGCTAAATTTATTTTCTATATCATCAGTCTCCGAATTATAATCATCATATTTATTTGTTATCTCCTTTTCATTTAATGCATTAGTTTTATTAGTTTTGATTCCACAAGAACATAACAATACGGTAAATAATATGATTAAAATTAATATTCTGAAATATTTCATTATATATGCTCCTTCATAATGCTTAATATAAATCTTTTTATTTAATTATTTTCTTGATTTGACAAGGTTTTTAAGAGAATTCCCCTCACCCTCACATGAGTAAAAAGTTACAATTAATTTTTTTTCAGTTATTTTATCAAATATTATTTTTATTAAATCAAAGTTTGTCCCTGATCCTCGCAAACCTTTTTTTATTCCTACTGGCGTACTTGTAATTACATCAACTGATGTCGGTTTTTTCATTATTTGTAACGAGTCTATTATACCTTGAAGAATACACCTATTAGCTGTAGTATCATCATTTTCACCTTGTATCTTTTTATATATATTACCGTATTGAAGAATGGCGATATAACTACCTTTTCTAGTTTTATAATCACAACTACCATGAACTATTATTTTAGTATTCTTAATGTTATTAGTTAGCGCATTTTGAAGACTTACATCACGAATAGTTTTTATATTCAATTTTGTTTCTAAGTCAATGGCTTCCATATAATCTACTCTCCTTCAGTTGTTTTATCCTTATCATCAAGTAATTTAATTATAGTCTCAGAATTTTCCTTTATATCTTTTGATAATTTAAGACTCTCAGCCTTTGCATAAAAACTAACTACTAAAACACATCCTACAACAAAATCTGAAATTATAGTATAGTTTCCGTTATATGCATTATCTAAGTAAACTCCTATCGTTATAGAAATTATTGCAGCAACCCAACTACATATTTTAAGTAATATTATTATTATTTGTGTACTATCATAGTTCTTTTCCATCTTTCTTTTCCCCTCTTTAAATATGTGAAATACTTTTTGTAAAACAAATCTTTTCACTATTAACAAGCTTTATTCCCGATAAATTTAGTCTTATAATTAAAACACTTATTTGTTATAATAAATATAATATAACAAAATATTAAATTAATTATATCATAATTAGGGGATGTTGTGCGAATGAAAAGCAAACTAATAGATATTATTATCAGTTTAATACTCAATACATTTTCATTACTAATATGGGTTTATGAAATGATTATTGCAAGTGATATACCTGTTAAAATATCTTATTCAGACTGTATATTATTAATATCCTTACTAGTTTTATTCTTAATAATTTATTACTTTTATTCGATAAGAACTAAGTATAAACTAATGAATATTTTACTATTATTACCATCATTATATCTTTGGTATATGACTATGAAACAAGGATTAATACATCATTTTCACAAATATGATACACTAATTAGCATTGCAGGTTTTATTGTTATTTTAATATTAATTATACACTTAATTTTTAGAATAAAAAAATCAAAAAACCAAGTTATTTAGCAAAAAGAAAAATATATATTTAAATCCATAATTCTGCAATTACCTAAGTAATTGCGAAACTACATTAAGTTGATTCTTTAATGCAATATGTTGGGTTCCCACTTATAATAAAAACTACATATTGTATGTAAAGAATTAAAATCCTTAGTTCGCAATTACCATTACCTAATACAAATTGAAAGGATTGAATTCATTGAAACGAGCTAAAACCGTTACTATAAAAATAATTTCTATTATAATACTTCTATGGTCAATATTAGTGATCTCAGATTACTTTAAAACAACTCATAGTTTTAAAAAACCTACTTTTACTAAACTTTATAATGCTTGTGAAGATGGAGGTTCAGGAACATATATAGAACTTGGATATTCTATCGAAATAGAAGGTAATTTTATGCCCGAAGATAAATTTCCTGGCGTTACATATGCTAAATTTAATTTATTTAAAATTCCAATAAAGGAAGTTAGAAGAGATTAATAAATTAAACTCTTTATTATATATTTAGAAAAAGAGAAAGATTTATAATATTAAAAGGCTATATCGTTTAAATTTGACGATTAGCCTTTTTCATAAATTTTCATTGTATTTATTATTTACTTTGATTAATTAAATCTATTAACATATCAATATCTTCTTCAATCATTCTTAGACCGCCTCTATAAAACTCAATGTCAGTTAAATCTATTCCAACGCTTTGACCGATTCCTAAGATTGAGTTCTTACCAGTCTCTCGAAGTAATGTATCATATTTAGGTAAGAAACTATCTCCTTCTTTTTCGTACATAGAATATAAACCTTTTGCAAATAATAGTCCAAATGCATAAGGAAAGTTGTAATAATTTCTATCTACATAATAATAATGGACTTTATTTACCCACATATATGGGTGATTAAACCTATGATCTAAAGCCTTTCCATATGCTTTTTGTTGAGCATCAGCCATAATGTTACATAATTGTTCTACAGATACTGTAGTGTCTTCACGTTTTTCAAATAATGTTTTTTCAAATAAGTACCTGCTATATATATCCATAATAATACTTACATATCTTATTACCTGATCATTAAGTATTTCAAAGCGTTTTTTATCATCCCAATTAGCTAATGCAGACTTAATAATAATTGTTTCACAGAAAGTAGAGGCTGTTTCTGCTATTGGCATAGAATAACTTCTATTTAATAACTCTTCATCTTTTAGGCAATATCCATGATAACCATGACCAAGTTCATGAGCAAGCGTAATAACGTTAGTAAGAACACCATCAAAGTTTAATAATACTCTACTCTCACCTATTGGAATACTAGAACAAAATGCTCCCCCTCTTTTCCCAGCTCTTGGTTCCACATCAACCCAGTTTTTATCAAAAGCCATCTTAGCAAAATTTGCTAGCCTTGGATTATATGATTTAAAATTATCATAGACAATTTGTTTTGCTTCATCATAAGTTACTTTTGAGATTTCTTCTCCTAATGGTGCATATAGCTCATACCATGGAAGTCCATTATCATATCCTAAAACCTCGGCTTTATTCATTAGATATTTACTAACAAGAGGTAACCCTTCCTCTATTGCATTTATTAAGGCATCAAGTATTTTACTATCCATTCTTGAATAGTAAAGTGTCATATCTAATGGTGATGAAAAACCTCTTAACTCTGTCTGTGTGATAGCCTCACCTTTGATACCATTAAGACACGCTGACATAGGTAGAGTTATCTTATTATAAGCTTCTAATTCGCTTTCGTATGCACGTTTACGTACATCTTTTTCATTTGAAAAAGCCATATTTCTTACAGTACTAATAGGTTTTATTTCTTCTTCTAATCCATATTTAGCTGGAAGTTCAACTTGCAATGTAGACAAAAGTTGTTGATGTAATTTAGTCCAGGCTGATGAACCTGTATTCTTCATTCTAGCTATAATACTTTCTGTATCACTATCTAAGCTATGTTTATTATTTTCTACCATTTCTTTTAATATGTAACTATGTACTTCAAGGTATGGTGAAGAAGATATTATCTTATCTAATTCATTAACTCCACTTATATAATCACCAAACATAACCTCTAATTGTTTAACATCTGGAAATAAAGCTTCTATTATATTGAGTTTCTCTAATGCTGTTTGATTAGTTGTATCTGTAGCAGATTGCAAACGACAATAAGCCCCATATTTGCCCATTTTATAATGTATAGATGTCATCTGTTTTAGTATAAATGTTATTTTATCAGTATCATTTATTTTATTATCAGTTAATTTTTCTTCAAACCATTTTTTTAATGTTTTTATCTCATCTTTTACATCTTGTAAATCCTTATCCATCATAGGATCCTCAAAAGATGTATATAGTGATGTTAAATCCCAATGTTTTCCCATAATCTAAGTCCTTTCAAGTTTTTATTTCATATTTAATATACCTCTTATTATAAATTAAATAAAGAATTTTTGCTATATCAAATGTAATGTTTCATAAAATACAAAAAAAGAACAGATCTTCTCCAATGTTAAGAAAATCTGTTCAATATATATATATATAGTCTTATACTAATGAGCAAGAAGTATATAAACTTATATAGCTAATTTATCTTTGAACCCTACCAGAAGCATCTCCATTAATTAATGTTTCTACTTCTTCTACTGTTACTAAATTAAAGTCTCCAGGTATAGTATGTTTCATAGCTGAAGCTCCTACTGCAAATTCTAGAGCATATTTAAAATCATCACTATTAAGAAGACCATAAATTAATCCTCCTGCAAATGAATCTCCGCCACCAACTCTATCTACTATCCTTACATTATATTTTTTAGAATGATAAAATTCATTTCCATCATATATGAACGCTGACCATCCATTATCTGATGCAGAATGACTTTCACGAAGTGTTGTTACAACATATTTAAATGAGAATTTTTCTTGCATTTGTTTGAAAATATCTTTGTATCCTTCGAGTTCTAATTCACCTTTTGTAACATCAGTTTTACCAGGTTTAAAACCTAATACTTTTTCTGCATCTTCTTCATTACCAATGCAAACATCAACATATTGCATTAAGTTAGTCATTACTTCTTTTGCTTCTTCTGGTGTCCATAATTTTTTTCTATAATTAAGATCTACACTAACTGTAACATTATTTCTTTTAGCAGCTTTAAGTGCTTCTTCTGTTAAGTAAGCTGATTCTTTACTTAAAGCTGGTGTAATACCAGAAAAATGGAACCAATCAGCATCTTTAAAAATAGCATCAAAATCAAAATCTTCTACTGTTGCTTCTGATATAGATGAATGAGCTCTATCATAAACTACTTTTGAAGGACGCATAGATGCTCCAGTTTCTAAATAGTATATTCCAACTCTTTCTCCACCTCTTGCAACATAATCAGTGTTAACTCCATATCTTCTTAAATGATTGATTGCACTTTGTCCAATTGGGTTGTTAGGTAATTTTGAAACAAAATGTGCATCAAAACCGTAATTAGCTAATGAAACTGCAACATTTGCTTCTCCACCACCATATACAACATCAAATGATTTTGCTTGATTAAATCTCTCATATCCTGGAGTAGATAATCTAAGCATTATTTCTCCCATAGTCACTACTTTTTTCATAGTATTATTCCTACCTTCCTAATTAGTTATTACTTCTAGCTTTTTTAACTTCTTCAACAAATTTCTTAGCTGTTTCTGTAACTAAATCATAATCTCCTGTTTTAGCTCCATTAGTTAATACACTACCTGTACCAACTGCAATCGCTCCTGCAGCAATCCAATCTTTTACATTTTCTAAACTTACTCCACCTGTTGGCATAAAGTTACCTTGTGGAATAGGTCCTTTAAATGCTTTAATTATACTTGGTCCAAATGCATTACCTGGGAATACTTTTAAGATATCTACTCCTGATTCTAATGCTTCAACAGCTTCTCTTGGAGTCATAACTCCTGGCATTACTGGTAGACCATATCTATTACATAATTTTACTGTATCAAGATTAAAACTTGGACTTACAATATATTCTGCTCCTGCTAAAATACAAGCTCTAGCTGTTTCAGGATCAAGAACTGTTCCTGCTCCAATTATTAAATCTTCATCTTTATATACTTCAACTAATTCTTTGATAATATCAACCGCTCCTGGAACTGTCATTGTTATCTCAAGAGCTTTTACCCCTCCATTTTTAACTGCTTCAATTATTTTCATTCCTTGGTCTTTTGATTCAGCTCTAATTACTGCAACTACACCACTTTCAACAATTCTTTGTAAAGTTTCTATTTTTTTCATCGTCGCATCTCCTTATTCGTACTAGATTTATATACAAGGTATGATGTCTGTTGTCAGACATCTGTTATTATTATATTAATATATTTTTTGTTATTTATCAAGTATTTTTTGTTATTTCTTCCTTAAATTATTATATACTTAATTCTATCAGTATAATTTTATAATTTAATGCATTTTTTTGTTTGTTCAAAACCATATAAAATATGCTCTTTCATTGAATCTTTAGCTACAATATCATTTTTATCTTTTATTGCTTCAAATATTTTTTTATGATGAATTAATACAACTTCGCCACTTTCAGGAATATCTTTCGTTTTTGCATATCCCCCTTTAATACCATCATTAATAATCGGAACAATCCTATCAATAATGGGATTATGTGTGCTTTTGGCAATAGCGTTATGAAATTCAATATCACTTAATGTATGATCAGTATTGTTTTTAATATCTAACTTTACTTGTTCATATGCTTTTTTTATTTTTTTAATATCTTCTTCAGTAGCTCTAATAGCTGCTAATTGTGCTATTTGTGGCTCAATAATTAATCTCATCTCAAAAAAATGTATTAATAAATTCGTTTCTTGCATAAATGTAACACCTAATGGATCTTTTAATACTCCTGGATTTTTAGAAACAAAAGTTCCTCTTCCTCTTTTAACTTCTAATACATTGGTTGAAACTAATATTTTTATAGCTTCTCTTAAAGTAGATCTCCCAACATTTAAAATATCTGTCATTTCAATCTCATTAGGTAATTTATCGCCAGGTTCTAATTCTTTTTCTAATATCATTTTCCTAATATCATCTGCCACTTTTTCTGATAATATACCTTTATCGTACATAAAGAAATTCCTCCATCAATAAAACTTTTCATTACTAATAAAGTATTTTATCATATATTTATGGAATTTACAAAATCCTCACTTAGCCCAGCCAATGGGTATTTATCTATACCCCATTAGCTGAAACTTCAATCAAACACTTCTATAACTTCAAACTATAAAGCAATTCATCATCAATAACTTTACCCGTATCTTTAAAATCCAAACTTTCATATAAACTTTTAGCTTTGAAATTATCCATATCAAATGATAAAAATATTTCATCACAATCTTCAATGTTTTTCATTTCTTCAATAACCTTAACAAGTGCTGCCTTACCATATCCTTTTCCTTGATACTTGTGGTCTATCATCATTCTACATAATTCATAGTATTTGTCTTCATAACAATAACCATACATTGTAAATCCAACAATTGCATCTTCAGCATAAATAGCCTTAATAATCCAACCCTGTTCTATCTTTGACTGAGCAATAGAGTACGCGTTAGAAGCAACAAATTCCTCACCTATAAAATGTTTATTTTCTTTATTAGTAGTTAATAAAACACATTCTTCAAAGTTTAATTCATCTATTTCTTTTAAATATATATTCATTTTACTTATGTTCCTCCATTTTTCTAAAATATTCCTTAGTTTCATATACTACAACGCTACTTAATCCAATTATCCCTATAAGGTTAGGAATTGCCATTAATCCATTTACAATATCTGCTATTACCCATATTAATTCTAACTTTAAAAAAGCGCCTACTGCAACTAATGCAATAAATATTACTTTATATGGTATTATTCCTTTTACTCCAAACAAGTACTCTGTACATCTTTCTCCATAATAATTCCATCCAAGAATAGTTGTAAATGCGAAGAAAATAAGTCCTATAGTTAAAATAAATTCTCCACCAGCTATAGGTAATCCCTGTTTGAAAGCTAAATTAGTCATCTCAGCTCCAGCAAACTCAGATTTAAAAGCACCTGTCATAACTAAAGTTATACCTGTCATTGTACAAATTATTATAGTATCAAAAAAAGTACCTGTCATAGATATTAAACCTTGTTTAACACATGAGTCAGTCTTTGCTGCAGCCGCTGCAATTGGAGCGGAACCAAGTCCTGATTCATTAGAAAACACCCCTCTTGATATACCATTTTGAATAGCTTTCATAACTGTTGCTCCAAGAAATCCACCAGCTGCTGCCATAGGAGTAAAAGCACTATTAATAATTAATGAAACTGCACTTGGTACAGATTCAATGTTAAATATAATAATGCTAAGAGAAGCAATAATATACAAAACAGCCATAAAAGGTACTATAAACTCACACACATTTGAAATACTTTTTATTCCTCCTAATGTTACAAAAGTAACTAGCAAAGTTAAAATAATAGCTGTTACAAATATTGGAACATTAAACGTTAGTTTTACAGCAGTTGTAATAGAATTTATTTGAGTAAACGTACCTATACCAAAAAATGCAACTCCAATTCCAAATATAGCAAAAAGTTTAGCTAGAAATTTATTACCTAATCCTTTTTCGATATAATACATTGGTCCACCTGACATCTGACCATTTTCATCTACTACTCTATATTTTACAGCTAACAATGATTCAGCATACTTAGTAGCCATTCCAAAAAAGGCTGCAATCCACATCCAAAATAACGCCCCAGGTCCTCCTGCCTTAATAGCTGTAGCAACTCCAACTATATTACCAGTACCTATTGTTGCAGCTAATGCTGTACATAACGCTGCAAAACTTGAAACATCTCCATCAGCTTTATTATTTTTATCCTTTTTAAATAAATATTTAAGTGCTAAAGGTAGTTTAAAAATCTGTATAAGCCTAAGTCTTATAGTTAAATATAATCCTGTTCCAACTAACAATATAAGTAATGGTGGTCCCCATACCAGATTATCAATTCTTTTAACCAGTTCAATTATTGTATTCATTATTATTATGTCCTCCATCTTATTTATAAATATATGTCTAAATAAAGTATAATAAAAAAAGCCAAATCATGTGATTTGCCCCTCTGGTTAAAAATATATTCCAAATGAATATATCCTCTGTCCTTTTACCTGAGAGTTTCACTAATTTAAATTAGTTTTCCCCTTCGGTGCTCATTAAGAGTCTCTCCAGAGGTTTGTCCAATAACGGTTGATTATCTAATTATCTTCCGCAATCTTCATCCAAACATATTTAATTGTACATACATATTATAACAGCATTTATCATATTGTAAATATAAATATCTATATTTTCCATATTGATCTTTTCTGATTATGCTCATTTTACATATTCTTAAAACTTTTTTAGCTTCTTTTGAGCCTTAATACATAAAAAAGATAGTATTTAAGTAATTACTCAACTTTCCCACCTTTAATTTAATGCAGATAAATTAACTTAAAATAATATTTTTCAACTCAATAAACTCTTTGTCTTCAGTATTCCTTTCTTCTCTAGGAATATCAATTTTAAGCCTATTTTTCACTTTTACAGGTCGTCCATCTAAAATATATATTATATCTGAAATAAGAATAGCCTCATCAATATCATGTGTTACAAAAAGAACCGTTCTATTATCATATTTCCATAAAGATAAAAAAGCATTTATAAGTTTTTTCTTTAATTCATAATCCAATCCTTTAAATGGTTCATCCATTAATAAAATATCCGACTCATAAGCGAAAGCCCTTGCAATAGAAACTCTTTGTTTCATTCCTCCACTTAATTGACTTGGATAATAATTCTTATATTCACTTAGTTGAACTACATCTAAATATCTATTAACTATATCTGTTATCTCTAGATTATTATTACTTTTTAAGACAAACTTAATATTATCTTCTATAGTTAACCAAGGTAGTAGTCTAGTTTCTTGAAATATATACGAAAAACTATCACTTATTCCTGTAATATTACCTTTATCATAATTTTCTATACCTGATAAAATATTTAGTAATGTAGTTTTTCCACAACCTGATGGCCCCAATAAGCAAATGATTTGCCCATTATCTATTTTTAGATTAAAATCCTCAAATATTTTTAGATTATCATAACTTTTATATAGGTTATTAATTTGTATCATTTTCTACACCTACTTTATATATTTTATGTTTTCTAGTAACATTAATCCATCTTAGTCATTCCAACTTTTGTGAAATAATCTAATAATATATTTAAATACATATTCAAACATTAAACTGAGTATTATTACTACAATTGTCCATGCAAATAATTGAGGAGATTCTAAGTATACCTTTGAGTCTTTTAACTTAGTACCAATTGACAGTTTAGGTCTACTTAAAACTTCAGCTGCAACTGTTACTTTCCATCCTAATCCTACTGAAGTAATCATTGCTGTTGTTAAATAAGGCATTATAGATGGAATATAGATATCTTTTATTATATATCTTTTTTTAACTCTAAATAAATAAGCCATTTCTAGTATTTTTTTATCAACTTGCTTAATTCCTTCAACTACTGCAGTCCATATAATTGGTAAACACATTAAAAAACATATAAAGATTGGTACATTACCTGATTTAAACCATAATAAAGTAATTATAATAAATGACATAACTGGAGTTGATTTAACAGTTACGATTAGAGGATTAAATAATTCATACATATATGTATTTATACCACATATAATGCCTAAGACAGTCCCTATAACGCAAGATATAATAAAACCTATTAAAACTCTTAAAATAGTTATTAATACAATTTCCCAAAATTCTTTTACTTGTATCATATTAAATAAAGCATTAAAAGTAGTAAATGGAGAAGGAAGGTATAGCTCCCTATCAATAATTAGAGCTACTACCTCCCATACTAAAATCCAAAACATTACTGAAAAAACTTTTATTGATTTAGGTCTATTTTTTGTAATAGAAGTTTTCATCAGGTAATTTTCCTCCTAATGATTTTGGGTTATATTTAAATAAAACTTTGTAAAAACCTTCTAATGTAGTTTTTGCTTCATCTGAATCCACATATACTATATTACAATTTGGAAGAGCAACCTCAGCAATTTTTGCTTTTGGTAATATATTGAATTTCTCAATCAATTTACTAGCCTCTACATGATTAGCATTTACCCATTCTATAGATGATTTATATTCCGCTAAAAACTTATCTACAATTTCTTTATTGTCTTGTGCAAATTTTTTATTTACAATAATACAACCCATAGCTAATTTACTATCATTACTTTCTAATTGTTCCCATTCCTTTGTTAGATTTAAAGCTATTCTAGCATCTTTATTTTTCATTAGTACAGTTGTTACATGTGGTTGAGGTAATAAAGCTATTGGCACATCGCCTGCTGCAACAGCCGCTGCTAATTCAGAATGTTGTAATTTATAATCTACTTCTACATCTTGTTTAGGATCAATTTTATTTTGTTCTAATAAATAATTCAGAACATATTCTGGTGTTGCATTTTGTCCACTAGCAAATATCTTTTTCCCTTTTAAATCTTTAATACTATTTACTGTATCACCAGTCTCTACTATGTATAATACACCAAGAGTATTTACTGCCGCAAGTTGAACTTCTCCTTTAGTCTTATTATAAAGTATAGATGCTAAATTTGTTGGAACACAAGCAAATTGGACTTCTCCACTTATTACTTTCCCCATTATTTCTTCAGGACTACCCATAATCATAAATTCAGGTTTTAATTCAGATTCTTTGTTCTCTACTTGTTCCATTAATTTTGCCATGCCCATTCCTGTTGGTCCTTTTAGAGTTGCTACTTTGAATACTTCATTTTGTTTTACTTCACCTTTAGATTCTTTATCTTCATCTTTGCCTTGATCTTTGCCTTGATCTTTATCTTGCTCTTTGTCTTCATCTGTTCCTTTTTGTGCATCTTTAATAGTATCTTTTCCGTCTTTAATCATATCTTTTTGTTGCTCTTTTACATCCTCTAGTTGTTGTTTATAAACATCTTCTTCCACCTTGTCCTTTTTTCCACATGCTGTAAAAGATACGCATAATAAACAAATAGTTAATATTAGTCCTATTCTTTTTGATAAATTCTTCATAGTTATCCTCCTTTTTTCTTGGATAATTACTAGGTAATTTCCAAACTCAATACTATTATTGTTAATTACTTAAAATTCTCTTTTTGAAATAGAAGTTTTTACTTGAATATTACTTATTTTTCCTAACTTACCGGTAAGACTATTAATATCATTTATCTCACCTACAACTGTAATACAAATAATAGTAACTTCTTCTTCTGTTAAAGGTAGTCCCATTCTCCCTTTAATAAGATGTTTGTAATTTGCTACTACCCTATTAAATTCATTCTGATTTTTTTGTGGTTCTTCTAGTATTGCACTTATAACAGCTACTCTTTTCAAGTTAATCACACCTTTTTTCATTAAATTAATCTTAAAACATAAAAACTTCCCTAAAAAGGGAAGTTAAATTCTTAGCTAAAAGGATATTTATCCTTTAATATCAGTATTTATAACTTCCTTTCAGATAAGAAATTAATGAATTATTCTTTTCCGTTAGGGTTTAATTATTAATTATATGACTGATAAAAGATCATTTCTAATATCAATCATTAATATTTTACCACTAATATTATATTTTTTCAATATTATTATATGGAATATTCAGGGTATCATTTAATATCCATTCGTCTAGGACCGTCTTGTACAGTGTTATTGTTTAATATCTAAATTAAAGAATAAGCATCTTTCATTCTCTTTAGTACTTTTTCCAATAATAATCTTGAAGTAGCAATATTAACTCTTATAAAACCTTTACCATCTTCACCAAATGAAGAACCCATATTAACTTGTACATTTGCTTCTTCAAGAAACCATTTTTCAAGTTCCTTTTCAGAAATATTTAGCTTTTCATAATTAATCCATAAAAGGTAAGTACCTTCCCTTGGCATTACTTCAAATTTAGGCATATATTTTAATATATAATCGCGAACCATTTTATCATTATTATCAATATAGGCACAAACATCTTTTAACCAATCATCACAATAATTATATCCTGCTTCAATTGCTGCAAGTGAAAAAATATTAGGATTATGTATTCCAATACGGTCAATATCATTAGCCACTTTCGTACGAATTTCATTATTTGGAATAATCATATATGAAACAATTATTCCTGGCACATTAAATGTTTTTGTTATAGAATTAGCACATATAAGATAATCTTGTATATCACCTTCGATTTGTAGTATACTAGTGTGAGTTAAATTTTTAGCTAAAAAATTAGCATGTATTTCATCAACAAATAAATAAATCTTATGTTTAATACAAAATGTAGCTAGTTGTTCAATTTCATCTCTTGTCCAAACTCTTCCTGTTGGATTATGAGGATTACATAAAATAAACATTTTTGTGTTTTCATCGACAATAGATTCCAATTGTTCAAAATCAATACAAAAATGATCCTCTTTAAACGTCAATGGACTTTCAATAATAACGCGGTTATTTTTAATAATAGCATCACATAAAGGTGAATATGCAGGTGTATTAATAATTACTTTATCATTAGTTTCTGTAAGGCTATTTATACAGATTCCCGCGGCAATATTAATTCTAGAACAAAAAACAATCCACTCTTCTGGTATAGTAACACCATTATATTTTTTTATCCAACGTTGAATACTAGTATAAAAAGCGTCATTTAAATCAGTATATCCAAATATTCCATTCTCTATTACTTGCGAAAATGCGTCAATAATTGGCTTAGGGGACCTAAAGTCCATATCGGCTACCCCTAAATGAATTAAATCATTTCTACCATATTTTTTTGCCATTGTATCCCACTTTGCACAATTAGTATTCCTTCTATCGATAATTTCATCAAAATCTGTTAAAAATGTAGACATATTATTTATTCCTTTCTTTGTATTTATAAAGTAATTGCAAAACTACATTCAGTTGATTCTTTAATACACTCAATTAACTAATTAGATAATGCCTCTAATGCATATTGTGCATATAGCTTACTACCAAGTTCTAATGCCTTTTCATCTATTTGAAAACATTCATGATGAAGAGGATAATATGTATCTGGCGTTCCGTCCCATACGCCCAAAAAAGCAAGAACCCCTGGAACTTTTTCTAAGTAACGTGAAAAATCTTCTGAAGTTGTGATTTGAGGCTTAGTACAAAGAGCTTGTTCATCTGCGATTTTGATAACTGCATTTTTAGCAATTTCGCTACAACATTCATCGTTAATTACAGGCAGAAGAGACTTTTTATAGTCAAGTTCTGCTGTTGTATTATACATCTGCGCAGTATTCGTAGAAATTCTAAGCAACGCTTCCTTAAAATAATCCTTTAAATCAGAATTAAAATATCTTAGATTACCAGATAAAACTGCTTCTGACGCTAAAATATTTCTCTTAACTCCAGAGTTAAATTCACCTACAGTTATAACTACAGCGTCCAAAGGATTAATTTCACGAGATACAATCTCTTGTAAATTAACTACAAGGTTAGCTCCTACCAAAAGAGCATCTGTGCCTAAGTGAGGCATAGCTCCATGTCCTCCACTTCCTGTTATTGTTATAGTAAAATCATCAACACCCGCCATTCGTGGACCACTTTCAACAGATATTTTTCCTGTTGGAAGATCAGTCATTACATGAATAGCAAAAATAGAATCTACATTATCTAAAAATCCACTTGCAATTATTTCTTTAGTAGCTTCACTAGTTTCTTCAGCAGGCTGAAAAATTACTTTTATACATCCATTAATATCTTCTTTATTTTCATTAAGAATTTTAACTGCCCCAAGTAACATAGCAGTATGAGCATCGTGTCCACATGCATGCATTACACCACTATTTTTAGATTTATAACTAACTTCATTTTTTTCTTTTATAGGAAGTGCGTCAATATCAGCTCGTAAAGCAACAGTCTTTCCTTTTTTACCTTGAATTGTTGCAACAACTCCTGTTTCACAAATAGTATAGTAAGGAACACCAATAGCTTCTAATTCTTTAATAATCCTTTTACTAGTATTAAACTCTTTTAAGCTTAACTCTGGATTTTGGTGAAAATAACGTCTAAGATTTGTTACATATTCTCCGAGTTCAAAAGATAAATCTTTCAATATTACATCTCCTTTAATCTGTTAATAATCGTATAATTAAGCTTGCGTTGACTTTTATTAGTATAATTATACATTAAAAATGATTTATAATCCTATAAAACTAAATTTATGTCTATAAATTCTATTAGCAAATATAGTATAATCAACATGAGTCTTCGCTCCCCAACTATCATCTCCAGCTATACCCATTTGAAGTGCATTAATTCTTACTACTGTTTTAGTGCTTTCTGGTAATTCATATGGATGAGGACTATTCTCTAATTCATTAGGTGTATAAGGTAATGCATTTGCCTCAAAATATGGAGTACCTTGAAACTTTAATCCATTTCCTTTTTCATCTTGAATAGTAATCCATCGAACTTCTGTTTTATTTCCACTTTCTTGAGGACGAAGGTAAGGCACAAGTGAATTTTCTACTTTGTCATTATAAATCCCAACTCTTGCACTTGTTTTTCTATCCCAATAATTAGAATGAGGTCCCATACCATACCATTTTATTTCATTGTAATTATTACTTATATTAAACATCATACCAATCTCAGGTATTTCAGGTAATCCATCCCCTGGTACTAGTACTTCTTCAACTTCTACTTTACCATTACTATAAACTGTATATAATACATTACAGTTAGAAGTAGATGTTGTACCTAATTCCCAACACACTTCAACCTCAACAGCTTTTAAATGGTTACTATATTTAAAATTCATTAATCTTTTATCAGAAGATGCTCTTTTCCAAGTTTTACATCTTTCATTCAGCTTATTTCCTAAATCATTATCTGTTACACCTCTCCAGAAATTAGGTACTAAAGCTTCTGCAAACATAGGTATCTTGTTAAATGTATATTGTTCTAACTCTCCAGTAGTCTTATTGAATTTAACTTCAAAAGTTGAACCAATTATGTTTAAATAATCATCATCTTCATTAATATCTAAATTCCCACTATGTTTGTCATTTAACATAAAAATTACTTTATTAACTAATTTAAATTGTTCATAGGCAACTTCATGACCAACTTTACACCATTTTGTTTGTTCTTTTGTAACTAAACTAATATTTAGCATATATTCACTATTTATATCTAATTCATCAAAATTATAATTTAATGTAATTATTTCTTCTGACTGTGGTTTTACATTACATTCTACAGAACCTCTAAAATCAACATAACCATCTTTAAGTAGTTCATATTTACATTCGAATTCGTCTAAATTAGTGAATAAAAACTTATTTCTAATTTTGATTTTACCGTTTTTTAAATCTACTTCTTCAAAATTTACTTCTTGGTAACATTTTTTTACTTCATGAATCTTTGGTGTAATAGTTCCATCAGCAAATATTAATCCATTTCCACTAAAATTACCATCATTTGGATTATCTTTAAAATCTCCACCATACGCTAAATATTTTACTCCATCTTCATTAGTAGTTTCAATAGCTTGATCAATCCAGTCCCATATAAAACCACCTTGTAACACTTCATATTTATCAAATAGTTCACAATACTTATGAAGAGCTCCACATGAATTTCCCATCGCATGACAATACTCTATGAGAATATATGGTTTTTGTGGGTCAGAATTAGCATATTCTTCTACTTTATCTACTTTAACATACATTGTACTTTCAATATCTGATGCGTCATATTCACGATAATGAAAAATACCTTCATATTGAACTAATCTAGTATCATCTAAGCCTTTAAAGAAATTATACATCTTCATGAAATTTTCTCCACCAAATGATTCATTTCCTAATGACCATATAATAATAGAAGGATGATTTTTATCTCTTTGATACATAGAATTACATCTATCTATACAAGCATCTGTCCACTTTGGTAAATTACCAGGAATTACACCATCACAATTTTTTTGATTATATTCCCAAGTTCCATGAGTTTCAAGATTATTTTCATCTACAACATATAAACCATATTCATCACATAATTCATACCATAATGCTTGGTTTGGATAATGAGATGTTCTTACCGCATTGATATTATATTTTTTCATTAACTTAATATCTCTTATCATGTCCTCATAACCTATTGCTCTACCATCTTTGCAACTAAATTCATGCCTATTTACACCTTTTAATTTAATTACCTGCCCATTTATTTTCATTAAATTTCCATCTAATTCAAATTTTCTAAAACCTATCTTACAGCTTTCAGTTTCAATTATATTATTTTTTTCATCTTTTAGTACTAACACTAAAGTATAAAGATTTGGTTTTTCAGCACTCCATTTTTTAGGACTTTGTATTATCTTCTGTATACTAGAAGTAGACCATACTTCACCTTTTATTTTTTGACTAATTAAAATAGGCTCATCTAAAATAGCTTTTTCATTTTCATATAGCATTGCTTCTATTGTAACAAATTCCAATTTTTCTTCTTTATAATTTAAAACTTTTGTTTCTATTTCTAGTAATCCATTATTATAATTATCGTCTAATTCAGCTTTTACATTATAATCATATATATGAACTCTAGAAGGGGCGTATAAATATACTTCTCTAAATATACCTGATAATCTCCAAAAATCTTGATCTTCTAACCAACTTGCATCACTCCATCTATAAACTTCTACTGCAAGTTTATTATCTCCTTCTACAAGATAAGGTGTTAAATCAAATTGTGCAGGAGTAAAACTATCTTGACTAAAACCTACTAGTTCTCCATTTACCCATACATAAAATGCTGATTCTACCCCTTCAAAACTAATAAATACAGGTCTATTTTCCCAGCCATCAGGAACAGTAAAGTTAGTTATATAAGATCCAACAGGATTATATTCAACTGGAGCAAAACCTCTCTCTACTTGTTCGTTTCCCTCCCAAGGGTATGTACGGTTAGTATACTGTGGGTAATCATATCCCTTTAATTGCCAATGAGATGGAACTTCAATTTCGTCCCAATCACTAGAATCAAAATCTATATCATAAAAATTTTCTATTCTAGATTCAGGATTTTTTGAATATGAAAATTTCCACATACCATTTAAAGTTTTATAATAATTAGATTTATTTCTTTTACCGTTTAATGCTTCTTCTATAGTATCATAAGGCATCAACGTTGTATGGGCATCCATTCTGTTTAGTTCAAATATTTCTGGATTATTATTCCATTCAGCATATCCATTATGTGGTTTATTATAAACATATTTATTAAACATATAATCGCTCCTCGTAATTACTTTTATAGTTTCTAGTAAAGTAATTATAAATCTAAGCTAAACTCCTATCAATATAAATATTTTAATTCTGAATATCAAAATATTAAACTTGATCAATTAAATCATGTCTTTTCATGTATTTACTCTTAACTTTAATTATAAAAATACCTTTAATTTTGATTATAAAAATCTTGACAATAAAGCAAAATATTTTTATAATATAGTAAACGATTACTATGTTGGGGCTACTTGGGGTAGTAATAATTATTAAATATTTGTTATATTTATTTATTGTAGTAATTATATAAGCCTATAGTAAACGTTTACTATTATTATAGTAAAACAAAATAGGAGGAATAAACTATGAAAAAAGGATTTAGGCTTAATGGTAATTTACCAAAAGTAGGTATTAGACCAATAATTGATGGAAGAAGAAAAGGTGTCCGTGAATCTCTTGAAGATCAAACAATGGATATGGCAAAAAAAGCAGCTAAATTTATTGAAGAAAATATTCATCATCCTAGTGGTGAACCTGTAGAATGTGTTATCGCAGATACAACTATTGGTGGTGTTGCTGAGGCTACTAGATGTGAAGAAAAATTCCAAAGAGAAGGTGTTGGAGTTTCTCTTTCTGTAACTCCTTGCTGGTGTTATGGTACAGAAACAATAGATATGAATGGTATAAGACCAAAAGCAATTTGGGGATTTAATGGAACAGAAAGACCAGGTGCTGTATATCTTGCAGCTGCAGTTGCAGGACATGATCAAATGGGATTACCTGTATTTAGTATTTATGGAAAAGATGTACAAGATGCTGGTGATAAAACAATTCCTGAAGACGTTAAAGACAAAATATTATTATTCGTTAGAGCTGGTATTGCTGTAGCAAGTTTACAAGGACAATCATATTTATCTGTAGGTTCTGTTTCAATGGGAATCGCAGGTTCTGTAGTAGATCCTAATTTCTTTAATGATTATCTAGGAATGCGTAATGAATATGTAGATATGTGTGAAATTTCAAGACGTATAGAAGAAGGTATTTATGACCACGAAGAATATGAAAAAGCTTTAGCTTGGGTAAAAGCAAACTGTACTGAAGGTCCTGATTACAATGATGATGATAATAAATGGTCAAGAGATAGATTAGATTCAGATTGGGAATTTGTTGTTAAAATGACATTAATCTTTAGAGATTTAATGGTTGGAAATGAACGTTTAAAAGAACTTGGATTTGGTGAAGAAGCTGAAGGTCATAATGCAATTGCTGCTGGTTTCCAAGGTCAAAGACAATGGACTGATTATAGACCAAATGGTGATTTTACAGAAACTGTACTAAATACATCTTTTGACTGGAATGGTATTAGAGAGCCATTTGTAGTGGCAACAGAAAATGACAGTCTTAATGGTGTTGCAATGTTATTTGGTCATATGTTAACAGGAACTGCTCAAATATTCTCAGATGTAAGAACTTACTGGAGTCCTGAATCAGTTGAGCGTGTAACAGGTTATAAATTAGAAGGAATGGCAGAAAATGGTATTATTCACTTAATTAATAGTGGTTCTACAACTCTTGATGGAACTGGTCAACATACAGATAAAAACGGTCAACCAGTTATGAAACAATTCTGGGATATTACTGAAGAAGAAACTTCAAAATGCCTTGAAGCAACTGAATTTTGTCCAGCAAATGCAGGTTATTTTAGAGGTGGCGGATTCTCATCAAGATTTGTAACAAAAGGTGGTATGCCTGTTACAATGTCAAGAGTAAATATTATTAAAGGCTTAGGTCCTGTACTTCAAATCGCAGAAGGATATACTGTTGATTTACCAAAAGAAGCACATGATATTTTAGATAATAGAACTGACCCATCATGGCCAACAACTTGGTTTGCACCTAAGTTAACTGGAGAAGGAGCATTCAAAGATGTTTATTCTGTTATGAATACTTGGGGAGCTAATCATGGAGCAATTAGTTACGGTCATATTGGCGATCAATTAATTACATTAGCATCTATGTTACGTATACCTGTAGCAATGCATAATGTTGAAGATGAAAGAATATTTAGACCAAAAGCTTGGAGTTCATATGGAACTAATGATCTTGAAGGTGCTGATTATAGAGCATGTACAACATTTGGTCCATTATATAAAAAATAAAATTTAAAATAATCAAGGTAATTACAAAAGAAATTACCTAAATAACCATTAAGAAAGGTGTTGTGTAATATGTCAAGTACACAAGTTTTAGCCTTTGACCTTGGAGCAAGTAATGGCAGAGCCATTGTTGGTGACTATTCTGAAGGCAAAATAAAATTACATGAAGTGCATAGATTCAGTAACGATCCTGTAAAATTAAATAATTACATCTATTGGGATTTTCCTAGATTATTCCACGAACTTAAAACCTCTCTAGTAAAAGCCAAAAATCAAGGATTTAATATTCAAAGTGTTGGAATTGATACTTGGGGAGTTGATTACGGCTTAATTGATGAAGATGGAGAACTTATTGGAAACCCTGTTCATTATAGAGACGAACGAGCAATAAAAGGTATGAATAAATTACTAGCTACATATGATAAACAAGATTTAAAGAAAAGAACAGGTATGGATTGCGTTAGTTATAATACTGTAAATCAATTAATTAATGACAAACAATTAAAAAAGGCTAAAGTACAATCAATGCTTAATATGCCAGATCTTTTTAACTATTTCTTAACTGGTAAAATGGCTTCTGAATTTAGTATGGTGACAACTACACAACTTTATAACTATGAGACTAATGATTGGAATAAGGAATTCATTTCTGAGCTTAGTCTAGATAATTCAATTTTTAATACAATAATTCCATCAGGTACTATTGTCGGAAATGTAAAAGAAGATATTCTTAATGAATTAAAAATTAATCCTTTAAAAGTTGTTTCAGTCACAAGCCATGACACAGCTTCAGCAGTAAGAGCTATTCCTACTGATGAAGAAGATATTTTATTTATTGCTACAGGAACTTGGATAATTGTTGGTTCAAAACAAAAAACTATGACTATGAATCAAAAAGTTATGGACTATGATTTGACTAATGAAGGTGGAAAATATCCAAACGTTAATTTACTTAAAAATCATGTAGGTTTATGGATGTTACAAGAATCTAAAAGATATTGGGAAAAAGAAGGAATTGAAATAGGCTTCGGCGATATGGTAGAACAAGGTAAAAAAGCAATAATTGATTCTTATATTAATATAAGTGATCCAAGATTTTTTGAACCTGGTAATATGCCAAAGAAAGTGTTTGATTACTGCAAGGAAACCTCACAAAAAACACCAACAACAATTGGTGAGACAGTTCGAATAATTGAACAAAGCTTAGCAAAACAGATTGCGCAAACTTTATTCGAAATAGAACAAGCTGTTGATAAAAAATATGATGCTGTTCATATTTTCGGTGGTGGTGTACAGGACAGCTTATTATGTGAACTAATAGAATTTTATTCTAAAAAGAAAGTAATTATTGGTGCAAAAGAAGCAACTACCTTTGGTAATGTTATTGATCAATTTATTGCCCTTAGTACTTTTAAAGAATCCGATCGTATTAATGTATTAAAAGCATCATTATAATAATTTAGGCCACTGAAAAAATTTTTCAGTGGCTTAAATTTAATATTTCACTACATAAAATCTACTTTTTATGCTATAATTTAACAAACAATTACCATGGAGGATTATCATGTCAACAATTAAAGAAGTGGCTGAACAAGCACAAGTATCAACAGCTACAGTATCCCGTGTATTAAATGGCAATTACCCAGTTAGTAAGCAAACTTATGCTAAAGTAATGGATGCCATAAAAGCAGTTAACTACAGACCTAATGCTCTTGCAAAAAGTTTAAAAACAAATAAAACATTTATGATAGGTTTTGTTGTTCCAGATATTTCAAATCCATACTTTACAGAAATCGCAAAAGGTGTTGAAACTATCATAAGCAATTATGGATATACTCTTACTTTTTGTAGTTCAGATGAAGACCCCAAAAAAGAAATTAAATTATTAAAAGCCTTAAATGAAAAACGTGTTGATTTTGTTATATTAGCCTCCAGTTTAAAAAATGAAAAACCACTTCTAGAAATAATGAAACAAGGTCTAAAAATAATTATGGTGGATACAATACTACCTAATCTAAATGTAGATTTCGTGGTTGAGGATAATGAAAAGGCTTCTTATAAATTAGTTGATTATGCTCTGCAGCTTGGACATAAAAAAATAGGTATAGTAAATGGAATCATGGACATTAGTACTGCTAGAGAACGTTATGAAGGTTATAAAAAAGCCTTAAAAGATCATAAAATAAAATATAACCCATCCTATACAGTTGATGGTGGGTATTATAGAGATATTGCATATCATGGAGTCAAAAAAATGTTACAACAAAATATTCATAATCTACCTACTTTAATTTTTGCAACTAACAATCAGATGACAGAAGGTGCAATGATAGCTATTCGGGAAATGGGTCTTAAGATTCCTGATGATATTTCTATCGTTTCATTTGGAGATATCACACTTCCACAACTTGTAGAGCCAAGACTAACTGTAATACTGCATAATTCAAGAGCTATTGGAGAACGTGCTGGCGAAATATTAATGCAACGTATGGAAAATCCAAACTACAGCGAAAACTATAAAACCAATGTTATTCCATCTGAATTTGTAGTTCGAGATTCTGTTAAAAGGTTATAAAAATAATTAAAAAATACTATTTTTTAGTAGAAAGGATGTTGTGCATATGACTAAAAAAAAAGAAAATCAAAATTATGACAAAATAATAAATAAGCACGACTATCCATCGTTTAATTCTTTGCATCTATTTAGACATTTTATTGCTCATGTTCCCTTTGCAACATTAATGTTAAATGAAGCTCTAGAATGTATTGATGTTAATAATGAAGCAATTTCTTTTTTTAATAAATCAAAAAAATCTATTCTTGGTAAATATATAAATGAGTTATGTACAGGATATAACCCTAATACTTCTGGTGAACAAAAAGTATTAATTAAAGATAGTAATTTTTCACCCTCTAGTGTTTTATTAAAAACTTATTCCTATACTATCGATAACAAAACAGTTTCATTAGTTCAGATAACTAACAAATACTTACCTTTTGAAGCTGGTATTGATACTCTTTTAAAACTTTCTGAATCTAATGCATTGTTTAATAACCCTCTTTTTGGGATCGTAATTCTTGGAAAAGATCGTAGAATTCGTCGTGCAAATAAACGATGTGCTGATATAATGGGTTATGCTTCTACAGAAGAACTTATTAATAAAAGTATGCGTGAATTTTATATATCAGATGAGGACTATAACCGATTTGATAACTTATATGTAAAAGATTTTGTTAACCATAAATTAATACAGATGGATTATCAATTTAGACAGCGTTCTGGTAAGTTAATATGGACAACTGTCTCTGGAACTGCTATTGATCCATGCATCCCTCCTGACATAGATAAAGGAGTCATATGGATTATAGAAGATATTACAAAACGTATCAATACACTTCAACAGCTAGAAATTGCTCATTCTGAATTAGAAGTAATTTTTTCAAATAGCATGGTCGGCATAATTTTTTTAAAAGGAGGGAGAAAAATATATCGTGCAAACCAATGTTTTGCAGATATAATGGGTTATGAAACTGCTGAAGAGCTAATCGGCAAATCTGTCATTAACTTTCATTTATCCAGAAAAAATTTCAAAGAATTTGGACTTAGATATTATAATAATCTTATTAACAATAAAATGGTTTCTGTGGACTATCAGTTTAGAAAAAAAGATGGTTCACCTATTTGGATTGCTATTTCTGGGAAAGCTATTGATAACAATATCCCTCCCAATTTGGACAAAGGTGTAATCTGGACTATAAAAGATATTTCCGAAAGAAAGCAGATTGAACAAAAACTTTTACAATTAGCAACCATTGATCCACTTACAGGTCTGTACAATCGACATAAATTTATGGAATTAGGACAACAAGAATTTGATAAATATAATAAAAATAAAAATCACTCATTATGTTTGCTAATGTTAGATATTGACCATTTTAAAGTTGTCAACGATACATATGGTCATCAATGCGGAGATAAGACTCTCTCTCATTTTGCATCTACTTGTAAATCATGCTTACGTCCTAATGATTATATTGGAAGGATAGGTGGCGAGGAATTTGCAGTTTTATTACCAAATACTAATCTAGATGAGAGTATTATTATAGGAGAACGCATTAGAAGTAAAGTAGAATCGTCAAAAGCTGATAATATTCCTTCAATTACAGTTAGCATTGGAATATCTTCAACAGATTCAGCTAATTCTTTAAGTGAACTTTTACACATTGCAGATACAAGATTATATTCTGCTAAGGACCAGGGAAGAAATCGTGTAATTGCACAATAACCACAGATATATATAAATAATTATACGAAATTTTTAAAATATTCATGTTTTGCAATACTGTATTTGAAAGAGGATAATCATGCAAGAAACTTATTTTCCGATAATTACAAAAGAAAATTTAAAATTACCCATCTATCTTCACTCAATTGGTAAATATTTTGAGGAGACTGATATTAAACGCCCAAACGGTTTCCCCGCTTATCAATGGATTCAATGTTATCAAGGAGAAGGTTTATTTGTTTATGATAAAGAAGAATATATAATAAAAGAAGGTCAAGGTATTTTCATTTACCCTACTACGCCCCACTATTACTACGCAACGAAAAAACCTTGGAAAACTCATTGGATTGCTTTTGATGGTTATAGTATACATTCTCTTTTAAATATAATTGGTATAACTAAAACAGATATTTATAATATTTTAGATCCAAATATCTTAAAAAACAAAATAATTACATGTTTTCAATTAAGTACTTCAAATAATCTATATACAAGTATTGAAACTTCAGCTTATTTATATCAATTTTTTATTGATTTAGTAAAGAATACTAAACCAATATATAATAATTCACTATACCAACATTATTCTAAATTACAACCTGTTATTGATTATATTGATACTTATTATAGCCAACCCTTAAGTATTGATCTTTTAGCCAAACAAATAAATGTAACTCCTCAATATTTATGTATACTCTTTCAAAAAATTATGCAAAAGCGTCCGTTTGAATATATTAATGAGGTAAGAATTAAAAAAAGCAAAGAATTAATACTAAATAATTATAACTATCCTATTACAACTATTAGCACTAAAGTTGGCTTTGAAAGTCCTAGTTATTTTGGTTCACAATTCAAAAAAATTGAAGGAATTACACCTGGTCAATTTAAACAATTATATATTTCTAGTTAATAATGGGTTACTTACTTCAATTTCAAGATTAAACTGCTTAAAAGCATTATTCTTGAGTTCTGCTATTACTTGTTATTTATTTAACATTTAATAAAGCTGAAAAACCAGGTATTACTCTCCTACTTCTTCAGCTTTATTTCAGACTGATTATAGCAATCTACAACCAAACTTTATTTAAAGCATATTATCTTTTTTCCATTGTTCTTGATGCAATTACATCAATTCCAGTATTTAATATATTAGCTACTACTACATCACCCATTTTAATAGGAGCTTCTACTTCTACTTTATTAATAATATCCATTGCTTCAAATATCTTACCTTTAGGGATTGCTCCATTTGTTCTAACTGGCAATCTTCTTAAAGGACCGTTTTTTATTTTGACTGTAGTTGGTAATACTCTTG
This sequence comes from Vallitalea sp., assembly GCA_025210235.1. Taxonomy (GTDB): domain Bacteria; phylum Bacillota; class Clostridia; order Lachnospirales; family Vallitaleaceae; genus Vallitalea. The sequence goes on from JAOASG010000056.1 coordinate 30,847, forward strand.
TTGGATTAGTGAGTTCTTTTTGAGCATATATAATTCCTCTTTTACATTGGTTTCCTGTTATTTTATACTCACCATTGTCTAATTCTTCTATTTCTAAATGACATCCCATAGGACAGCTAATACAAATGAGTTCCCTCTTCTCTTTCATTTATACTCTCTCCCCCTTCTGATTTTGCAATTCTACCGTTAAAGTAGATATGTTTTTTTCTTTAATAAGATTTACATCTAATTTTAGATGCTCCATTTCTCCCGGAGCAACATGTTTTTTCTTAAGTGATTTAATAGGTTCTCCATCTGCTTTAACAACCATATTTACATTTTTATATACATTTCTCACTCTCATAAATAAATCTAATTTATCATCTATATTTTCTACTCGAACTGTATGAGGTACTATATAAGTAATACCCTCACCTGGTTTTGTTTCAAATGTATCCCCATCACTTATTAACTCATTTTTGACAAATCTAGCAGCATTCTTACCAGCTCTTCTACTTTCTTCTGTAACAAAATCGACTAAATCATGAACATGTACTACATTTCCACAAGCAAAAATACCTTCTACACTTGTTTCCATTGCTTCATTTACTATTGGTCCACTTGTAACAGGGTCTAACTTAATACCTGCACTTTTAGAAATTTCATTTTCTGGAATTAGTCCTACTGATAATAGTAAAGTATCACATTCATAATATTTCTCAGTTCCTTCTATTGGTCTTCTATTTTCATCCACTTTAGCTATTACAACACCCTCTACACGATCACGACCAATTATATCAACAACAGTATGGCTAAGTAATAATGGAATGTTATAATCATCTAGACACTGAACAATATTTCTCGTTAAGCCACCTGAGAATGGTAATAATTCTGCCACTACCTCTACTTTTGCTCCTTCTAATGTTAATCTTCTTGCCATTATCAATCCTATATCTCCAGACCCAAGAATAACAACTTTTTTACCGACCATATACCCTTCCATATTGATATATCTTTGAGCTGTTCCAGCAGTAAATACACCTGCTGGTCTTTTTCCTGGAATACTAAGAGCACCTCTCGTTCTTTCTCTACACCCCATTGACAATATAATAGCTTTCGCTTTTATTGTTTTATAACCTTCTTTTCTATTAATTGCATGTATTTCCCGATTTTCTGTAATATCTAAAACCATTGTATCCAATTGATAAGATATTCCTAAATCTCTTAATTCATTAACAAAACGCTCTGCATATTCAGGTCCTGATAATTCTTCTTTAAATATATGTAATCCAAATCCATTATGAATGCATTGCTGTAAAATACCTCCTAGTTCACGATCTCTTTCTATAACTAGAATATTATCTACTCCATTTTTATGTGCTTCAATAGCAGCTGCTAAGCCAGCAGGACCACCACCTATTACAACGACATCATAGTTTGTCATGATTTCACCTCCCTTTTACCTTATTAATTATTTTCCCCTTTATGAGTTTTTTCAGTTAATATATAAGAACCTTGATTACCTAATAAAATTTCATTCATATCTTTATTTAATTCTCTTGATAAAATTTCAACTACTCTTGGACCACAAAAGCCTCCTTGGCATCTACCCATACCTGCTCTTGTACGTTTTTTGACTCCTTTTACAGTTGTTGCACCAGCTTTTCTATTTATTACATCAACTATTTCACCTTCAGTAATAGACTCACATCTACAAATAATTTGTCCATATCTTGGATCTTTTTTTATCATTTCTTCTTTTTGCTCTTCATTTAATTCAGCAAAACGAATAAATTTTCTCCTTGTAGAAATAAAATTTTCTTTTAATTTCATATTTCCAATGATATTAGGCATAATTTCTTCTACAACATACTTTGCTATGGCTGGTGCTGAAGAAAGCCCAGGCGACTCAATTCCTGCTACATTAACAAATCCTTTTGCTTCTTTTGATTCTTCTATAATAAAATCTCCATTATCCGGAGTTGCTCGCAATCCCGAAAATGTTCTTATTACTTTTTTAAATTGAATCTTGTCCGTAGTTAAGATTGAAGTCTCTCTAATATATTGTAGTGCATGAGCAGTTGTTTCAACTCCTTCTTTATCATCAATATATACAGAATCCGGACCCACTAAAAGATTACCGTGTACTGTTGGTGAAACTAAAATTCCCTTTCCTTTTTCAGTTGGACATGGGAATATAACTTTATTAACTAAATCCCCTACTTCTTTATCTAAAATATAATATTGTCCTCTTCTAGGATTAATCTTAAAATATGGAGAAGCAACCATATTATTTATTTTATCTGAATATAAGCCAGCACAATTAATCACATATTTTGTATCTAGTTCTTTTGATTTGTTTTCCCTGCGATCATTTAAGTGTAACGTATATCCTTTATCAGTTTTACTAATATCAGTCACTTCATTATTAAGAAGTAGCTCTGTACCATTTTCCATTGCATTTTCTACTAAAGCAATAGCCATTTCCCATGGAGAAATAATTCCTGCTGTTGGAGCATATAAAGCACCAAATGTTTTATTTAAATTAGGTTCCATTTCAGCTACTTCCTCAGAAGTAAGAATTTTCATATCAGGAACACCATTTTTTATTCCATTATCATATAGATGTTCCAGTGTCTTTATATCTTCTTCATATCTTGCAATAACTAAAGAACCTACTCTTTCAAAAGGTACATCTAGCTCTTCACATACTTTACCGTACATTGCATTACCAATAGCATTAAATTTTCCTTTATTTTTTCCCGCTTTAGCATCATATCCTGCATGTATAATTGCACTATTGGCCATTGTTGTTCCATCTGCAACATCATTATTTCTTTCAATAATAATAGTTTTCAAATTATACCTAGATAATTCTCGTCCAATAAAAGAACCAATAATTCCTGCTCCAATTATCGCTACGTCATACATTGTTATACCTCCCTTTCAATTTAATAAATACACTTTTCTTGAGTAAATCTAACATATTATATTAAAGAACAGTTTTACAATTACCCAAACGCCCACAAAACGTCATTTTTTTTATAATTTAGCAATATAAAAGCCGCACATAATAAGTTTTGCGCGGCTTTATAATTGCAGTTATTTTTATTGTTCTTCCCAATCACGTGCTCTACTTACTGCTTTTTTCCATCCTGCATATAATTTTTCTTTTTTATCTTCTTCCATTGCAGGATCAAATTTTCTATCTAAATTCCAACCATCAATTACAGCTTGTTTGCTTTCCCAGAATCCAACAGCTAAACCAGCAAGATATGCTGCACCTAATGCAGTAGTTTCAATTACTTCTGGTCTATCAACTGGAACTCCTAATACATCTGATTGGAATTGCATTAAGAAGTTGTTAGCAACTGCTCCACCATCAACTTTAAGAGTCTGTAGAGTAATTTCTGAATCGTCTTCCATTGCTCCTAAGACGTCTCTTGTTTGATAAGCAATTGACTCTAATGTAGCTCTTATAACATGATTTTTATTTGCACCACGAGTAAGACCCATAATTGTTCCTCTTGCATACATATCCCAATAAGGCGCTCCAAGACCTGCAAATGCTGGAACAACATAAACTCCATTAGAATCTTCTACTTGAGTTGCAAAATATTCACTATCTTTAGCATTATCAACTATTTTTAATTCATCACGTAACCATTGAACACTTGCTCCAGCAATGAAGATACTTCCTTCTAGAGCATACTCAACTTTGCCATCAACACCCCATGCTATGGTAGTAAGTAATCCATTTTTAGATGGAACTAATTCTTCTCCTGTATTCATCAATAAGAAACAACCTGTTCCATATGTATTCTTAGCCATTCCTGGTTCGAAACATGCTTGACCAAACAATGCTGCTTGTTGATCTCCAGCTGCACCTGAAATTGGAATTTGTACTCCATCAAATATAGTTTCATCAGTATAACCATAAACTTCACTTGATTGTTTTACTTCTGGAAGCATAGATGCTGGAACTCCCAATTCATCTAAGATTTTATTATCCCATTTTAATTCTTTAATATTATACATTAATGTTCTTGATGCATTAGAATACTCAGTTACATGAACTTTTCCCTTAGTAAGATTCCATATTAACCATGTATCCATAGTACCAAATAATAAATCCCCATTTTCTGCTTTTTCTCTTGCACCCTCTACATTATCAAGGATCCATTTTACTTTTGTTCCAGAAAAATAAGCATCTACTACAAGTCCTGTATTTTCTCTAAAATAAGGCTCTAAACCTTTTTGTTTTAATTCTTCACATATTCCTGCTGTTTGACGTGATTGCCAAACAATAGCATTATATACAGGTTTTCCAGTGTTCTTATCCCAAACTACTGCAGTTTCTCTTTGGTTAGTAATACCAATAGCAGCAATTTCATTAGGATCAACATTTGTAGTTTCTACTACTTCTGCGATAACACTACTTTGAGTTGCCCAAATTTCTAATGCATCATGTTCAACCCAACCTGGCTTAGGATAAATTTGAGTAAATTCTTTTTGTGCTACACCTGCAATTTTTCCTTGTTGATCAAATAAAATTGCTCTACAACTTGTTGTCCCTTGATCTAACGCCATTACATATTTTTTATTCATTATGTTCCCTCCAAAAATACATACTTAACTAAAGTTCTTTATATTTATATTTATATTTTTATTTTATTACTTCTTATTATTGCAAAAACATAGGCATATTTGAAAGAATAAATCCTCCTAAAGTACCACCAAGAATTGCGAAAAGAACTGTTGGTAATGCTTTACTTATACTTGCTTTATCATAAACCGCTGATGAAAAGAACATTCCTGCAGCTACTGCCCATGCCATATCAACCCAAGCAGTACCACTTTGTTGAATTAATCCACATCCATGATTCATCGTCCAACATAACGCCACTATAAATGCTGCTGCAAAATTTCCTCCAGCTGCTCCAAAATTATCAACATACTTACCCCACATAATTCTAACCATGAATGCAAAGACAAAACCTCCAGCAAGTGTTGTTATATAGAATCCCATAATCTATTCCTCCTTCCATTTATTATATTTTTATCTCCTTAAAAATTAAGCTTAAGCTTGTGATTCATCTCTTTTAGCTACATATTTTTGTACTGCACCACCACAAAGACCACCTAAAATACCTCCAATTATTACAGTAATCAATGTTTTTGCTGAACTAGAAGCAGCAGAACCTCCATGTAAAAATGTGTCTCTCATATACGCACAAGTTCCTATACCTAGCGCCATATCTACTACTGCTGAGTTTCCAATATTATCAATAATACCAATGTAATGATTTAAAAACCACATTGAACTAATGATTATAAATCCAGCGAACCAACCTCCAGCAATACCATATGCACCGTCAAAAGCTCCCCATACAGAAAAAACAAACATACCTGCAATACATGCGCCTACAAATGTTGATAAATGTTTCATGCTAACACCTCCTAAAATTTAAATTAAATTTTATTTATGTATAAACCTTTTTCTACTATATCAATTATTGGTATAGTTAGAAGAAAGCCTTTACAACGTATGTTGATCAATTAACATTTTATAATTTATGTAGCTTTCTATTCTGATTGTCCTTTACTCTATTATTATTCCTAAGGTTGTACTTATATTACTTTTTCTGTAAATATTTTATTGTGATTGTCCTCTTCTTTCACGCTATTTTATGTAATCTATCTAACTTTGTTACATATTTGAAACCCCATTTTTTCAATATGTATTTGTATTATTATTATTTAATAAATCTATAATTTAACTTATAAAATAGTTATTATCAATTATTTGTTAACTGTATTATTTATTTGTCTCTCTTAGTATATTAAAACAAGACTATTTTGTCAAATAAGCAAAAACCTTGTAATATCAACGTTTATCCACTTTCTATTTTAAGTTTAGTTTACACATAACAAAAACTGTGAACACTTATTAAATTACCTAGTATAATGATTATTTCGTTGCATAAGTGTAAAGTATACTTGAAAGCAAAAAAAAGCTTAAATGAATTATTATCATTTAAGCTCTAATTATATTAATATTACTGTAAAATACTATTTTAAAAATATGTATCAACTAAATACTTTGAGTATTTAATACAATTTTCCATAGATATAGTACTCATAATTTCTCCTGCGAGAAATAAATTATTCTTCCCTTGTATTTTAGTCATTTTATCATAAAATCCTTTTTGCAAAGTACTAGTATCTACATATGGGGAATGTTTCCATTGCTTAGTTTGATAAAGTCTTGGATTATAAAAACCTAATTTTAATAAATCTTGTTTCACAGTCTTTAATAATATTTGTTTGGATTTTTCAGTATGGTTATACGCATAAACCATAACCAACTCTTCGCCCTCACATGTATGCCATCTAGAATTCCATAATATAATATGTCCCCTCTTATTACTAGATAAATTATCTAATACAAATCCGCATTTTTTGGGAACCTTCTCAACTATAAATGCATAAACATTAAAATCTTGATACTTAATAGATCTTAAAAAATCTTGCATCTCAAGATCTTCATTATAAAAATCATAAAATTGATTTAAAGGAGTTGTTAAAACTACTTTATCAAATTCAGCCACTTCGAAATCAGTATGTACAAATACTTTGTTATCCTTTGATGAAGCAATTTTTATTACATTCTGTGTTAATCTTATATCTTTAATTTGTTGTTCTAACGCATTTATTAATTTAGAAACCCCCTCTTTCCATGTATAAAGATGAGGCAATTCCATAAAACTCATTAAGTTATCATAGCTCATTACCTTAAGAACATAAATAGCTGGAACAACATTAATATCTCCTAACCCATAACTTGTAAAATAATTAGTATAAATAGTTTTTAAAATATCAAAGTTATTTACGTCACACCATTTAGCAAAAGGTAACATTAAACATTCATCTAAATTATAAATATTAGCGTCCTCAATATTATTATAGTGAGCTAAAACATCTGGTAACCTATTAAGCTCTTCAACAAAATTCTCCACTGATTCCTTTGGTATTTGCATAATTCTCTTACCATTAGCATCATAGTTTACACGATATAATTTAGGTCCATCAACTTTTATATTATGACTTTTTATAAAATCTGTTAAAAACTTTTGATTAGGTAATCCAAAAAGTGCTCCAAATTCATAAGCTTTTCCATTATACCAAATTGTATGTAATTTACCACCTAGCCTATTTTCTTTTTCAAAAACAGTAACATTTTTATATCCTTTTTTTTGTAAAAATTCTGCTATAAGTAGCCCTGAAAATCCTCCACCAATAATCGCAACCTTACATTCCTTTTTATTCATTCTTATCTCTCCGTTTAATTGAACTAAATAATGTCAAAATCCATAGTGGTAATGCATCTATATCAACATTATTATTAGAAATTGATTCTAAGATAACTTTTGCAGGTACTTCCCCTTTATTACATCCACTTGTAATCTTTCTAGAAAAATTATAATTTCTTATAAATTTATGAAGTGAACATTCCACTTTTATAAAAGAATCAATATTCTTTTCTTTAGGAATTTTACTATAAAATTCATTTACTAATATTTTATTAAAATCATTGATTTCATCTATAATTGTACTTTTATCTGATTCAATAAACATATGATTAAAATTAAAATTATTAATAATTTCTTTATACTTATTATTTTTTACGAAATATGGGATAAATTCTCTGTTTTTTTCAGTATAAAGATTCTCTATAGATAGACCAATAGTATTCATTAAATAACCTAGTTTAAGTTCAAAAAAATTCCATATATCAATATCTTGTTTTTTATTATATATTTTAACAGCACACCATTTTGAATAAGTATCATAAATACTATATTGATAAATTTTTCCTATACCTTCATATGTACCTATGTAGTCTATTCTTTGAATTACTATATTTCCAGGATAATTTTTATCAATGTTTTCATGAAGTTTAGGATTATTATTCTTTTTGTTAACATAAAAACGAACATCTTTGTTTCTAGAATATTCTACTCTTTGATTTTTTTTTGTCAAGTTATGTCTTTTTAAAACATTATAAATTCCCGATACGCCAATATTAGTCCCTTCTGTTTTGAGTTCATAATAAATTCTCTTAGGCCCATCTTCTGGAAATCTTTCTACATATGATAAAATTTCATGCTCAATTTTTTTATTAACTTTATTTGGCATATTAGGTTTTGTAGGTTCTTTTACTTCTAGACCAATCATACCATGTTTTTGATAAGCTTTTTTCCAATTATAGTATGTAGTTCTTGATATTCCAAACAACTTACATGTTTGTGAAACATTATTTTCTTTTAAAGCATGTTTTAATATCATATATTTATTATGAGAATTAAAACCCTCTACTTTCATAATAGCCCCTCTCTTTTCTTAAGTAATAATAAAAAATAATAAAGATTGTTAAAAAATTGTTTTTTATATTTATGTAAAATCAAACACAAAAAGCAATTAGTATAGTAATTATTTTATTAGAAATAACTATTAAAATCAATATTAATTTACTATAAAATTCCTATTTTATTTACCTAATTAAGAGATCTTTACTAAAGGCAAAAAATAGGGTATACTTATACCCTATTTTTATTTATACTATGTATTATATTTCAAACTTAAATTATTGATATTACTTAATCTAACTATTTTCTTCAATAACTTTCTTATAAGCCTTTGTATCTGTATAAATTTCATCTTTAAAAGCATTAAGTTTATTCTTACGAATTTTGTGAATCTGATATACTACTAGTGTAGCATTTGCAATTAATGCTATTAAGCTTACCACAAAAAATGCAGTTGGATTATGAGTAGTAGATACAGGAGCAATACGATCTGCGAAGGAAGGTACTGTCATAACAAACATAATCCATAGAGCAAGAGTTTGTGCACGATGCTGTAACCATGCTCCTCTTTTAATAAAGAAAGCAGGTATAGTACATGAACATAATAAAGCTACTCCACAATAAATTGAGTGATCAGCTATGCAATTATATGTATATGCAAAATTCCATAAATCATATGCAATTATCCATGCCCAAATCATATCAGGCCAAATCATATCTTTTGATTTGTTTTTAGAAACAAATATACCAACCCATCCACAAATTGCGACGATATTTAATAATCCAGCTATACCATTCATTATATTCCATGATCCTGACATTACCCAAAGATTATCAATGTATTCTCCATTCCATGCTCCATATGAATAACATTGAAAATCACGAATTGATGCTTCAAAAATATTAACTGCTAAAATAAGTGGCGGAAACCATAATATCCATTTCTTTTTAGCAAGTGATGGTCTATAGCGAATAGCCATAAATCCAAGACATCCTGCAAGAGCAGAATATGTTTTTACCCAGTTAAACCAAGTACCTGTTCCATATTCATTTCCTGGTGCTGCAGTTTTTGGCCAAACAAAAATAGTTAGTACAATTGGAACAACTAAAAAAAGAAATAATCCTCCCCATTTTGTATAACGACCTAGTTCATTAAGCACAATTAAACCAATAATAACTAAAAACACAATTGCCCATCCAGATAAAGATGTTGTTTCATATAAAATACCCATAACATTTTCCCTCCTGAAATTTAAATTAAAATATTAGCAGATAAAATCACTATTTGTGAATTTAATCACAAATAGCCGCTAATTTTAAGTCATTATATTTTACTAAAGTACAAAGTTTCAGATATTATTACAATTCGTTTATAAATTAACAATCTAGCTTCCAAACATATTAAATATTACTATATAATATTTAATATGTCAAATAATTAACTATCTTTAATTAAAAAGTTATTTGGGAATGAACTTAATTTTTATTAGGATATTTTAACCTAACGGATTTTTAGTATTATCAATTAACGTTTTTATTTATACTTAAATTTTCTTATACTATCATCCATTACAGTAGCTATTAAAGCTAATTCTTCACTGGATTTTGCCATATTTTCCATAGATATAGTTTGCTCTTCAACAGAAGCATTAACCTCTTTTGTAGAAGCTGCTGATTGTTGTGATAAATCTAAAATACTTTCTATTGATGCAAATGTCTTTATTTTATTTTTAGAAATAATATCAAATGCATACATTAGTTTTTCAAGTTCTTCTGTTACCTCTTTTGTAGAGCTTTGAATAACATCGTAGGAATTTATAGTTTTATTTAAATATTTATTTACATTGTTAATAACAACTGAAGACCGATTCATACTGTCGTCAGTAATATTAATCTTATTTGTCATTGTTCCAAGAATATTTGATATGTTTTTTGTTGCCTTTTCTGTTTCTTCTGCTAATATTTTTATTTCCTCTGCAACAACTGCAAATCCTCTACCAGATTCACCAGCTCTAGCTGCTTCAATAGATGCATTTAAAGCTAATAAATTAGTTTGACTAGCGATGCTTGAAATTGTATTTAATATATCAACTATTGATTTTGATTGCTCTGCTAATTCTTGTGTATTATGCTTTACCTTTCCTGCTATTTCAACATTCAAATCAAATTCTTCTTTCAGTCTTTCTACTGTATCTTTACCATTTTGTGTTACTTCTTGAACTTTACTTGAACTCTCATTTACTTCTTTACCTGTTTTTTGTAAATCAACAATTAACTCCCCTAACTGTGATAATTCTTTAACTGCACTTTTAGATTCACCAGCTTGTTCGTTAGCTCCAGTAGCAATCATTTCTATTTCTTTTGCAATTTCATCAGCAGTAATAGTATTTTCATTAATTATGTCAAAGAGTTTTTTTGAAGAGATACTTAATTTATTGGAAGCACTATGTATTTCTGTAATTACTTTTTTTGTGTTTTCTGATATAGTGTAAAAAGCTCTTGCCAAATCACCAATCTCATCTTTAGCTCTCAGATATTTATCAGGTACTTTAGTAGTTAAATCTAATTCAGACATTATTTTAGCATGTTTAGTTACTAAAATTATTGGTTTAATCAATACACTACCTACAAAATATATAATACCTATAGCAATAATATTTACTATAACAAAGAATATGATTGCATTTTTTCTAAATCTAAGTATTTCTTCAATTAGTTCTTTTTCTGGTACTTTTATAGCAATACTCCATCCTGTGTCTCCAACTGGATGATATCCACATTGGTATTTATTTCCTTCATATACATATTCATTTACCCCTGATTTTCCTTTTATCATATTCTCTACTATTTTTGCTAATTGAATAAATTGGCTATCTGTTTTAGCTTTTTCTATTATATTTTCTTGTCTTATAACAACTTGAATATCAGGATGAGCTATTACTGTCCCTTTACTATTAATGATAAACGCTTTCCCATTTTCTTTGATTTTTATGTTATTTATTTTATTCCTTAGTACTATTCCATCAGGAATACCAACAATAACTCCATCAATTGAACCATTTTTAATTGGTGCTGACGTAAAGAGATTTAATGTTTTATTTTTAATATCAGTAATAAGATCACTAAAATATACATTTCCATTTATCGCTTCTTTAAAATACTTATTATCAGCAATGTTAATTCTTGTTCCATCTAAAAATTTTGCATTACCATTCTTATCCACAATAAATATATCTTTAAACTTTTCATTATTTTCAATCTCATTTTTTAATATTACTTTTTGAGTTTCCCAGTCCATAGAACGAATTCCATTCATATATGATAATCTTTCAATAAATTCCTTTCTCTCTATAATTAATTCATTTATATTATCACTATAGGCTTTTGTTAACTCATTTAACTCTTCATCAACAGTATTGTGTATTACTTTTATTGAATAATTAAAACCCATGATCCCAAAAACAGTGCTGATTAATATCATAATTATTGAAAAATACGCTATTAATTTAATTCTTATACTTTTGAACATTAGTATTCTCCTATCTTTTAATATTATTTCATACAATGTTTTATTATAGCAACTATCTTAATTATTTACTTTGTCAAATGCTAGGTTTTATTAAGATATTTATTTACTTAATTATATATTATATCTAAAATTTTGTAATTAATTATATATATATTTGTATATTAGTAAAATTAAATATAAATTTAATTATATCTTATATTATATTTATTATTATTTTCAATAATATAAATAATAAAAAAATAAGCAATAAAAAAGATTAACTTTTAAATTACTTATTTTTACACATATTCTATAGACAATAAACTTTAATAATTGCTTGTACTAACATTCACCAATTTTAAATATATTAACTCTATCTACTGGTAAATTCTCAATACTACATTCTCCAATATAATTATCTTTATATAACTTCCTAAACTCTGAGGGAGTACAATTAAAGAATTTTTTAAAGTATTTAATCATATATTTAGGATCAGAAAAACCACAATATTCCCCAATATAAGTTATTCCAATATTAGTTGATAAAATCATCTTAGTGGCATTTTCAACCATTATAATATGTTTAAGCCACTTATACCCATGTCCATATCTTTCTACAATATCTTGTCTTAAATAACTATAATTTACTCCAATATAACTTGCAACTTCTTTTAAAGAATATTCCTTATATTCTCCATCTGATAACATAACTGATTTATATAATTGTGTATTTCTTTGACATATTTTTTTGCTAAATTTCTTTAGCTCAATACCACAAGTTATATAATCAAAATTTTCAGTAAGGTAGCTAAGGAGTTCATATGCATTATTGTCTGTATTTTGATTTATAATAAGTTTATCAATATATTCTCTAAGCTTATTATATTTACACTCATGCAGTTCTCCATTTTTTGATGAATTACAATAAAATACTATTTGATCAAAATTATCAATAACTTTTTCACAATATAAAGCATCTATATATGTAAGTGATACTATGTTTTCTTCGGTGATACTTTCGATTTGATGAATCTCACCAACGTTAAATATTATTATATCATCCTTTTTTAAGTAACTATCCTCAGCCCTTACCCTTACTTTTATAACTCCTTTTATAACCCTAAATAATACAATTCCATTATGCCAATGGTATGAATGTTTCTTAGTAGTACAAAAAATTGATTTTATAAACATTTCTTCTTTTTTGACCTTTCTTACACATTACCTATTTACTAAGTTCTATGTCTATAGCTTTAGCAGCCTTTTTACCAGCTCCCATAGCAAGAATTACTGTTGCTGCACCAGTTACTGCATCTCCACCAGCATATACTCTATCTTTAGATGTCTTCATTGTTTCTTCTTCTACTACTATACCTCCCCATTTTTGAATATCTAAATTACTAGTAGTTTGCCTTATTAATGGGTTAGGTGTCTGACCTATAGCAATAATTACAGTATCAACATCTATATTAAAATTGCTATCTTCAATTGGGATAGGTCGTCTTCTACCAGAAGCATCTGCCTCTCCTAGTTCCATTTTAATACAATTTAACCCAGTAACCTTCCCATCATTACCTAAGATTTCTTCTGGATTTGTTAAAGTTTTAAATATTATTTCTTCTTCTTTTGCATGATGAACCTCTTCTAATCTTGCTGGAAGTTCGTTTTCACCTCTTCTATATACTATATATACATTCTCAGCCCCAAGTCTTTTGGCTGTTCTTGCTGCATCCATTGCAACATTTCCACCACCAACTACGGCAACATTTTTCCCAACTTTTACTGGTGTTGCTGAATCTTTTTGATATGCCTTCATAAGATTTACTCTTGTTAAAAATTCATTAGCAGAATATACTCCATTTAGATTTTCACCTTTAATATTCATAAACCTAGGAAGTCCTGCTCCACTACCAATAAATACTGATTTGAAACCTTCCTCTATTAATTCATCCACTGTAATTGATCTACCAACTAAGACGTTTTTCTTAATTTTTACACCTAATTTTTTAACATTCTCTACTTCTTCTTGTACTAATTTTTTAGGAAGTCTAAATTCTGGTATTCCGTAAGATAAAACTCCACCTGTTTTATGTAATGCTTCAAAAATAGTAACATCATAACCTTTTTTAGCAAGCTCTGATGCACATGAAAGCCCTGCTGGTCCTGAGCCTACAACCGCAACCTTTATGTTGTTATCAGACTCAATTATACTTTCACTTTCATTTCCATTTTTCATATGATAATCTGCTACAAATCTTTCCAATCTTCCTATTCCAACAGGCTCACCTTTAATTCCTCTAATACACTTACCCTCACACTGATTTTCTTGTGGACAGACTCTTCCACATATAGCTGGTAAAGAGTTTTCCCTTGTTATAATTTGATATGCTTGTTCAAATTCTCCTTGGGCAATCGCACTCATAAACTCTGGTATTGGTACATTAACTGGACATCCTGATACACAGGGTTTGTTTTTACATTGAAAACATCTTTTTGCTTCTTCAATCGCTTCTTCTTCTGTGTAACCAAGTACTACCTCTTTGAAGTTTTTATTTCTAACAAGTGGATCTTGCTCTTTTATTTTTGTTTTTGTTAAAGCAGTATTTCGCATTATCTATCCCTCCAATCCTAATCTACAATTATGATCATGTTCTTCTTCTTTGTACATACCTTGTCGTCTGATAGCTTCATCAAAATCAACCTTGTGACCATTAAAATCAGGTCCGTCTACACAAGCAAATTTCACTTCGCCACCAACAGTTACTCTACATCCTCCACACATTCCTGTTCCATCTATCATGATTGGATTTAATGATACATTTGTCTTAATATCATGTTCTTTTGTAATTTGACATACTGCTTTCATCATAACTAACGGTCCTATAGCTATAACTAAATCATATTTATTGCCTTCATCTATTAATTTATTAAGATAATCTGTTACAAAACCTTTAATTCCTTTAGATCCATCATTAGTTGCAAAATAAGTATTATCACAAACATTTTCTACTTCATCTTTTAAAATAATAAGTTCATCATTTCTTCCACCAAGTATTGTATCTACTTCAGCACCAAGTTCTTTTAATTTTTTAAGTTGTGGGTATAATGGAGCAATTCCAACCCCTCCACCTATACCAAGTACTTTTTTAACAGGTTTTAGGGGGGCTTCTTTTCCAAGTGGTCCTACAAAATCTTCTACACTATCTCCCACTTGTTTTTGACTTAATTTTCTTGTTGAATACCCAACTACTTGATATATTATTGTTACTGTTTCTTCTTCCCTATTATAGTCTGCTATAGTTAATGGAATTCTTTCCCCTTCCTCATCAACTCTAAGTATAATAAACTGTCCTGGTTCACATTTCTTTGATACAAAAGGAGCTTTAATCACCATTTTTTCTACTACATCATTTAATCTCTTTTTTTCTACTATTGTATACATTTATACCTCCATGCTTTTATGCTTATATTGTTTATTAATTAACAATCATAACTATATTTGATTACATGTAATATTTATTATCATTTCATTATAATTTCAAACAATTATTACTCAACCCCTATTATATCAAGGGCTTGACAAATTATTACTTTTTAGTTATTATCTTTTTACGAGTTAATTATATATCATTTTTTTTAAAAAAACTAACTCAATCTTTTAAATCGTAACTTGCTTTTAAAAATTTGGTATTATTTTAACAATAGGTGGTAATATATGACAGATAATTTTAACTCACAACTTGAAAAATATCACGGTTTTGAAACAGACTTTGTAAAATTATTTTATTACGATTTACCTCACAAATCTTCTGGTAGCTACAAAACTTTTAACTACCCAAGATTTTGTGCAATTTTAAACGGGAAAAAAGAAGTAATATTAGATAATAAGAATAAATTTTCTTATAAAAAAGATAGCTATTTACTTTTACCTTCTAATTCAGACGTTTACATGAATATAAGTTCGCAAACATCTGCTTTAGCTTTTGAACTTAATGATGAATTGATTAAATCCGTCATAAAAAAAATTGATATACCTGATGATATTAAAGAAAATATAGATTATACTAAAAACTATTTTTTAGGGAAAAATAATAATAATATATCTGATGATGTTAATAATTTACTCCTTGCTTCTAAAGTAAAAGGTATTAACAGCGAATTTTTATTAGATTTATATTCTCAAAAATTAGTTTATGATTTAATCAGAAATAAGACTACATATAGTATTTTGAATACAGAAAATAATCATCCTATACGGATTGCAGTCAAATATATTAATGAAAATCTTGAATATAATATTAATATAGGAAAACTTGCCAAAGATTTAAATATGTCAGAATCGAATTTTACAAATCAATTCAAAAAAATCATAGGAATAAAACCTACTGAATATATAAAGAACCAAAAATTGGAATTAGCCCTAAAACTACTCGAAACTGAAAGTGTTACAGATGTTGCATTTAATCTTGGTTATTCTAACATTTCATATTTTATAAAGCTATTTAAACTAAAATATAATGTTACTCCTAAACAATATAAATTAAACATTTTATTTAATAACTAAATAGATCTTATAATCGATGATAATCTACCAAATTGTAATTAATCTATAACCTTAGTCTAATTAAATAAGGATCAAATAATGTATAATTTAAAATATACATTACTTGATCCTTTTAATTTGATATTAAATCTTTTGATTTTACGTTAAATCAAACTTCTTCAAACGATGAATTCAATAGATTTAACTTTTTATAACTTAACATCACTACACAATATTTACCTTCCATTTAGCCGCTGTTTCTCTGCTTGTAACAAATGTTTTGTAAATGCCTTCAGTAGCCATCAACTTATTATGATTTCCGTTCTGAACAATACTTCCCTTATCAATCACAAAAATTTGCTTTGCTGAACGAACAGTTTTTAATCTATGGGCAATCATAATAATTGTTTTATTGTGGGTTAATGCCTCAATTGCCTTTTGCAGTTTATCCTCGTTTTCTGGATCAACATTGGCTGTGGCTTCATCTAAAATTACAATAGGAGCATCTTTTAAAAGGGCACGAGCAATAGATAATCTTTGCTTTTCACCGCCCGAGAGAGTATCTCCACCTTCACCAATTACAGTATCGTAGCCATCAGGAAGTTCCATAATAAAATCATGACAACAAGCCTTTTTAGCCGCTGTTATTACGTCTTTTCGGCTTGCATCGGGTTTGCCAAATCTAATGTTATTTTCAATAGTATCTGCAAATAGGTAAACATTTTGGAATACCATACTAATTTGTTCCATAAGTGATTCCAAGCTGTAATCCTTTATATTCTTTCCTCCAATGGTTATACTACCACTATCTACATCCCAAAATCTTGCGATCAAATTGCAGAGAGTTGTTTTACCCGAACCGCTTGGACCTACAATAGCTGTGGTGGTTTTTTCAGGTATTTTAATATTAATATTATTTAGTATTTTTCTTTCTTCATAGGAGAAATCAACATTTTTAAATTCAATATTATGATTCTTAGGTTGAATGTTTGTTCCCTTTTCATCTATTTCAGGAATAGTATCTAATTTATTAGCCTGATCCATTGAACTACTTACAATTCTTAGTAGAGAAATACTGCTACCAGCAGACTGAATATGTGAAAATATCAAGAAAGACATAATCACCATCATCAACACGTTTACCAAAGTCATCGTATCATTTAGGTAGAAATTAACACTTAAAAGTATTATTGCAACGCTAGAAATTTGTAAAACAAGTCCCTGAATCATAACATAGGGGGTGAAAAGCTTTTCCATATTTAAATTGCTTTCACAGTTGTCTTTCAAAGCATAACGCAATGTTTTATCCCCTTTTCCTATAAGGTTGAAGGATTTAACAATACTCATCCCTTGAATATACTCAAGCACCGCCGAGACCATAACAGCTTGGGATTTTTGTCTTTTTGGCGCAAGCTTAGCTGATTTTTTCTGCATTAAAGAAGAAATAATAAGATAAATAATAGTTCCTGTTACTACAAGTATTCCGATTCTCCAATCAAAAGCAAGAATCATTACAGCAAAAATTAAAGAATTAATTAATCCACTTAGAACATTTACCAAAATCATAGGTGCAACCATTTCCACAGTTTCTAAAACGGTAGTAGAAACACCTGTAATTTCTCCCAAACTATTTTCGTTAAAATACCCCATTGGTACACGCTTTAGTTTGTCAGCAATTTGAATTCTCTTATTTGCTACCATAAAATATCCCGCGTGAGTTTGCTGTAACTGAGAATAATATTTCATTGTTGCTTTGCCTAGTATGCTTACTACAAGCAAAATAAAGACAAGTAAAGATGTATTAAAATTTTGATTATTCCCCTCTAACATTGCAGACAAAACCAAATATATTGAGATAATTTCCAACATGGAAAATATTGCATAAATAAAGCTTATAATAACCGACTTATTAATGTTCCCTTTTTCTTCTCCTGCAAAGCTCCATATTTTCTTAAATGTTTTAATCACGCTATTTCCTCCTCTCTCATGCCGATATGTGCCGCCCACATATCATGATAGAGTTTGTTCTTTAATAATTCATTATGAGTACCTTCAGCTTCTATAGTTCCGTTTTTTACCACGACAATCTTATCTGAACTTGTAATTGTAGATAGGCGATGAGCGATCAAAATAAGGCTTTTTCCTTTTACAAGTTGTGCAACAGCCTTTTGAATAACCGCTTCATTTTCAGGGTCAATATATGCAGTTGCTTCATCCAATACAACAATAGGAGAATCTTTAATCATTGCTCTTGCAATGGAAATTCTTTGTTTCTCTCCTCCTGAAAGGTGTGCCCCTCCACTTCCAACTTTTGTGTAATAACCATGCTCTAATTCTTTAATAAATTCATCACAACCAGCCTGTGTTGCCGCTGCAATAACTTGTTCATCTGTTGCCTTGGTGTTACCCATACGAATATTATTCATTACAGTATCATCAAATAAAAAATTATCTTGTGAAACAAATGCTACTTCATCATAAAGCTGTGTAAGAGGAATATCTTTCACATCAACTCCACCAATAGTTATTTTTCCCTGTGAAACATCCCAAAATCCTGCTATTAACTTTGCGATTGTAGATTTGCCACTACCAGAAGGGCCTACCAACGCTGTTACAGAACCAGTTGGAATAGACAAATCTAAATTATGTAAAATCTCTTTATCTTCACTGTAGCCGAAAGAAACATTAGTTAGCTCGATATCTCTATTTTGGAGAACAACTTTAGTTATTCCATGATTTTGTTCCTTGGCATTTAACAGTTCATCCACAGAGGCAACCGTTGTCCCTACCTTTGCCAAATTATCAATAAAATTCATTGCTGCAATCAAAGGACCTACAATACTCATTGCCAAAATAATAATGGTAATAAAATTATCTAAGGATAAACTTCCTTTTGAATAAAAAATAAATCCCACTGGAAGAACTGTAATTAAAGTAGTAGGAGCAATAGATAAGGCAAGCGCCATACCAAACTGGCAACGCTTCATCCAGTTATAATAATAGGATGCATTCGCTTTTACTCTGTCTGCAAATTTTGCATAGGAGTTTTTACCTTGATTATATGCTTTTATTACTTCGATACCACCGATATATTCCACGATGGTTTCATTCATATCTTGTGTAACTTTTACAGATTTTTCATAGTCCGTTGAATAATTTCTCATGATCATCATCATGAAAAACATACCAATAGGAATAGATACCAAAGATAAAAGTGCCATACGCCAATCTAAAATAAATAGATAGATAATAACCAAAATTGGTGCCATTAGATTAGATGTCATTTCCGGAAAAAGATGTGCAAGAGTAGTTTCCATACTCTCAACTTGATCCACAATAACTTGTTTTAGCTTACCACTTGATATGTCCATTACTGAACCTAATGGTAGCTTTGGTAATTTTTCCAGAACCATCTGACGAATGTTTTTCAAAATCCTAAAAGTTCCTTTGTGAGAAATAGCAAGTGCTAAGTTATAAAGCATGGTACGCAAAAAATATCCTGCCATCGCTATGCCACACCAAAAAAGATAAAAGTTGAAAGCTTTTTCATCATTTAGCAAACTTACAACAATTTTCGCAGCACAAAAATATGGTACTATGCCAAAAATCACGCCAAAAAGTGCTAATACGATGGCGCTTTTTAACTTACCTCGTTCACTTTCTCCAAGTTCCCATATACGAAACAAGGGATTTTTCTTTTGCATATTATTTCCTCCTTCAAGAGTTAGTTTTACTAACTTATTTTTTTATTTGAAAGCTGAAATCCCAATAAGAATAACAGTCCATATAAACTTATTTATTATCAAAAATAGCTTTAAAACCTTCCATATGATATTTACCTAATACTCTAATGTATTTTTTAGCTTCTTCCTTTTCCATATTATGACGAATTACCTCAAAAAAACTTTCAAAATAGGCTGTAGTAATCATATGAACGATATCTTTTGAAAATTTAGGGTTTCCAAATATTTCACAACCCATTGTTTCAATATATTTATTTGTATACTCTTCCTCAATACAAACAAAATCATCAGTAAAATTCTCAAACTTTGTACCTTGGGATGACTGTAATAGTAACTTACACTCTGAAAAATTTTCATACATAAAATCAATGATATTATTTACACTATTTGAAGTATATTCTCCCATCTGTTCTTTTTGTTCTTTTTTACTAAAATTATGGAAATTTTCTTGTATTTCTGTAAACATATTAAGAAGTTTCGTTGCAAAAGGCTCTACAATTGCTATAAATAGTCCTTCTTTATCTCTAAATCTAGTATAAATTGAGCCGGTTGTGGTGCCTCCCTTTGTTGCAATAGTACGTAAAGAAGCCTTTTGAAAACCATTTTCTAAAAATTCTTTTTTTGCAACTGTGATTATTTCTTCGTAGACACCTTGAACTTTTTTTGCCATTATTGGATCCTCCATTCATAACACTGTTATTAATCTATCATAATTTATTTTTGATGTCAAGGAAAGTTATTGACTTACTATTGTCTATCTGTGTGAAAAAAAAAGCTACCAAAATGCCACTTTACAGCAATTTGATAGCTTACTAATTAAGATATCTTTATGCAATTTTATACTTAGCTCAACTTACTAATGCTCGTCTTGAACAGGTTGACCTGTATGAATCTCTAAACCACCTGAAAATTAGTAGTAATATTTCTGAACTACTATAGTATCAGTAGTCTTTAGAAAAGCTGATGCCTGTACAGTACAGTAATCAGCTTTTTGATACTACTTATTCGCTATCTTCTTTACTACAATTTAAACTTAGAAATAATACCTTTCAATCTATCTGTAGTCTCAACAGTTAATTGCATTTGATTTTGAACTTCTTCTACATTATCAGCAATATTTATAGACATTTCATTAATATTTTGCGTACTACTTGCACCTTCGTTTACCGTGACTGTCACCTCTTGAATTGATTTGATAATTTCCTGTAGCGAACTATTTAATTCTTCAGCCGTTCCGCTGAAATTACTAACCATTTTATCTACATCTACAGCATCTTGTCTGTATTGCTCTGCAGAATCCACAAGTTTTTGATAGTCTGTTCTAATATTTGTATCAACAAAGTCTACAACTTTTTTCGAACTATCAGAAAGGTTTGATACTGCCTCAATAACCTCTGAAGTTACCTTTTGAATTTCTACAACTGTATTTTTAGAACCTTCTGCAAGCTTTCTTATTTCATCAGCAACAACGGCAAAACCTTTTCCAGCTTCTCCTGCTCTAGCCGCTTCAATAGCAGCATTAAGCGCTAACAAGTTAGTCTGTTCTGATATCTGCAAAATCCCTTCAGAAAGTATACTAATCTTTTCGGTAGCTTTGGCTTGTTCTAATGTTACTTGAAGTTCACTTTTAGTTTCATCTAATATATCTCTTGCTTTTGATTGGGCTTTTATACCATCACTTTTAATTTTTTCAGCCCGTTTACTAATCTCTCCAGCTATCTCAGCACCTTGCGATGCCTTATCAGACATATCACCTACTGCATGTTCAATACCTTCTGCTGTCGCATATATTTCTTGAGCTGAACCTGCTGTTTCTTGCATCCCTGCCGATAACTGTTCAATATCAATTGCTGATGTTTCTACATTTTTGTTCAATTCAACAAGGCTGTCTGAAACAACTGTTGCAGCATTTTCAACCTCAATAGAACAATTATTAACTTCTTTCATTATAATCCATAAATTTTCAATAAACGTATTAACACTTAATGCTAATTCACCAATTTCATCATGAGATTTAATCTTGATTTTTTGAGTTAAATCACCGCCTTGCTCTGCTAACCCTTTCAGCTTTCTATTTAGAGTATTTAACGGTTTGATAATCGTTAATACTGTAATCACTACCCCAATTATTGCAATGATGATTGCGACAATAACAATTAAAATTAAAATATTAACAGATCTTTGGTATAGAACATCTCCTTCTAAACTTGCTGTATTTGCACCTATTGCATTAAAATCAACTAGCTTAAGGCATTCTGCTGAAGCAATGTCAAATGCCGTCTTTCCTTTTCCTAGCATCATAATCATTGCTTTTTCAGTCTGAAGTTCCCTGCTTAATGTGATAAACTCTTCATGAACTTGAAGATACATATTCCATTGTTCAACAAACTCTGCAATTATGGCTGCATCTTCTTCATTTGTTTCTAATTCGTTATATCTTGCTACCATATCAGCAATTTCACTTTTCTTGGCTTCCATTTCAACTTCAAGTTGTTCCATTTCTGCTTCAGTAGTAGAAACTACATGATTATATTCTAAAATTCTATAATCCGAAGTCATTGTATTGATGGTATGAGCTACATCAACGCTTGGAATCCAATTTTCAGCAATAATTGTTGATTGATTATTAATAATTTTTAATGAATGATTTGAGAATACACTTACCACCAATATTAGAATTGTCATAAGTGTAAAAATACCGATAAGCCTAGCTTTAATAGTTATCTTCATGTTTATAAATTATCCTTTCTTAGTAAAAATATTAGTCGACTAGATAGTATCCATTTAGTTATGATATAACGTGTCACCAATGACTGATATATCTTTATAACGTCTACAGTTATTTTGTTATCACGAATACTTTTTTAATCACTTAGCAAATTACCGTGATACCATTATTATATTCTAATATTTTCTTGATTTATTACCAATTCATATATATGTTATTATATTCTAGCATAACTATGTAACTATGACAATATCAACTACATAGATATTATTTTTTAATGACTATTGGTTTAGTAAGATGTTATTTTTTACTATAATATCATAATACCATATAATTCTATAATTTACGCATAAATAATTATATCATATTATTCTAAACAAATTCTCAACATTTATAGCAAAAAATGTCACTGATACAATATATCAATCACATTTAATTTACTACAATTTTTATTTTTCTAATTTAATTTTTTTAACTATAGTCTATTACTTTTGCAGGACATTTATCTATTACATATCTAATTTCTTTATCTTCTTGTATTCTAAATTTTTTTTATTTTCTTTTACTTTTTTATCTTCCATATAAAATGATATGGTGATATCTTTATACATAAACCACATCCAATACAAAACCTATTATTAACATATGGTTAAAATGGTTTGACATAATCAAATCTAGGATAGTATTTTTCATTTTTGAAAGATGAAGAGGAAAAGTAATACACCCTCTCCATTAGGAAAGGGTGATTTTGGAGTAACAATTATCATTCTTCTAGTCAATAGTAGATGTATAAACTGACCAGATACCTCTGGTATAGTTATTTGGATCAGTAGGACCACATTCAGCCCAGATCACTTCAACATCGCTCGAAGGAGAAGCATCGTCAATAAATGTGATGTAATTTGCTCTAGTAGCGCCATTATCCAGAGGCAGTATAAATGAATCATCTAAAGCGAATGATCCCCCACCATTGTTGGTTTTAAAAACATCAATACCATTCTCGACTGTACTACTAGCAATTAAAAATCTAAAATCATCCCAATAATTGCCTAGTCTATCCATATCAAGTACCTTTGAACTAATTGAAGATATAGTACTTACATTCCACTGTGTCCCTGTCCACTTATAAAAATATGTTTTCGAACTGTCATCTCCCATAACATTATCATAACCAATCGCAATAACAGGTTTATTTCCAATCCATGAGAAAACACCGCCATTTAAATTATGAGCAGGACCATACCCCATATTCGGTGTACCTGGCTCTGAGTCAAACACAATGGTATTAGCAAAATCAGAATAGTTAACTATGTTGCCACAGCCTATATCACCAATTCCATACATCTTATTATTATTGAGATTTAGGTATGCCATATGAAGATCCTTTGATTGTTTATTGTGACCATACTCGCCGCCGGCCATCTGCCAAGTCATATACAATCGGTTATTTACTGCATCGTATTTGACTTGTTTTGCATAAACTTCGTCAAACTTATTTGAGTCATTTTTTCCTGAGTCAATGACTGTTACAGGATTACTCCACGTAACACCGTTATCTGTTGACTTAATGTAACGAAATGTTCTATACGGATAACTAACCTTATTATTCTTGGAATAGAAGAAATAGATGTCGTCATCTGCAACAACAGGCATCGGATAGCAATTCAAATCATTACTTATTTCCTTAAGGGACCACTGTCCATCAATAGAATGCGTATTTGGTGCTTCAAGCATAAATGCTTTTTTTGAGTGTCTATTATAGTAGACCTGAAGCTTTCCATTCGGTGCAAGAATCATAGCTGGGTAATTATGATAATCCCACTTACCTATCATATCTAAATCAGCTATCTTAGCTTCTCCCCCCCACGTAGAAGTGCTGTGATCATATGTTCTAACATATATATCCATTTCTGGTCCATTCCATACAATGAATGTCTTATCAGATACCTCATCATAAAGACCTGTTGCCATTGGTCGCTGACATCCCCAACTATGATTTTCAGCTACTTTGGTCATTGTTGCAGCATTGACAACATTACCCATAATTAGGACTGCTACTAATCCAATAACTATAACAAAGTTTTTTTTCATAATTCTTCTCCTTTTGAATTTATCTATTTAAGGCAGTTGTATTAATTTCCAGAACTTCTTCAATGCCCATTGCTTTAACTTCAGCTACAAAATCCTCAAATTCATCATCGATATTGTTTACACCTAACAACCATTGTTGAACTTTTTCATCTACATAAGTGTTGATAGCAGACATAAGTTTTGCTTTTTTCTCATTCTCTTCATCTGTGTAATTAACTAGTGGGAATGGAGAGATAATGCAATCTGCATTAATGTATAGTTCCATACCTTTTAATGCAATTTCATTTGCCCATTGTTTTTCATATTCAAAATCTTGGTGGAATGCCATTTCTAATTGGGCTCCTCGTTTACGTAGGGCCCCTAAAGCACCATTTTCAGCTTTAAGAATGCTGTCGTTAAAAATTTCTTTTCCATCAACCAAATTGTAATCTTCACCTTCGATACCAAAATTTAATAAGGATCTACCAGCTTGACTAAAACAGAAATCTAAGAATTTGATAGCTTCTACTGTGTTTTTACTTTGAGATGATATAGCACTACCAGCATGAAGCCCTCGACTTCTTGAAGTTCCTTCAATAATTTTACCACTAAGTGTTGCAGGTGGTAACATTGGTTGCCATGAAAATCCTTCTATAGAATCTTTTAAACGATCGTTATAAGAAGCTGTACTTCCAAACCAGTCATGAGTCATACCACCTAAGTTGTCATTTAACATAATGTCTCTAGAAGATCCACCTCGAGTAAAGACTTCTTGGTCAATTAACCCTTCATCATACCATTTGCTTAGATTAGATATTGCTGTTTTAAAGTTTTCTTCGATTGGACCATATTTATATTGATTTCCATCAAGATAAATATCTGGATATGCATCAAATAAACGAACTAAATCAGTTCTCATAGTTTTTGTGTTTCTTGAGAAATATGGAACTTCATCTGATGAATTACCATTACCATTGGCATCATTGTCTCTAAAGGCAACTAATACCTTATAAAGTTCATCCACAGTAGTAGGAACTTCCAGTCCTAAATTTTTCAGCCAATCCTCTCTAATGTAATAGCCTTGAGCGGTGATTCCATCACGGATTTGAGGTACATAATATATATTTCCTTCCATGTCAGAGATGGCTTTTCTAATTTCAGGATCTTCATCGATGTATTTTTGAATATTAGGAGCATGCTTTTTGATTAAATCATTTAAAACTAAAAATGCTCCTTCTGCACCGTGTTTAAATAGTTCGTCACGATTACTATAATGTACAATATCTGGTATTTGACCAGATGCAATCATTAAACTATAGGCCTGCTTTTCATCTGTTTGACTTTGGCTGATGCTGCCTTTAAGCATAACATTTGTCATTTCAGTAATTTTCTTTGCTACAGGTGTATCATCTTTCCAAGGTGATGCAGACATTTCAAAATAGGAAAGGGTTACCAACTTGTCGGATACCCAGTAAGGATGATCTCCCTTGGATGATATTTCATCCTTAGAATCAGTTTGACTGCTTTTTTTACTTGAATCTTTCTTAGTTACAGATTCTGTTCCACCTGTTTCTGTAGTTTTTGTAGCTTCTTCTTTTGCACAGCCTGCGATGCTTATCACTAGACATAGTGTTAATAAAATGGACAGTACTTTTTTTATTGCTTTCATAGATTCCTCCTTATGTAAATAGAATATCTATAATAACATTATAACATGTTATTATCCTTTAATTGCTCCAACCATAATACCTTTTGCAAAATACTTTTGAATAAACGGGTAAAGAATAAACATAGGTATTGTTGATATCATTATGGTTGCGTAAATAAATGTTTGAATGTTAACGTTAGTAGGTAAATCAATGTTTTCTGATGCAAAGTTCATTTCAACAATCATTCTTTTTAAAACAACTTGTAATGGAACTTTTTTATCATCACTTAGTAATATCATAGACCAGAAGTAACCATTCCATCGACTGACAGCATAAAACAAGCCAACAGTGGCAAGGGCTGGTTTTGATAAATACCAGTATATCTTTATAAGTACTTGAAAATCTGAAGCACCATCTATTTTGGCAGATTCTTCTAAAGAGCTTGGGACTGATTCAAAGAAGTTCTTAAGTAGAATCATATTAAATGTGGAACAGGCGAATCCGATAATGATTGCTGTTCTGGTGTTTGTCAAACCTAAAGATTTGAAGTTTAGATAGGTTGGAATGATTCCGGCATTGACCCACATGGTAATAACAGCAAATAGCATGAAAAATTTCCTACCAGGTAAATCTTTTTTAGACAAGGGATAAGCACCACATATAGTGACAATCATGCTGACAAATGTTCCAACAAGTGTATAAAAAAATGTATTTAAATAACCAATCCAAATATAAGGGTCTTGAGTAACTTGTTTATAAGCATCAAAAGTTATATTTATTGGTAGAAGTATTACTTTCCCTGTTGCAACCGCATCACCAGAACTTATTGAAGCAGAAAACACATAAATTACTGGGTAGAGACAAGTTAACCCGATTAAAATAAGTAATATTGTATTAAGTTTTAAAACTATTTTTTCAGTTAAATTAGTTTTCATAAGTACCCCCTACCACAATGATGTTTCTGAAAAACGTCTACTGAACATATTTGATAACCATATTAAAATCAATGAAACTATGGAATTGAATATGCCAATAGCAGTGGCAAAATCATATCTAGAATCAGTTAGACCAACTCTATAAACATAGGAACTGATAACATCTGCTGTTTTATAAGTTGATGGCTGATATAAGAGTATAATACTTTCAAAACCAACAGATAACATTGCACCAAGTCTTAGTATTAACATAATAATAATAGTTGGCATTATTGCAGGTATTGTTACGTTAATCAATTGCTTCCATTTACTAGCCCCATCAATTCTAGCTGCTTCATATAAGTTAACATCTACACCTGATAAAGCTGCCAGATAGACAATAGCACCATATCCGGAGCTTTTCCATATATTCATACCCGTAAAAATACCTCTAAAATATTCCGGCTTGGTTAGAAAATAGATTTTCTCTCCACCTAGTTTTTCAATGATAACATTGAATAAACCACTTCCCGGTGCTAAAAGATTAGTTACTATACCTGCCACAACTACAGCGGAAATAAAATGAGGTAGATATGTTGCTGTTTGAACAAATTTTTTTAGTTTTAGATTTTTTAACTCATTAAGCATCAAAGCAAGAATAATTGGTATAGGAAATCCAATAACTAGTCCGTATAGATTTATTAAGAAAGTGTTTTTTAGTAATCTAAAGAAATATGGACCTGAAAAGAATTCAATAAAATGATCAAAGCCTATCCACTCGCTTTCTGCCATGCCTTTAAATAAGCTATAATCTTTAAAAGCAATTTGTAGTCCAATTAATGGCCGATATAAAAAAAAGATATAATATAGTAGAAAAGGAATGAGCATCATGTAAAGTTGCTTACGTTTAAGTATGTGTTCCATTTTTTTATTAGTTTTCATAAGAAATACCTTTCAATGTATTTGATCATCAAAATGTATGCGATCAGTGTAATTTAATTCTAAAGTCAGGTATTAGAAAGCGCAATTGTCAAAAGCAAACATTGTATTTTGTCTACTACAAAGCCTTGTAAATAAAGGGTTAATAGAGAAAGACACTTTCCAATCTAGATTTTGTCTTATTAAAAATCAAAACTATTATAAAAAAACAGCTTATCAATGTACAAATTTGTATATTGATAACTGCCTTTTCGTTAATTTTGCCATATTGTAAATCTTTATTTAGTTATATTTACCAGGTGTAATCCCAACATGCTTTTTGAAATTTCTTGTGAAGGTTCGAGCATTACTATATCCTACTTTATATGCAACTTCTTCAATAGAATATGTTTTAAGTAATTGTTTACTGGATTCAATTCTGACTCTATTGAGTGTGTCCATAATACTTTCACCAAATTCGTCTTTGTAAATTTTGGATATATAGTATGGATGAAGGTTAAAGTGTTCAGCAATAGCAGAAATATTAATAGATTTATTTGTATAGTTATGATTGATAAAATCTCTAATTAAGGAGCAATCAAATGAATTGTTTTGCTCTTCTTGTTGGCTATTTATACTTATGCAATATGCGTTGATTAATGAGAGCAATCCATCTTTAACTGCCGATAAGTGGTTAATTCTTTGAGAAGTTTGTAAATCATGCATTTTGTTTAGTATATTTTCGTCTATATAATTATTTTCTTTAAAAATACGTATGATTGTACTGGTTACATCATAAACAAATAATTTAGCAGCCGATGGAGTTAAGTTTCTTCCAATTTCATTTCTGGAAAAAATATCTTCTATAATGGTACTTGCCGTTGAAGAGTCTCCATTTTTTAGAGAATTGTATAAGGCTTGATCAGTTATGCATGGATAATAATAATCAATTGTATTCTCTTTAATTATATCTCTATAGATGATGATATTTTCGTTTATTACATACTTATATTCAATTAATTCAAGAGCTTCATTATAAGCTAATGGAATATTTGTTGTTAGCTTGTGCCAGTTACTTAATGCAAATGTAAGAGTAATTCCAAGATCTGATTGAAGATATGACTGAATATCTTCAAGTAAGTGATTGATATTCTCTTCAAAGTTCGGCTTTTTATTCAGTAAACAAAACATAAGATTTCCAGTTGACATTATGTTTGTAGCGTAAGTTTTTTCTAGTTTCTCGCAGATAACATTTTCTATAACTAATTTTACTATATAATGGTCATTTTCTCCGTGGTAAATCTCCTTCTTATAATTATCGATAAGGATGACAAATATAGCAAAATCATCAGAATAGAATTCAATATCTAACTGGTCTTTCATATTATCCTTGTCTATAATCACTGAGTCACCTTGAATTAAGCGTCTTAAAAATTCATTTTTCAGACCTTTTTTTTGTTTATTTAAAAAGGTTTGAATTCTGGTTTTTTCCTCAATAAGTGAATGAATCGAAGACTCAATAAGTCTATATTCATTACCTTCATTTATTATGGATTCGTGGGTAATGCCGATAGCATCCATTAATTTGTAAATTGGTTTATAATTACGCTTTGAAAAATAGTATGCTAGTACTGTACCAAAGATTGTACCGATGATAATGATAATTAGGATTGTGGTAATTAGGGATCTAGTTTTTGATTGATACTCTTCAATAGGTAATACATATAGATATTTCCAGTCTTCATTTTCAGAGGTTTCGTAGGATAATGTAATATTGTTTTTACTATCTTCAAGACTACCTTGCTTCATGTCCAAAGATTCATATCGAATAGTTTCAGGCAAATGTATGTCTTTAGTTGAGAGTATTACTTCATTGTCTTTGTCTAGAATAACTATGGTTCCATTAGGATTGATTTGAGTCATTTGAGTAAACATAGAAGTTATATCAACCCTTAGACAAATAAATGTATTCTGATTTTCATCAAGCCACGGTACCTTTCTTGATACCATTATGTATTTTTTTGTTACATTATCTGACTCAATACTTGTATAGGTAAGTTGTTGATGGCTAATTGCATTTAACCAAGTCTCTTTATCAATATATTTACTATCAATATACTGGTGATAATAGTCTTTATTTAATGCTTGATGGCTGTCAATAATAAAATCTAATTCATTGAATGACACAAAAAAGCTTTCAACATCGTTGCCAAGTTCGTAATCTTTCATTGTATCCATGAATTTGTTAATATGATATACTGTAGTTCTGGATTTGTATCCATCTGAATTAATGATTTCATACAAATGTTTATCCGCAGCGACCTTAATTCCTATATTTTCAATTGATTCTAATTTATAATCAAATACTTGTTTAAATCGATTGATGAAAAGTGAATTTGTATTCTCAACTTCATTGATGATTAAAGAATTTAGATTATAACCAATAATACTCATGCCTATTAGTGGAACAATTAATACAATAATATAAGTTAAAAGCCATCTGCTTAGAATAGAATTTATCATGTTCGAGATTGAACGTTTATTCACAAGGTTATCCCCTTCCCACATACTACTCTTGATCTTTTCAATATCTTTTTATCTTCTTCAGGTCTAAATATAATCTTATCCAATTCACAGAAGTAAAGACTTCTCTTCAACTGAATAAAGTCTTCTCTATATTTATCTATATGAAACTTATTAATATTGTCTCAGCTTTTTTCTTAATTCTAACCAATTTATCCTTAGACATTTTTTGAATAAAGTTTGTCATTTCAGGTGAATTTTTTAGCATTTCTAAAGACTGTTCATTCCAATGTTTACTCTTGACTTTTAATGTTAGTCTATTAGATTTTTTTTATATTTTCTTTATTTATGTACTCATCTTAAATAACAATGCTCTTTAATTATACACCTTCCAATTTATTCCTGTCCACTACATCAACTAAAACAACTCCCCTATACTCACCACAATCTGAGTCACATTTAATAGCTTTTTGTGTAGCTTCTGTTTGTTTTGGTCTACCAATTTTACTTTTTTCTTTCGCCCTGTTATATACAAGAATTACATCTTTGGGTGCTCTAACTATTAGTTTGAAGTCCTTGTATGAAGCCTCTACTACTGTCTTATCAAGTAGTTCGATTACCAAAGTGAACCTTTTCAATAGCACTCGCTTGAACCTCCTCTAGTGAAATAGTGATGCTGCCAAATCTGTTTTGGAACATACACTTCTAAATCATCAATAAGATTAATATCGTAGAGCCACACATTTTCATTAATTACGGCTTCCCACTCATCAAAAAATGTACCCATTTTGTCCTTAAGAAACTTTTCAACATCAATATTTTTACCCATGTTCACAATCATAATAGTTATAATACTACATAATTCATTGTCTATTCCTTCATATAAAAATTCACGATATTGCACTAGGTTTATGGATATTTTAAGTGTAATTAAATAAAATATTGTTAATGAAATAATTTATAAGCTTAACTTTTTTCTATAAATGCCGATGTATTTAATAAGAGCTTAGATATTAGAGTTACTTATGATGATGCGAACCTAATGGTAGTGCATATAAAGCATATAGTATTATAGAAGGAAATCTTTCAGGAGCATCTCTATATGTGAGAAATGACCAAGATTGATATGTATGGAATACAACATCTGAGTTCAAAAGCGCTAAAATATCTGCTACTGCTGATGGAAATAGAATTATGTTAACTAATCAAAATTCAAATGGTTCGTTTCCAATTGCTAATGGTGTGAATTATATTAGAGTATTTGCTGATGGAGCAACATTTACACCTTCATATACTCATTTTAGCTATTCGGTATATGAAGGTAACTAATAAAAGAAAAAATATATGATAAGGTGGGTATAAAAATGATAAATTCAATAGGTACTGCTAGTAACAGCCTGATACAGAACTATACGGTTTTTAAAGGCAAAAATTTGTCTGAAGGTAAAAGTTTACAAACTGAAGGGCAAGAAAAACAATCTGTAAAATTAGAATTAACTGAAGCTGCAAATTCAAAAAATCTAAATGTCTCTAAAAATATAATAAATAAAGTCCCAAGAGAATACACAATCGCAATTGAAACATTGGAGAGTTGTATAAATCATATTAATGACAGTTTAGAAAAAGCTGATAGTATGAATTTATCTTATGAAGAAGGACTTAAATTTTTGAAAGCTGAAGGGGAAAAATGGGTTGAAAATATTCGTGAAAACGACCCCGAAATGTTTGTTCAATGGCTTAAGTCTAATAAAGAGAAAATAATGATGGGGCATAGTGATTTAGCAAATTTATCCCCTGATTTTACAATGAAAGATTACTATTCCTATGTTAAAGAACCTTTTTCTATTTTAGTATAGTAGTCTATCATATTAGTGAGTATGGTGATGTTACATTTACTTATAAAGGTTATGAAACAAAAGTAATAGCTAGTGGTTATAATCCGTTCTAAATTACTATTTGAATCTTATTAGATAACTATCTATTCGCTATTTTATTATACTTATTATACGTTTTACTCTATTAATAAATTAAAAGGGTTTGCTTCAATAATAATAAACATAAAAAAATGACAGAAACACCATAATAGTTCTGTCATTTTTTTATATCTACTATTCTATTTTTAGGCTTTATTTCGTAGTGTTTAACATCATTTTATTGACGTCTTTCCACATACCATATCATATAGCAATTGTTATTTCTATACTCCTTTTTAGGTCTTTTTCAATGTAATTTTCGCTATTTTTACTAAAAGAATAGAAATATAATTCACAATGATGATTCAAGTTTAATCTTTTTATATTTCTAAGGGCTTTGCATAGTAATTATCTTTGCCTATATTTTTAATAGGTTTATTTTGAATTATTCTTCCCGCAAAACGATATATTATGGGAGATATGAATGGCTTTGAAGTTAATTTAAAGACTTCCTTAGAAATTTCTTTATCATTATAGATATCTTCTGCAATAAGATTTAAAGCTGAGATAAGTTTTTTATATGTTTTTCCCAGCTCTCCACCATCTATAAGTGTTCCTGGAGCTATAACGACTCCACCTAACCATTTAAAATTCATATCTCTTGCAAATAAGCTGCAGGTTTTAATTAGACTTTTACTTGCTTCGATTTCAGGAAAGCCACTATTGGTTATAACAAACATTTTCCTGTTTTTAATAGTCAATTTATTTTTATTTTCATTGATTGTTTCAAAAAATTTAAGTACAGTACTTGGTGCTGAATTTTCATATATCGGAGATATAAGTATTATTACATCTGATTTATTAATATTATCGATAATTGTATTTTTTTCATTTATTATTTTTTCTAAATAGAGTTTAGAGCAGTTTATGTTTTTGTTAACTAATTTATCTACTAAATTATTACTGATAACA
>JAOASG010000057.1 GCA_025210235.1 Vallitalea sp.
AGACCACTGAAAATTAATTTTCAGTGGTCTAAAATCTAATTCTGTGAAATAATAAAATATGTGTTATTGACAATTAAAGATGTAAATTTTAGTTTTTAATAAATGTTAATGAATAATTTTATTTATATTTTTAATAACTATAGAGATTTTACCATCTGGATTAGTTACAAATTCAATATTTTCGGGATCATTATATAATTCTATTGGTATTTTTAATTCAATTCCATTATCAGTTTTAATCTTTTGTTTTTCAAAGGAACGAGATATAGTTTTCTCTGAGAGTTTAACTTTAGGTTCTTCTAGTCCTTTACTTGATATAGTATCAATAAATTCTTTTTTTACTTCTATATTATTTTTAAATACATTATCTGCAAACTTATCTAAGTTAATTTCTCCTGTTTCTTCAATGTTATTGTATAGTTCTTGTTTGATTTCCATTTTCTTTTCTACATCTTCATCGAAATATTTTTTGCTAACTAAATCAGTGGCTTTTTTTACAATATTATACTGCTCTTTGGAAGAAAGAGTTGTTTTGCATTTTAATAAATGTAGGGATAAATAATATTCTTTATTCCCATCAATTTCATATTTTTTCTCTAATACTTTAAGGTCTAAAGTGCGTAGGTTAATAATTACTGCTTCACATATTTTTTGACCCATATTAGGTAAAGTTGTCCTATGTCTAATAATACTATTTATATTTGTGTCATTTTCTACTTCTGTATAATGGATAAATGAGCTTGAATAATTGAGTTTAAGTAATGCTAAATATTTAGTACCTCTACAGCTATAAGAAATAACGGCTAAATCAGAAGATGGTATATCTACATTACAAGACATTATAGAAAACAACTGATTAGCAATATTTATAGACATTTCTACAAATTTATCTTCTGATGTAGAAAATTCTTTAATATATGTATAGACCATATTATAATCAGTATTAAATTCACATTTTTTTATTGTGTCATCATTAAGGGTCTTTATAATATGATTTGCGAAAAACTCTTTTATTTCATAACTACTTTCCATTTCCTCCATAGAAATAACAGGAATACTCAAACTAGAATCAAGTATATGAACAATCATCTTATTTATATTTATTTCTTCTATAGTATACATAATATCTCCTTATTTTGGTAGAATTTAGTTAGGTAATTGCGAAACTACTAATTTAATTCTTATTTTATCTTATAAAAAAGTTATATTATTTGGCAATTAAATAGAATTTATATGTAATAATTATAATAAATCAAGAAATAAAATAAGTCAATGGATATATAATGATATCCATTGACTAAGGCTTTTACTCTAAGTAGTAATTATTCTGTTTTTATTGCTTCTAGTGCACTTAATTTCATAGCTTTACGAGCTGGTAAATAACCTGATATAAGTCCTATTAAAGATGTAAATAGTAATGCAAAAACAATTAGCCATACAGGGATTATAAATATAGCAGGATTTTCTTCACCGCTACCATAAATATGTAAGAATTCTAACAATGCAGTATTTTGCATTTTATTCATTATACTTGATAACGTGAGACTTATTATTATTCCTAATGTTCCACCTAATAATCCTATAGTAGCTGATTCGAAAAGAAATAGTTTTTTAATATCCCTTATAGATGAGCCGATTACTTTCATAACACCTATTTCTTTTCTTCTTTCATAAATAGCCATTACCATTGTGTTAGTAATACCAATAGCCGCAACTAAAAGTGCAATACCGCCAATAGCTCCAAATACTAATTGAATAGTTTTATTCATGGATTCTCGTTCTTTTAACCAATCAGAATCACTTTCTGTTTGAAAACCTAATTTCTGTAATTCTTTTTGAATATTTGGTATTTTTTTACGCTTAGGAACATATACGTATACTTTTTCAAATCCTGTGTCCTTAGGTTTTTTTCCATCATAATCTTTGTAAGCTGTTATTTTGTCATATTTTACTTTTAATGCCATTAATTGATTAATTTCCATATATGCACTATAACTATTTCTACCTTCAGGTATTATTCCTACAACACTTACATTTGTTGGTGGAGCTTTTTTCTCTTTTTTTTGTTGTCTATCATATCTACTATAACCATGATTTCTATCAAAAGATAATTTGAGGTTTTTATCTAGAGGGTTAAATGAAGGAGGTTTCCTTTCTCCAGTTTCAGGATCAATCTGATCTTCCCACCAATTATAATCACGACGTTTTTTAGGATTACGAAAATCATATAAAAGACCCGTGCCTAGAATAAGAGCATTTTTATCTTCTTCTGTAATCATACGACCTTGATCAATTTTAAGTCCATATTTATTTAACATTTCTAGATTCATACCAATTATATTTACATAGTCATTAACTAATGGTTTAGATGTTAGTGAAACGTTATGCTCAATAATTGGAGATACAGCTTCTACACCTTCAATTTGTTTAAATGCAGTGATATCACTGTTTTCAATAGTATCTTTTTTGTTTGCAGAGCCAGCATTATCATTTTTGGAGGATGATTCCATAATTGACATACCTCCGCCAAATCTTCTATGATGGTTGTTTCCGCCAGCAGGGTATACGGTAACAATATTTATATTACTTATTCTACTCATATGTTTTTCCATATTTACTTGCATACCTAAGCCTAGAGATACCATAAGTACTATTGAAATTGTCCCTATTATAATGCCGAGGGTTGTTAGAAAGGTTCGAAGTTTTCTTCTAAATAAATTTTTCAGTCCCATCCTTATTAAATCTAATCTATTCATCGAAGCTCAATTCCTTCTTCTTTTTAATTTTTTTTCTAACGATAACTATTATTACTATAATTGCAACAACTGCAACAGAAACAATTATGATTATTAATTTTTTATTAGATTTCTTTTTATGAGGCATCATTTGTTCAAAATCTTTTGGATTCATTTCGCCTTCGCTTGGTCCGTAGTTCATTTGTTCTGCCATTGTTTTAATTTCTTTTCTAACTTCCTCAGTTTCTCCATTTGGTTTTGAATAAGAAAATACTAATGAACCTTTTATTTCGCCTTCTTGTTCTGCAAATATTGAATTGGAGTAGTAAGTAGTATCACCTGTAGTTAAATTACCTAAATAAGTTCTGCTATTATCTGAGCCAAATCCTTCTACTATAACAGTGAAATTATCTAAAGAAGTTCTTCCAGTATTACTTATTTCAAATTCTATGTCAGTTGGTTCGCCTACAAACATTGATTGAGGTATTTTTATATCACTAGTAATAAAACTTGAAGGTTGAACAACAGTAATAGGTATAGAATCTTGAATTGTTTCAGTAAGTAATCCTTTTTCACTTTCATACTCGTAATATATTTCAATATTTAATTTATGTACTTTTGATGCAGCAAATGGTATTGTGAATATTTTTAATTGTTTTCCGATTGATTGTCCAGGTGCTATTTCTTTAATGAAAAATGTACTACTTGTTCCATCTGGAGTAAATACACTACCTGATTTTGCTTTATCATCGTCATTATTTTGTTCTGCTCCTAAAGATATCTTTATATTTTGAACTTTTTTACTATCATGAGTGTTTTTGAAAGATAGATCAAGGTCAAATTTCTTTCCAGCATCAGAGATTTTAGGATCCATTTTAAAATTATCTATGATTATGATAGGTTTACTTGTGTTGTTTTCATCTGTGTCTTCTTCTTTCTTACCTTTAACATATACACCTACATATTGAGTGATTGTTGCAAAATCTTCTTCTGTTTTTCCTTTTACTTCAATATTAATCATATAACTTTTTGTTTTGGCTTCTTCTATTGGTTGGAATTTAAAAATTAGTTTTTTAGTAGCGCCTTTTTCTAATTCATTAACAATTTGAATGTTTTGTGACATTGGCACAATTTGATCTTCGCCTTTTGCTGTTACTATTAAATCTTCTGCTTTTATAGTTCCATTATTAACAATATCAAAAGACACATCAAATGACTGATTAACTGGTATTTGTCCTTCTGGAGCTACTAAATTCTGAATAGAAACATCAGCACTTTTACCATTATTTACTAATAAGTAAATTTCTTTTTCTACTTTTTGTTCTTTGTTAGAAGTATCATTGTATTTAAGAACAGCTTTTAGTGGATAACTTCCTTTTTTTAATTCTGTTGAAGCAAATAAGTTGAAAGTTACTTTTGATCCTTCTGAATCTGGTTGTAAATTACGTATAGTTCTACTATTAATACCATTTGATAAAGTAAATCCTTTGTTAAGTCCTTCTAATGTAACATCTATAGAAGAAACACTTGATAGACCGTTGTTATTATTAACTAAAAAGCTAAGTTCAACTTCTTTGCCAGCTTCAATAACTGCTGGATTATAACTAACATCTGTTATGTTTAAATCAATAGCTGGGAAGCCTTTTTTTACTTTTATGTATATTTTTTGAGTTTTTTCTGTAAGGTCTCCATATAAATTATAATAAGTATATTTTAATTGGCATTCATATGTTTTTGGTTGAGTAGCATCTTTTACTTTGAAAGAATAATGTAAATCTGATGTTTCTGTTTTCTTTAATTGTTGAATTTTATCTATTAAACTAATAGTGTTTGTTTCATATATAAAACCTTCATCAGTTGGTGGAATGAATTCAACAGTAATATCTTTTGCTGTATGTGAACCAGCATTTCTTACTTTTAAGTCTAAATCTAAAGTTGAACCAGTTCTAACTGTTGGGATATCTTGATTCTCAATGATTAATTCTGGTTTGTATTTTTTAGTGTTAGTTGGAGCTGATGAACTACCACTATCACTGTATTTTACCATATCAATGGTGATTTTGTTTACGGATTGTATTGTGTCACCACTACCGTTAACATAACTACAAGTTAAAGTTATTACATTGTTTGTTCCTGAGCATTTCATTGGAATAGTCATATTTTTTTGAAGGTTTACAACTAATCCTTGACCTTTAACTATAAAGCTACCTGGATCAATTTGTACTTTTGCATTTGTTTCAGTTTTTGTAAAAGTAACATCTAAATTAAATTCAGTACCCTCACTAATAGTCTTGCCACCTGTAGAAAAAGATTCTACAAGAATATCATTAGCTAATTTTACTTCTCCAGCAGCAGAAGCATCTATCCCTCCTATACTCAGGCAAACAGCCAAAGCACAAATATATATTAAAAATTTAAATCGTTTCATTATTAAGCCTCCTGTTTAATTTCAATTTCATTTTTTTCATTTACATCTATTTTTTCTATTAGACCATCTCTTACATGAATAACTCGATTAGCATATACGGAAGTTTCTACATCATGTGTTACTATAATTAATGTTTGATTATTTTTTTGGGTTATTTTAGTGATTAGTTCCATAACCTCCATAGTAGTTTTAGTATCAAGATTACCTGTAGGTTCATCTGCAAATACAATTTCTGGAGTACCAACAAAAGCTCTTGCAATACTTACCCTTTGCTGTTGACCTCCACTCATTTGTGAAGGTCTATGATGAAGTCTATCTTCTAGACCTACTGCCGCTAACATTTTTTTAGCTTCTTTTTCTCGTTTCTTTTTAGAAATACCTGCAAAAATCATGGGCATTGCTACGTTTTCTAGAGCTGTTAGATTAGGTAATAGATTATAAGATTGAAAAACAAAACCAACATTTTGTTGACGAAATTTGGTAACTTGCTTTTCATTCATTTTATCAATACGATTACCTTTAATTGAGATTTGTCCTTTAGTAGGTTTTTCTAGTCCGGCAATCATATTAAGTAAAGTTGACTTTCCTGAACCAGAAGTACCCAATATACAACAGCATTCCCCTTTATTTATATCTAGATTAATATTGTCAAGGGCGACAACACGTTCATTTCCCATTCTATATACTTTTCTTAGGTTTTTAATTTGTATTATATTATTCATAAACTCCTCCTCTCATAAATATTTAGGAAACGCTAAATTTCCTTATTTTCCCTTGATACTAATCATTAAAAAGTATATCACTTTTTGTATAATTTTACTATATTAAAAAGAATATTTAGTGCTTATGAATTTTAATTGTTAAGTTTCATTTAATATTATAAATAGATAAAAAAACAACATATTGTGATTAAAATTAAATAGTGATACTATATATTGTAATAATAAACCAATATTAAATATAGATTTCGTTGTTTTTTTAATCAAATATTAATAATTCATTGTGCTCATAATTCTATGTATGTAGGCTGATTTAAATGATGTTTTATATGCCTAAAAGTTACATTATATTTCAAGTTTTTTACCCGTTTATTATGATATAATAATTATATTATGTGATATATTTAAATGGAAGGTGATGTTATGGGAAAAGTAACTTTATGCACGGATAAATACCTAGATATCAAACCGATAGTAGTGTTGCTTGAAACAGATTTATTTGAAATAAAATTGTTTTATAAGACAGAAGACATTCGTGATTTAAAACCTAGATATTCTAAATATATGCAAGATAATAGTATTAATGTATTTTATAGTTTGATTAAGATTAGAGAAACATTAGTAAAAAAATTCTTTTTTAAAATAGTTGATTGTTTATGTGATAATTATGCAATTGATATTAGTGACTATGCAAAATATAAAGTATGCGAAAAAACATTTTACTTTTCCTACCAAGATTTATTAATGGATATAGAACAAAAAGGAATACAATGTAAATATGATTTTGATACAGTGTATTTATCTGAGAAAAACTATTCAGATATTATGGAGTATGTTTACGGGGATAATAGGAATATAGAAAAAAGCGGATAAATTTTTCTGGTTTATAGGTGAGAGAAAAGTTTCATCCGCCAATGGGTATTTATTTATTCCAGTTTTAGGATAAATTCTTCGAGACTTACTAAATTCATTACAATGAAATTTTCCTAACGCTCATATTCAGCGTCCGTGCTTCAGATGAGCTAAAAAAACGTCGTGTTTTTTTTACGGAAAATTTCATTTCCATTCATTAAGTAAGTCTAGCGAATCATTTATAAATAAAA
Organism: Vallitalea sp.; assembly: GCA_025210235.1. Classification (GTDB taxonomy): domain Bacteria; phylum Bacillota; class Clostridia; order Lachnospirales; family Vallitaleaceae; genus Vallitalea. The sequence goes on from JAOASG010000057.1 coordinate 6,986, forward strand.
CTTCCATAAATAAATACCCATTTGCTAGGCTAATTAGACACAAAAGAAAAAAATAGATTAAATGACAAGAAAGAATTAAGAGGTGCTAAATAATGATACATGAATTTTCTAGAACAGAAATGTTAATAGGAACAGAAGGATTAGAAAAACTAAAAAATAGTAAGGTAGCTGTATTTGGAGTTGGTGGAGTAGGGACATATGTAATTGAAGGGCTGGTAAGAAGTGGGATTGGTAAAATCGTTTTGGTAGATGATGATGATATATGCCTAACTAATCTTAACCGTCAGTTACATGCTACAAAAAATACTATAGGACGAGCTAAGGTAGAGGTAATGAAAGAACGTATTTTATCTATTAATGAGAAAGTTGAAGTAATAACTTATAAAGAATTGTATACTAGTGAAAGTGCTGGTAGGTTACTATTAGATGATTATTCATATGTAGTTGATGCTATAGATATGGTATCTTCTAAACTTGACTTAATTGAAAGGTGTAAGAAAAAAAATATCCCTATTATTAGTAGTATGGGCGCTGGAAATAAGCTTAATCCTGCTATGTTTGAAGTAGCTGATATCTTTGATACTTCAGTATGTCCTTTGGCAAAGGTTATTAGAAAAGAATTAAGAAATAGAGAAATAGATAATCTAAAAGTGGTTTATTCAAAAGAAAAGCCAATAAAACCTATTAGTGTTTATGAAGATAATGAAGTAGATTCTAATACAAATAAAATAAAAAGACAAACACCAGGAAGTATTGCTTTTGTTCCTTCTGTTGTGGGACTAATAATTGCTTCTGAAGTAGTAAAGGATTTAATAAATATTTAATTCAAGATTTGAAAATTTATAACTATTAATGAATGTAATGAATATAATTTATTAAAAGAAAAAAAAGGATAGATTGTATGCAAATACATGTTGTAAGCCCTGGAGAATCACTCTTTGCTATAGCAAGGTCTTATAATGTACCTGTTAATGATATAATTGAAGTTAACCAATTAGAAGATTTTGATAACCTTGTTGTGGGGCAAACTTTATTAATTCCTACTGAAGGAACAATACATGTTATACGTCCAGGAGATAGTTTGTATTCACTAAGTAAAAAATATAATGTACCAGTTTACTTAATACAAAGAGCAAATGGATTCATAAGTCCAATGGATTTACAAGTGGGTATGAGGCTTTTTATACCTAGTGAACCTAAACGAATTGTTGAGGTAGCAGCTTATATTGATCCTGCAATAACAGGAGATGATTCAGCTTCTATTGTAGAAGATGTTGGGGATAATTTAACGTATGTTAATATATTTAGTTATCATGTAAATGAAGATGGAACAATAGTTCCGTTAGAAGGTGATGAACCAATAATAAGTGCTGCCTATAGCAAAAGAGTAGCACCATTAATGGTACTAACTAATTTTACGGAAGGGCAATTTAGTGTTGATGTTGCAACGAAAATTTTAAATGATGAAGCATTGCAAGATAAGTTATTAGATGAAGCTATAGCAATAATGAAAGAAAAGGGTTATTTAGGGCTGGATTTTGACTTTGAATATTTAGGAGCAGAGAATAGACAGCCATACATTGATTTTCTGAAAAAAGCAAAGAATAGATTAAAAGAAGAAGATGAACGATATATACTAACTGTAGCTCTAGCACCTAAAATTAAAGACGATCAAGTTGGAGTACTATATGAAGGGCATGATTATAAAGAAATAGGTGAAATAGTAGACTTCATATTCTTTATGACATATGAATGGGGATGGTCAGGAGGCCCACCAAGAGCAGTTTCACCATTAAATGAAGTTAGAAAAGTAATGAATTATGCTATTGAAAATGTTCCAAGGGATAAAATTATGATGGGCATGCCTCTATATGGATATGATTGGACATTACCTTTTGTAAAAGGTGGTAAATTTGCTAAATCTATTGGATTTAAAGATGCTGTGGCAATAGCAGATAAATATAATCAAGAAATTAGATATGATAAAGAAGCACAAGCACCTTATTTTCGATATACAGATGAAGAAGGAAAAGAACATGAGGTATGGTTTGATGATGCAAGAAGTATTCAAGCTAAATTAAATCTAGTTAAAGAGTTAGGACTTAGAGGATTTTTTTACTGGGTTTTAGCAAATGAATCTCCACAGAATTGGGGATTAGTTGAAGATAATTTTGTTGTTAACAAAATTATATAATTATGGTGATTTAAATAGGCAATAAAAAGTGTGATTATTACATTTTTTTATTGCTTATTTTATAAGAAAAATCTTTGCTCTAAATTACCAACTAGAATGAAAGCAATGAGCCTAGCGGATATGGTATAGGGTAATATGGAGCAGCAAGCCATGGACGTTTAATCTGCTGACGGAATATTACCCTATACCATTATCCGCGGAAGCTTCATATTTTTTCGTAGGAAATTTATGTTTCTATATAAGAATTTCCGTCTAGAGGTATTAACATTTGAAGATATGGATCTCCTTCTAATAAACCTATGGTATAGAATGAATAAAAAGCATCTGGAAGCAATCTTATATTTGGTACATATAAAACAGGTTTATTATCGTCAGTTGTAACTAATTGTATAGTATAAGTTTCTGGAGAAATTGACATATAATCAGTTATACCTTTATAACTAACATCTCTAAATAATGTAGAACCGTCTGGTTGAATTACGTTAAGTGCAGGAGAGTCAGGAGAAATATTAATAAATCTCAACTTGCTTGAATTTGGCTTTAATGGCTCTTTTGGATCATTGACTATAAAGAGTTCAATGTTTGGTAATTCACCAATAACTGCTACAGTGGCAATAATTTTCTCTGGAATTTCTATTGTTTTTGTAAAAATAGGCATATCTGAGTTGTTTGCAGGGAATATATCTATTGTATAAGTTCCGGGCATAACAGGAAGATATGGGGTAAATTCTCCATAAGATAAATTATCGGCTAATAAATTGTCACCATTTGCATATACATCTACAGCAGGTGCGTTTGGAGATGCATGAAGTAGCCTAATGTATGATGTTTTTTTATCGTACACAAAGTCACCACCTATTAATTAACTTAGTACAATATATGAAACCATAGGACAAAGAGTTACTAGTAGTAAAAAATAAATTTTTATTTTACTAGTTTTAAATATATGGTAAAATCAAAATAACTTATAATGTATATTTATTTATGTAAGTTTGGATTGCTAACGAAATAAAGTAAATTACAAAAGACAAGAAATATTATAAATGGAGGAAAAAACATGAACGATTCCAAATTACAAACAGTTGATAGGGCGTTAATAGTTCTTGAAACTTTAGCTGAAAAACCAATGACAGCTGTTCAAATACAAAATCAATTAGGTTTGAATAAAAGTACTGTTCATAGATTGTTAATGACATTATTATCAAGAGGTTTTGTTGAAAGAAATAAATCTACTGGAGTATATACAATTGGTTTAAAGCTAGTGGAAATAAGTAGTATAAGATTAAATAATATTGAACTTAAAACAGAAGCATCACCGTATTTAAGAAGGTTAACGGAAACGCTAAAACAACCATCTCAATTAGCTACATACCATAATGGTGAAGCAATATATATAGAGAAAATAAACAACGTACATTATATGAGAATGTATTCTCAAATTGGAAGAAGAATACCTGTATATTGTTCAGCGGTAGGAAAAGCCTTACTAATTGATAAAAATGACGATGAGATATTAAAAATACTAAGTATGATACCAATGAAAGAATATACTAACAAAACATTATTAACCCCAGAAGCAGTTTTAGAAGAAATAAAAATTGCAAAAATGAAAGGATTTGCTATAGATAATGAAGAACATGAAAAAGGGATTTTTTGTATAGCAGTACCAATTTATGATTATAGGGGACAAATTATTGCCGCAATAAGCACTGCTGGAGAGAACAAAACTTTTTTATTTGATGATGAAGCAGATATTATTAAACAAATTAAAGTAATAGCTAGTAAAATTTCTCATAGAATGGGTTACCCATTTTCTTCATAACATAGTAAAAATAAAAAATCACAAAAAGCATATTGTTTCACATAGTGAAACTTAATATCAATAATTGAAAAACAACTTGATTTATTATAAGCAATTAGATATAATATAAGCATAAAATGAAATTGAGTTTCATATAGTGAAATTAAGGAGGATAATAATGGAGATTAGAGAAGGCGTAAATTCTAGAGATGCAAAACATTATACAACAGACAGAATTAGAAATGATTTTTTAATTCAAGAGTTATTTGTTGCTGACAAAATTAAAAGAGTATATAGCCATATTGATAGAATTATTACAATTGGAGCATGCCCTGGAGAAAATGCAATAGATTTAGATCAAGATCTAGATACTATGAAGAATCTAGGAACAGATTATTTCTTAGAAAGAAGAGAGTTGGGAATAATTAATGTAGGCAGTAAAGGTACTGTTACAGTTGATGGAGAAGTATATACTTTAAACTCAAGAGATGGATTATATGTAGGTAAGGGTGCTAAATCAGTAGTATTTAAAAGTGATGATTGTAATGCACCAGCTAAGTTCTATTGTAATAGTGCACCAGCTCATAAGACTTATCCTAATAAACATATTGATATAACAAAAGCTAAAAAAGTTGAATTAGGTGATCCTAAATTATTAAACGTAAGAACAATTAATCAATATATTCACCCAGATGTATTAGATACATGTCAATTATTAATGGGATTAACTGAGTTAAAAGAAGGAAATGTATGGAATACTATGCCATGCCATACTCATGAAAGACGTATGGAAGTATATTTCTATTTTGACATTCCAGAAGATCAAGTTGTTTTTCACTTAATGGGAGAACCTAGTGAAACAAGACATGTAGTTATGAGAAATGAAGAAGCAATTATTTCTCCAAGTTGGTCAATTCATTCTGGAGTAGGAACAACTTCATATTCATTTATTTGGGGAATGGTTGGGGAAAACCAAACATTTACTGATATGGATCATGTAGATATGAAAGATTTAAAATAATTAAGGTGGTGCAAATATGAATTTAAATAATTTTAGTTTAGAAGGTAAAGTTGCAATAGTAACAGGTTGTAGTACAGGTCTTGGACAAGGAATGGTTTTAGGTTTAGCAAAAGCAGGAGCGGATATCGTTGGAGTTGATTATGTTGCCTCACCAGAAACTAAAGAAAAAGTAGAAGCTTTAGGAAGAAAATACTTACAAATACAAGCTAATTTATTATCTATTGAACCTGTAGAAGATATTATTAATAAAGCTGTAGAAACTTTTGGCAAAATAGATATTTTAGTTAATAATGCAGGTATTATCCGTAGAGAAGATGCTTTAGATTTTTCTGAAAAAGACTGGGATGATGTAATAAATATTAATTTAAAAACAGTATTTTTCTTAAGTCAAGCAGTAGCTAATCAATTTGTAAAGCAAGGTAATGGTGGAAAGATTGTAAACATTGCTTCAATGCTTTCATTCCAAGGAGGAATTAGAGTTCCATCCTATACAGCAAGTAAAAGTGGAGTAATGGGTATTACTAAATTAATGGCAAATGAATGGGCAAAACATAATATTAATGTAAATGCAATTGCTCCAGGTTATATGGCTACAGCTAATACAGCTCCTTTAAGAGCAGATGAAAAACGTAGTAAAGAAATTCTTGATAGAATTCCTGCTAATAGATGGGGATTGCCAGAAGATTTAGCTGGTCCTGTTGTTTTCTTATCATCAGATGCAGGTTCTTATGTAAATGGTTATACATTAGCAGTTGATGGTGGATGGTTAGCAAGATAATATGTTACATATTTAATATAATGTGATAGTAAAGATTTTATAACTTCAAGTTTTAGGAATGCATACTATATAAAGCTTAAAATAGTCCTAGCTATAGTGATAGGATTATATAAGCTTATAGATATGCATTTTTTATTTGATTAGTTAAATCAATTTTTTAGGGGATTCTATAATAATATTGACTGTATTAAAGATATCTTTTATACTTATATATGGTTTGCAAGTACTTAATTAGGAGAAGAATAATATGAGACATAAGATATTCTACAGAAAATTATTTTTAACTTACTTTTCAATAATTTTAATTTATACAATAGTTGCAGTTACCATTTTTTTTGTTAATGTAGAAGGATTTAATAAGAAACAGAGAAATATTCAAAAACAAACATATCTAAGCCAAGTAAGTGATAAAATTGATCAATCCCTAGACGTGGCAAAGGGACTAATGAAACAATTACTTAGTAATAGTGATTTGATACAATTTATTATTAATGATAAATTAAATTATTTAAATATTAGTAGAATATATGACCAAATAACATATAGTTTAGCTCCTTTTGATAACTTAGGAGTATCTATTGGAGTTGGTAAAAAGAACAGTTCTCTTGTTATAACAAGTAATGGAACTATTGAGGAAAAAAGATTTTATAAAGCAATGAAGTTTAATTTTGATAATCAAGATGAACTTTATGAACAAATGAATAATTATAATAAAAATGATTTTTATACGATTACAAGTAGTTCAGATTATTATGTTAACAATGGTAAATACATAACACTTATTGGGGGACAAAAATTTACCAATAATAATGAATTAATTGCATATTTAACTTTTTATAAAGATATAATGATACCTAAATTAAAGGGTAATGAAAAAGGAGCTTTATATATACTATCTAATAAAGATATATTAGCTTCAAGAAATAATGGTCTAGATGAAAGTCAATTAAACATGATAGAAGATAGTTTGCTTAATAATCCAGGAATAGATACTATTAATATTAATGGGTATAAGGTTTATTCAACAAAGTCTGAAATTATTGGATGGAATTATTATTATATTATTTCTGATACTATACACTCGGATTTGATTTTTGAATTTATTAAGGAAAGTAGCATTGTTTATATTATACTAATGATTATAGGAACAATTATTGCGTTTTTTGTTACTAAAAAGACTTATGAGCCTATTTATAAAGTTATGCAACAATTTGATGAAGATATTTCAGAAGAGGTATACGATGAATTTGAAATTATAAGTAGGTCGTCAAATAAAATGCGTATTGCTAATGAAAAGTTAAAAGAGATTACTTTAAACAATAGATTACCATTAAAAATTAAATTTTTAAGAGATTTATTATATGGATTAAATAGAAATAATATATTAGACAGCGATTTAGAAAAACATGATTTAATTATATTTAATGAGAATGTAAATGTAATTGTTCTTGAATATGTTAATATAATAGATTTGCAACAAAAACATCTGGAAGAAGAAATTATAACTATAAGAACTCAAATAAGAGAAATAATAAATGAATCTTTTAAAGATATAAAACATTATCAGCTACTTCAAGTGAATAATGGAAGAGATGTATTAATTATTCTAAAAAAAGATAAAGATGAAGCAAAGAAATTAATGTCAGAAATATTATCGAATGTTAAAGAACAATATGATATTGATATTATTGCATCATTAGGAAAAGATGTGACTTCTATAACAAATATTGGTCAAAGTTTTAGTGATGCACTTAATAACCTAGAATATAGAAGATTAGTTTCTGGCATGGTATTTATTGAGGAAGATAACATAAAAAATATTAAAAAAACTACATATTACTACCCTCTTGATATAGAACAAAATTTAATTAACTATATTCTTATAGGTAAAAAAGAGGAAGCAAAAATGGTTTTAAGACATTTATTAGATGAGAATTTTAATAATAGAAATATAACTAATGAAGCACTTTCGTTATTAGCTTTTGCAATTACTGGAACTATTAATAGAGTATTGAATCAAATAAATAAGTCAGTAGAAGATGTATACGAAGAAGGGTCAATGGTATATTTAGAACTAAAAAATTCAATTCAAAATGACATATTCCGAGAAAAGGTTAATTGTATGTTTGGTACATTATTGGAAAACATTACAGTTTGTGAATCACATGAAAATGATAAGTTAGCAAATCGTATTCTTGAATATATACATAATAATTATATGATGGATATTTCATTAAATGACATCGCAGAATATTTTTCTATTACTCCAGCATATGTAAGTATGTTATTCAAAAAAGAACACGGATATAATTTTAAAGACTATCTAAATATGTATAGAATCAATCAAGCTAAAATAATTATTAAACAAGAAACCAATATTAAAAATGTTGATTTGGCTACAGCAGTTGGATTTAATAGTGTAAACACATTCCTAAGACTGTTTAAAAAATATGAAGGAGTCTCACCAGGAAAGTATATAAATAAATGTAACTGACTTCCATTATGTAAAAGAATAAGATGTTAATAATAATAAGCCTAGAATTTTTGGGGCTTATTTTTTATGTATTGTTATGTGTAAAATTTATTACCTTTTTTTAAATGGGTAAGCGTACATATTGATAAAAAGGGGATTGTTGCAAAAAAAGTATTTAAAAAATGAAGATTATAGTATAAAAAATAATGATATTTAAAATCTTGGTGCTAATATTAATTTTTGATAATTTACTTGATGTTTATATCATGATACGATTATACCCACATAGGAGGTATGCATATGAATAAAGCTACAATGACTTTAAAACAAAGTAACACAATGTCAAAAGAAAATAAGTTATCTATATGCATGAAGAAAATATCAAAAAATAAAGAATTACTTATTATGTTAATTCCAAGTATATTATTTTATATTTTCTTTGTGTATAAGCCAATGTTAGGGTTGCAAATAGCTTTTAAAGATTACAATATTTTTAAAGGTGTTGCTGCTAGTAAGTGGGTAGGATTTAAACACTTTAGTACTTTTATTAATAGTCCTTTCTTTTTTAAAACTTTAAAAAACACGTTTCTAATAAATATATATGGATTATTAATTGGATTTCCAATACCTATAATATTAGCACTGTTATTAAATGAAGTTAAAAATACAAAATTTAAAAAAACGGTACAAACATTAACGTATTTACCACACTTTGTATCAATAGTTGTTATTGCAGGTATTGTTGTTAATTTTCTTTCACCATCATCAGGGTTAATTAATTTAATCATTGAAAAATTTGGAGGGGAAAAAATATATTTCCTTACTAAACCACAATATTTTAGAAGTATTTATATAAGTATGAATATATGGAAAGAAGCAGGATTTAATGCGATTGTATATATAGCTGCACTAGCAGGTATTGATCCTCAGTTATATGAGGCTGCATATGTAGATGGAGCAGGAAAGTTAAAAAGAATTATAAATGTTACTATACCAGGAATAATGCCAACAATTATAATTTTATTAATTCTAAAAATAGGGAAAATGTTGACAGTTGGTTTTGAATCAATTATTTTATTATATCAACCTGTTACTTATAAAACAGCTGATGTAATTAGTACATATGTATATAGAATGGGAATAGAGAACTCACAATTTGATTATGCCACAGCGGTTGGTTTGTTTAACTCAGTAATATCTTTACTTTTAGTTGTTTTTGCAAATAAAATAAGTAGAAAATTATCAGATACATCATTGTGGTAGTAGGAGGTGGAATAGATGAGGCAAAGTAAAGCAGAAAAAAGATTTTCAGTATTTAATTATATTTTACTATCGTTAATAGGATTCATAACCGTATATCCATTATTATATGTACTTGCGGCATCAATTAGTTCATCTGATGCAGTAATTACAGGGAAAGTATTGTTATTGCCAAAAGATATTACTTTTGTAGCGTATAAAAATATCTTAAAAGATCCTAATATTTGGATAGGATATGCTAACTCAATATTTATTACGGTTGTTGGTACAGCTGTAAACTTATTTGTTACTATTTCAGCCGCATATCCATTATCTAAGAAAAGGTTACCAGGATTAAAAGGATTTACATTTTTCTTTTTATTATCAATGTGGTTTACAGCAGGTATGATACCTTTCTATTTAAATTTAAAAGAACTTAATTTACTTAATACAAGATTTGCAGTTATTATTGCATTTGCAATGACACCTTTTAATATGTTATTGCTTAGAACATTTTTTAGTTCTATACCAGGTTCTCTTGAAGAGGCAGCAAAAGTTGACGGTGCATCAGAATTTTTTATTTTAACAAAAATATATTTACCACTTTCAAAAGCTGGTTTAGCAACTATTGGTTTGTTTTATGCAGTTACTAGATGGAATGGGTATTTTTGGAATATGATTATTCTTAGAGATAATAGTAAAATTCCTTTACAAGTTATGCTGAAAAAAATGATTGTAGAAGCAAAAATAGCAGAAACAGTTGAAGGAATGGATATTTCTACTAATTATTCGGCAGAAACAATAATTTATAGTACTATTGTTATTTCTGTCATTCCAATGCTTTTAATATATCCTTATGTACAAAAGTACTTTACTGAAGGAGTAATGTTAGGAGCGGTAAAAGAATGATTTTTAGCTATATACATTTAATGTAGTAGCTTTAAATAAAAAAATAAATATAAGTAAAAGGAGACTTAATATGAAAAAATTTATAAGTTTGTTATTAGTTGCACTACTTACTCTATCTGTTTTTACAGGTTGTGGTGATAAGGAAAAGACTAATACAGGTGGGGAAAACATTAAAGCAGAAGATAATAATAGTAAAGAAAACAAAGATGCAAAAGAAAATGAAAAACAAGAAGATAATAAATTTTTATGTAGTGAAAAACCAATTACATTATCTATCTTTCAATTTATTCAGACACCTTTTAAAGATGACTATGCAGTATTCAAAAAAGCTGCTGAAATGACAAATATTAGTCTAAAAGGGGTTGTTTCACAAAGCTCATCAAAAAATAAAGAGGCATTTAATCTAATGGTTGTATCAGGTGATTTGGCAGATATCGTAGCATGGGATAGAGTTAAAATTCAAGAACTAGCATTAGATGGTGCTTTTACTGAATTAGATGATTTAATTAATGAACATGCACCTAATATTAAAGCTTTTTTTGAAGCTCATCCTGATATTAAGAAACATGCCACAGCTTCAGATGGAAAAATATATCATATTCCATATATTCCAGATGGTGAAGCAGCAGAAGCTTGGTTTATAAGACAAGATTGGTTAGATAAATTAGGATTAGAGCAACCAAAAACTATAGATGAACTTCATGATGTATTAGTAGCATTTAGAGATCAAGACCCAAATGGTAACAAGAAACAAGATGAAATACCATTTTTTACTAGAGGTACTAACAGAAACCGTTTAGCTGATTTTGCGCTTCTATGGGGAGCTCATGTTGGAGCAAGTAACTTATGGTATGTTGAAGATGGGGTTGTTAAGTTTGGACCTTATGAAAAAGAATTTAAAGATGCTTATGTTAATTTAGCTAAATGGTACGAGGAAGGATTAATTGACAAAGAAATTTATACTCGTGGAAAAACTGCAAGGGATTATGCATTAAAAGAAAACCTTGGGGGTATGACACATGATTGGTTTGGAAGTACTTCAGGATATAATGGAAAAGTAGATATTGAAGGATTTAAATTTGTGCCATTTGCACCTCCTGCTAATGTTAATGGAGAAATTAAAGAAAGATCTTTAAGAAGTAGATTACACTGGAGTGGATGGGGAATTGCAAGTACAAATAAACATCCAGTTGAAACAATTAAATATTTCGATTTCTTCTTTACAGAAGAAGGTAGAAGGTTAATGAATTTTGGTATTGAAGACGATACATATACAATGCAAGATGGAAAACCTATTTTTACAGATAAGGTTCTAAAAGCAGAAGAAGGTGCAGTAGCTGCAATTAGAAAATATGGTTGTCAATTAGCTACAGGATTCCAACAAGATTTTAACTACGAAAAACAATGGATGAATCCTGTCGCTTACGAAGGTGTTAAATTATATTCAGAAAATAAATATTTCATGGAACAATTCCCAAGTGGATTACCATATACTCCAGATGAAAAAAGAAGATTTTCTGAATTATTTGTAGCTATTGAAACATCATTGGAAGAAACAACTCAAAAATGGGTTTTAGGTGGAGAAGATGTTAACTCAGGTTATGATTCTTTTATTAAAACGTTAGAGAATTTTGGAGTTAAAGAACTTATTGAAATACAACAAACTGCTTACGATAGATATATAGGTAAATAATTAAATAATATCAAAAGCGCTAGTGCGCATAATAAAAAAGATAATATAAGGCACATATCATTTAGTAATGTGCCTTATATTAATATTAATAAATCAAGTTGTTAAATATTATAAGTTTTAGGAGAATAATAAAATGATAGAAGATGTAGATATAATAGAACACTTTAAATGTGGAAACAGTTCTGATTTATATTTAAGTAAAAAACATTTTAAGTTTTTAAAAGAAAGTATTTATTGGGAATTTAATAATAATGAGCCATTAACTTACAATAAAATGCTAGGTTATAAACCATTTATAGAAAATAATAAAGATCAAATGCGTTCAGCGTTTTCTATATGGATATATAATGAAAAGCCTATTAAAGATACATTGAAATTTCAGTTTCTAAAAGATGAAAATAAATGTTGTGAATTTAAATTTGGACTAAATTATTGTGGTTGGAGGACTGCTTGGGTAATATATGATAGAGATATGGAAGGACAACCTATAGAAGGAATGAATAAAATAAATATAATTCCACCAAAAAGTATTGCAACAGGTGAATTATATATTACTAATATGATAACAGCTAGCTTAATAGATCCTAGACATCCTACTAGTGATTTCCAAGTACCTTTTGTTAATCCTGATACTAAATCAAATGGGCATTGGTTAGATTTACTTTATTTTTCTAAGCAATATGAAAAAATGGATGGTATATGTTTGAAAGAAGAAATTGAAGAGATTAATACTATTAGCAATAGATACAATGAATATATTTTAGAAACACGAAAAAGTTATGTTACAACATGTAATTTATTAAAAGAAAGATATGATAAATATAAAATTAATTACGAAAATAATTTAATTAAAGGACGTTCTATAGATACAGCATATTATTTTGCTATAATACCTTTAATTGATAGAGATAAATTTATAATAGATTCAAGAACAATTAAGCTGCAAGATACATGTACTTTTTTACTAGAATTAGCAATCAGCTATCATAATATTGACAATTCTCAAGAAAAATCTTGTATAAGAAAAATGTTTATAAATCTTGTAAGACATTTATTAGACCAAGGATTTATTGAAGGAAGCAGTTTAGGAACAACACATCATCTTGGATATCTTATACGTTATTATTATGATGCAATGTTTTTAATGAGAGAATATCTTAAAGAAGAAGAGTTACTTGAAATAGTTAGAAAAACTATGGCTTGGTATTGTGGTCTTAATAGAGTTTTTGTTTATTCAAGGTTGTCAACAAGTGATATGGATATACTTAATACATTATCACAAGGTATGTTAGGAAGTATTTTGCTTATTGAAGATGAAAATATTAAGGCACATTATTTGAATTGGTTTAAAAAATGGATAGATTATTCATTAAGTCCTGCTAAGGGATTATATGGCCCGTTGAAAAAAGATGGTTGTATTTACCATCATTGTAATCATTATCCTGCATATGGACTTGATGGTATGAAGGGAATTACGCCTGTTATCTATTTTTTAAGTCGTACGAAATTTAGTGTGTCAGAAGAAGCACACGCTTTAATGAAAAAAGCCCTTTTATATATGCGTTTATATTCTAATAAAAAAAATTGGCTTGTTAGTTTATGTGCAAGACATCCAAAAGGTAAAGGTCAACATACAGAGTTAAGTACAATTCCGTTTAAATATATGGCTCTTGCTGGAACTCCAAATGGAGAAATGGATGTAGATGAAGAAATTGCATCTGCTTATATTAGACTTCTTTCTAAGGAAGAGAAAAATAAAGAGTTGAAAAGGTTTGAAGCTAATAATATTAAAGAAGAAAAAATACCAAATGGAAATTGGTCTATGAATTATTCATGCCTTTCTCTACATAGAAGAGATGAATGGTTAGTAGGTGTAAAAGGACATAGTAGGTATTTATGGAGTCATGAATCTTATGTTAGCGCTAATTTATATGGACGATATATTACTTATGGAAATATTCAAATATTAAGTCAAGGGGATCCTATAACTAATGAAGATAGTGGCTATGTTACAGATGGGTTTGATTGGAATCGTTGGCCTGGAACAACTACCATTCAATTACCTTTTGATGAATTAAAGTCGGATGTAAGAAATTTAGATGTATATAGCGGTTATGAAGAGATGCTGTTATCAGATGAAGCTTTTGCAGGAGCACTTAATATTCAAAATAAACAAGGAATGTTTGCTATGAAGCTTCATGAACATGCTAAATATGATGGTAGTCATAGAGTTAATTTATCTGTATTTATGTTTGATAATCGAATTATATGTCTTGGTTCAAATATTGGTAATGATGATAATTTACATGAAACACATACAACGTTATTTCAAAATAATCTTAAATCTATGGGAAATAGCATTTGTATTAATGGAATGGATATTAAAGAATTGCCTTATAGTGAATCATTAAATAGTAATGAAAGTATGTGGCTATTAGATAATGTGGAAAATGGATATTATATTCCAAAAGGACAACAAGTCGATATATTAAGAAAAGAGCAATATTCAAAAGCTCAAGATACGTGTGAAGATACAAAAGGGCTATTTGCTACAGCCATTATTAATCATTCTAAAGCACCAAAAAATAGTGAATATGAGTATGCAATAGTTATAAAAGCTACAAAATCTATAATGAATGAATTTACTAAAAAAATGTCTAGTAGTAAACCAATTTACAATGTTATCAAAAAAGATGCTAGTGCGCATATTGTTAGAGATAATATACTAAATATAACAGCGTATGCTTTATTTGAAAAAAATACTAGTGTTAATGTTGGTTATTTATTAGGTGTTGATACTCCTTGTATGGTTATGATTAAAGAGAATGAGGAAAAACTAATTATTAGTGTAGTTGACCCTGATTTAAGATTGTATACAGGTATTGAGGAAGATCAATATAATAGTGAAGGAATACAAAAAGAAGTAAGTGTTTATTCAAGAAAATGGAAATCAAATGAGAGCCAACCATCTGAACTTACAATTGTAATAAAAGATAACTGGAACATAAAGGGTAATGATAATAAAATAAAAGTATTAAATGATGATAATAATACAAAGATTAAAATTATGTGTCAAGATGCAATGCAAATTGAATTTGAACTTAATAAAAGTAATAATTATAGGTAATTGCAAAATTAGAAAATATAATTCTTTACATACAATATGTAGTTCTTATTTGAAACGGGAACCCAACATATTGTATTAAAGAATCAACGTAGTTTTGCAATTACTTAAGTAATAATTAAATTATAAGGAGTGACATAAAAATGAATAAAGTAATTGATGAAGGAATAAAAAATATTAACAGATATGAGTCGAAACCTAATCTAACAAAAAATGATATAAAAAAAGCTATTGATCATGTTTTAGCAAAGATAGATCAAAATCTAGATAAATATACTAATAAATTTCCAACAGCTTCAAGTAAAGATTTAGTTTATGGTGAACTTGATAATGTTGATTGGACTGCAAGTTTTTTCACTGGTATGTTATGGTTGGCATATGAAGTAACTGAAGATGAAAAATATAAAAATGTTGCTAAGATTCATATACAAAGTTTTAAAGAAAGATTAGAGAAAAGAATACAGCTTGATCACCATGACTTAGGTTTTTTATATACTCTTTCATGCGTTAGTTCCTACAAAATTACAGGAGATGAAGAATCTAAAGAAATTGCTTTAGAAGCAGCTAAGTTATTGGCTTCAAGATATTATGATAAAGCTGAAATTATTCAAGCTTGGGGAGATTTAAGCGACCCTACACAAAGAGGTAGAATGATTATTGATTGTAATATGAATTTACCATTGTTATATTGGGCAAGTGATGTAACGGGTGATTCATCATATAAAGATATGGCGACAAAACATATTGCACAAGCTAGCAAATATTTAATTAGAGAAGATGCATCATCATTTCATACTTACTATATGGATACTAAAACAGGAGAACCACTCTATGGTAACACAAAACAAGGATATAGCGATGATTCTTGTTGGGCTAGAGGACAAGCATGGGGAATATATGGATTTCCACTTAGCTATTCATATATTAAAGATTGGAATTTAATAGAATTAACTAAAAAGGTTACAAATTATTATCTTAATCGTTTACCAGAAGACAGTATTTGCTATTGGGATTTAATTTTTACTGAAAAAGATAACGAGGAAAGGGATAGTTCAGCAGCTGCTATCGCAGTATGTGGACTTCTTGAACTTATTAAGTATTTACCAGTAACTGATGAGTATTATGAATATTATAAAAATGCTTCCCAGATGATGTTAAAATCATTAATAACAGACTATACAACTGATATAAATAGTGATGCTAATGGGCTTTTATTACATGGTGTATACTATAAAGGCGGTGATTGTGGTGTAGATGAATCCTGTATTTTTGGTGATTATTATTATTTTGAAGCATTAGTAAGAGCTTATAAAGATTGGAATAAATACTGGTAAAAAATCTATATAAGAAGGTGAAAGTAATGAAAAAACCTAATTTAATATATGTGTTTGCAGATCAATGGAGAAAACATGCTTTAGGATTTATGAAAGAGGATCCAGTAATTACGCCTAATATTGATAAATTTGCTAATGAAAACGTTGTTGTTGAAAACGCAATAAGTGTTTGTCCTTTATGTTCTCCTCATAGAGCATCATTAATTACTGGAAAATATCCAATAACTACTGGAGTGTTTACTAATTGTAAAGTAGGATTAGATATTGAGTTGAATCCTGATGAAGATAGTATTGGTAATGTACTTAAAAATAATGGATATCAAACTGGATATATAGGCAAATGGCATTTAGACAATCCAGAAGTAAACATTTCTGAAAATCCAATTTCAGGAGCAAAAGCATGGGATGCATATACTCCACCAGGACCTAGGAGACAAGGATTTGATTTTTGGTATTCTTATGGTACTGATAATAATCATTTGAATCCGCATTATTGGACGGATACACACGAACAAATAAAGATTAACAAATGGTCTGTTGAGCATGAAACAGATGTAGCAATAGATTTTATTAAAAATGCAGATAAGGATAAATCCTTTGCACTGTTTGTATCGTATAATCCGCCTCACAGCCCATATGATTTAGTTCCTGAAAAATATAAACAAATGTATGAGGATATGGACTATGAATTTAGACCTAATGTAATAACTGGAAAAGTAAGACCTCATACACATCCTTATGTTGAAATGAGTGATGAAGAACTTAGAAAAGATCAGAAAAATTATTTCGCAGAGGTTTCTGGTATTGATGAAAATTTTGGAAGATTATTAGATGCAATAAAATCAATGAATCTTGAAGAAGATACTATTATTGTTTTATCAGCTGATCATGGAGATATGTTAGGTTCTCATGGCTTAATGGCAAAACATGTATGGTATGAAGAGTCTATTGGTATTCCATTTGTAATAGGATGGAAGGGTAAAATGAAACCAACAAAAAATGATGTTATTATTGATAGTGCGGATCAAATGCCAACACTTTTAGGTATGATGGATATCTCTATTCCTGATTCTGTTGAAGGTACTAATAAATCTAAACAATTAATGACAAGTTGTGATAATGAAGAAGATTATACGGTTATTGGATGTTATCCTGGTGCTTACGAGGCTGTATGTGAATTTAGAAAGCAAGGTTTGGATAATACAGCATATGGTTGGAGAGGTATACGTACAAAAAAATATACATATGTTATTCATAAGGGCTATGCCCCAGAGTGTAAAACCGAAAGGCTGTTATATGATTTAAAAGAAGATCCTTATCAAATGAAACCAGTAATAATTGATGAAGTAAATAAAGATGAAAAAATAAAAAGATACGAAGAAATTATTAAAAGGCATTTAAAAAACACAAATGATCCATTCATTGTATAGCACAATGATAAATGTAAAATAACATTTTCATTAATTTAATAAAAATACTTGTTTTGATTAAATACATAGATTACAAAAAAGAATTGTTATATAACAGTTCTTTTTTGCATTATAAGGCATCATTTTAATGCGTTAGCCCTTTTAAAAGATAGAAAGATGCTTGAAATAGCTATAATAAGAATGCTATAATTATATTTATTAAATAAGGTGGTTTTATTGTAAGTAAAAAAAATAAAATTCTTAGTGTTGCAATTATCAAATATGAAAGGAGAAAAATTATGATACAATATAATGACAAATTATACAAAAAAGTTAGTGGAGCAGGTAAAGCAGGAATTACAATAGGTATTATTTCTATTATAACAGGGATATCTATAGGAATCATATCAATTATTTTTGGTTCTAAACTTATAAATGCTAGAAATCAATTGATAGATTAGATTACATAAAATATTATATATAATCTATCTACAACTTATATTATTAACAAGCATATAATATATAAAGTTAAATAAAGTGCTTGTGAGGTGATAAGTTGAACAAAAAAGTAAGAGTTCATAATTATTATTTGTCAATGAAACAAGGTTCTAGGATAGATGGTAGAATTATTATTAAAGATATATCGAGAGATCAGATTCGATGTACAATAGATAAAGAACCTCAAAATGGAAAAACGGAATTAACTACTAATGGGTATTGGTCTTATATCCCCAATAAAAAGTTTATTGGAACAGAAGAATTTAAAATAAAAGTGTTTATTAATGGAGTAGGAGAAAAATATTCAACTATAAAGATAGATATAGAACAACAAGAAATGAGTACCAAGATATCGAAAATAATACAATTTGAAAATAAATTAAAAATTGATAACTATGAAGATGAAATTGTTGAAATAAAAAATATAGAATTAGTAATTGATATACTTGATAAAAAGTTAATAAAAAATGATTTTAATCGTACTTCTAAATTAAATATATTGGGTAAATTAAAGTATTTAATTAATTATGATGTTGGTATTATACCAATTAAAAAGAAATCTTTTTGGTTTGATGAATATACTGATGAAATAAGTGAATTTATACCTGAAAATGAAGTTCATGTAGAAAAAGAAACAAAATTTAAAACATTAATTGATTTAGGAGATTTTGAGATAGAAGATGATATTATTATTGAATATGAAGTTAAATATCAAAATTATAAGGTAATAAACTACGATAGTATAAATCATTATTGTGCTATTGAACTGTTTATAAATAAGTAAGGTACAGATAACTGTACCTTACTTACAATTCTGAGGAGGATTTTACTGACAAGTTAAACTTGCCAAAGTAATTGATTAGCAATTAAGTCTAATATATGTTGTCCTAATTTATTATATGTACTTGTCTACATGTATGTTACAATTTTATTTAAAAAGCTAGGAAATGATAATATTCATTTTTTAGCTTTTTTTATAAGGAATAATATAGACATAATATGGAATAATAATTATAAGTTATAGTTAACATATTATACTAACAAATTAAGCCTTGAGTATATAGAAGGAATGAATATATATGAAAAAAATAAAACTTATATTAATATATATTTTAACTTGTACTTTATTAGTAGGGTGCTGGAATTATAATGAAATAGATCAAGTAGAAATTGTATTAGGAATTGGTATAGATTCGCATATTATTCTAGCGAAAGAAAGGGGAAAATTATCAGAAAGTCAATATCATGTTACATACGAAATTGTAGGTATTGAAAGTGAAAAAGGTCAATTAAAAAGTAGAATTCTAAAAAATGAGGGGGATACTTTTTTTCGGGCAATAAGAAAAATTATTGAAAAAAATGGCAAAAGGGCTTATTTAGCTCATATGAAAATACTTGTCATTAGTGAAGAACTAGCAAAAAAGGATATTAGAGAGATACTAGATTATACAATGAGAGATGTAGAATATCGTCCTGATGTACATGTACTAATAACAGATAATAATAAAGCAGAAGATATTTTTCAAGAATCTGAAGAAGTAGTTAGTATGAAATTAAATGATGCCTTAAAAAATCAAAATAAGATTGGAACGTTTGAATCTATAACTGTATGGAATATTATCGATAAATTAACTAAAAAAGGATATGAACCTGTTATTCCATTAGTTAGAGTAACTAAGGAAGGTGAAAAAATAGTTCATATCATTGGAGGAATCGCCGTATTTAAAGGTACAAAAATGGTGGGGAAATTAACAGAAGATGAAACTTTATATTATCTTTTTATTGATAATGAAATAAAAAATCAACCTTTATCAATGGAATATTTTTATGAGAATAATTTAGGTCATGTATCTGTAGAAATATATAAAAGCAATACAAAAGTAACTCCTGTTTTTAAAGATGATAAAATTAGTATGAAAATAAATATTGAATGTAACGTATCAGTTAACGAATTAAGTGAAGAGATAGATATTACTAGCGAAAAAGAAAGAATAAAATTAGAAGAACATATAGCTAAAACAATTGAAAAGGGTGTACAAGATGTAATACTTCGTGCACAAAAAGATTATAATAGTGATATATTTGGATTTGGAGATTTAATTAAAAGGAAAAATAATAGTAAATGGAAAAAAGTACAAGATGATTGGGATAGTATATTTCCAACAATACCAGTTGTAACAAATGTTAATGTTAATATTACTAGAACTGCATTATCATCTCAATCAATAAAAATAGATGAATACTAGTTATGATAATTGTATAATTACCTATTGTTGATTCTTATTATGCAAATATCAAAGCAAAATTAGGAGTGTAAAAAATATGAGTGAAATAACTTTAAATAAAAATATTGAGTATAATATTGATTTATTTAAAAAGGATTTTAGTGATGATGATAGTATTGTCTATAGAAGGTTTCAAAATGAAAGTGGTAGAAGAAAATTTTGCCTTATTTATATTAAGAGTATGGTTAATGATGAAATAATGACAGAAAACATACTAAAGCCTATAATGAGTGAGGATATAAAGAAACATGAAAATAGTATTGAGTTTTTAGACTATATTGTAGATAAAATAGTAAGCGTTAATGAAGTAGAAAAATTGAAGGATTACACAAAATTAGTAGATAATCTTTATATAGGAAAAAGTATTTTATTTATTGATGGGTTTTCTCAAGGAGCAGTATTAAACACATTAGAATGGAATGCAAGAGCTATTAAAGAGCCAATTTCAGAAACTGTTATAAAAGGTCCAAGAGAAGGATTTAATGAAGTTATTTATACTAATATTTCTTTAATTAGAAGAAGGATTATCTCTAAACAATTAAAAGTTAAATTTAGAGAAATAGGAAAAGTTACAAAGACAAAAGTATGTATATGTTATATAGAAGATATTGCAAAAGAAGAGATTATACAAGAAGTTGAGAGAAGGTTAGATAAAATAGATATTGATGCTATATTAGATACAGGTTATATTGAAGAATTTATTTCTGATAAACCTATGTCTTTATTTAAAACATCTCAAACAACCGAAAAGCCTGATACAGTATGTGGTAAATTATTAGAAGGTAGGATAGCTATAATATGTAATGGATCACCTACTGTAATAACAACTCCATTTGTTTTTTTAGAGTATTTTCAAGTAGATGAAGATTATTATCAAAATTATTATTATGCTACATTTAATAGATTATTAAGATATTTAGCTTTTTTTCTTACTACTAGTGTACCTGCTATTTATATATCGTTAACAAACTATCATCAAGAATTAATACCTACTCAATTAATGTTAAGTATTTATGAATCTAGACAAGGGGTACCTTTTCCTACGTTTTTAGAAGCTTTAATTATGATTATAGTATTTGAGTTAATTAGAGAATCAGGTATTAGAATATCTAAATATAGTGGTTCAGCAATTAGTATTGTAGGAGCACTTGTAGTTGGAGAAGCAGCTGTACAGGCTAGATTAGTTAGTCAGCCTATGATTATTGTGATTGGAATAACAGGTATATCTAATTTTTTGCTTCCTAAGATGGCTAATTCAACAATTTACATTCGAATTATTTTTGTATTATTAGCATCTTTTCTAGGATTATATGGATATGTCTTTGGTGTGATTCATTTATTCCTGCATTTATTCTCAATTAAAAGCTTTGGAATACCTTATATGTTAAATATGAATTCCATGGAAGATAAAATTAATATAAAAGATGCATACATTAGAGCACCGTGGTGGTATATGGATATGAGAAATAAACTAATATCAAAGAAAAGAAATAGAAAAAAAGATGTAAGTAATAACTAATAAGATAGGTGATTCTATGTTAAATGGAATAATTGTTATTATTATTTTTGTGATAATAGCAGTTGTGGAAATAATACCTTTAAAAAGAAATAAAAAGAAAAAGGAGATTACTATATATTCAATATTTTTCACAATAGCCTTTGTATTAATGTTTTCATATAGTATAGGGATAGAGCTACCACAAATTTCAAAAATGTTAGATTCTATAATCGAAAAGATTATTTAATAAAATTTCTTTACAGAAATGGTGACTGTTATGGAAAAAACGGTAATATCTACGCGTCAGAGTATATGTACGATTATTTTATTTATATTAGGCAGTTCTATTATATTAGGAATAGGGAAAGAAGCTAACAGAGACATTTGGATATCAATAATAATGGGTATTATTATAGGTTTATTTATTGTAATAGTATATAGTAGGATATTATCTAGATTTCCAAATAAAAATTTGTTTGATATTTTATTAATTATATATGGTAATTATATTGGAAGATTATTTTGTTTAATCTATATATTCTATTCTTTCTACTTAGCAGCACTTGTTTTAGTTAATTATAGTATGTTTATAAGTATAATTGGTTTAGAATTTACACCACAAATTGTTGTTTCATTTGTTTTTATTATTTTAGTTATTAATGGAGTTAAGAAAGGAATAGAAGTTTTAGGGCGTTGGGCAGAGTTTTTTACAAGATTTTTATACCCTATTATTATTATTATAGTAATCAGTATGTTAACTATGGTAAATGTAAATAATTTAAGTCCTATATTGTCAGACGGGTTTATGCCTGTAATGGATGGAGCAATAACACTAATAACATTTCCTTTTGCAGAACTTATTATTTTTACAATGATTTTTAAAAGTAAAACAGTTATAAAAAATAATGTATATAAAGTTTTTATATTGGGATTAATATTTGGAGGTATAATTATACTTATTACAACTACAAGCGCTTATTTATGTTTAGGACCTTTTGCATATAATAGTAGTTATTTTCCAATATATTCAGCAGTTAGCAGAATTAATATTAAAGATATTTTTCAAAGGGTTGAAATAGTATTGGCTGTATCATTTATATTGGGTGGATTTTTAAAAATTAGTTTATGTATATTAGGTTGTTGTAATGGAATTGTAAGTTTTATGAATCTAAAAGATTATAAATTTTTAGTTACTCCTATAGGTCTTATTGTTTTAGTTGCTTCATTGACTACATATAGAAGTATTATAGAAATGATTGAAGGAATTAATTCTTTTAAATATATTGCAATATTTGTACAGATTATATTGCCTCTTACATTATTAATAACGATAGAAATTAAATTTAAAATAGAGAAGCGAAAAAATAAATTATATAGAAATGGTGATCTTAATGAAGGAAGTAATAACTAGCCGTCAGGGTATTAGTATGGTTATATTATTAATGTTATCTGAAGCATTTGTTGTTAGTCCTATTAAAAGTGCAAAATCAGATATTTGGCTAGCAATATTATTGGGATTATTGATTACATGTATAATTGTTTTAATATATTGTAGAATATTAGTAAAATTTCCAGATAAAAATTTTTTTGAAATCCTTACTTTTGTTTTTGGAAATATAATAGGAAATATAATTGGAATCATATATGTACTATATTGTTTTTATATTGGAGCATTAGTTTTAAGTACTTTTACTTTGTTTACTAGTATAGTAGGGTTAGAAAATACACCTAAAATCATAATCGCTTCTGGAGTAATTATTTTAGTTATCACAGGGATAAAAAAAGGATTAGAAGTTATTGGAAGATGGTCAGAATTTTTTGCTAGAATTGTATACCCTATTATAATTATAACTGTTATATTAATGCTTACTATGGTTGAAGTTTTTAATTTAACACCTGTTTTAGCAAATGGAATTAAACCTGTCATTAATGGTGCGTTTGAAGTAATAGCATTTCCTTTTGCTGAAATATTTACTTTTTTGTTAATAATAAACACTAAAACAGTTAAGGAAACAAAAAGTATTTATAAAATATTTTTAATAGGATTATTATTAGGCGGATTTGCACTATTAATAACTCATGTTTCTGCCTACTTATCATTAGGTGATTTTGCTTATATGAATAGTTATTTTTCTGTATATACTGCAGTAAGTAGGATAAATATAAGGGATGTCATACAAAGAATTGAAATAATTATTGCTGTTATTTTTATTATAGGAGGATTTATTAAAGTAACTATTTATTTATTAGCTGGGTTTTATGGAGTCAAAAATATATTTAAATTAGATGATTATAAATTTATAGTCACTCCTTTTAGTATAATTTCTCTTATTATATCATTAACTACTGTTACAAGTATTATGGAATTGCAAAAACATATTTACTATTATAATTATTTAGCAATGTTAATGCAGATTATATTACCTTTAATTATTCTAATAGGTGTGGAGATTAAATGTAAAATAAGTAAAACGTAGTTGATATAATTTTCATTAACTAGGATAATTCTGAAACTTAATTATAACTAGTTTATAGTAATTAGATGTGATATAATAAAGTTTACGTTATGATAGAATATATACTTGGGGGTAATAATGAAAATTATTGATTCAAAAGAATTTAGAAAATTATACAGAGTAATATGTTTTGTTCTGTTTAGTGTATATATGATGGTATTAATTAATTTACTATTTTTTGATATTAGATATGGTAGGGTAACGGGTATAAAAGGTTGTAATCTAGTTCCGTTTAAAACAATTAGAAATTACATTATTAATAGAAAATATGTTAATGATTCTGTTGTAATTACTAATATATTAGGTAATATTTTTGCGTTTATTCCATTTGGTTTTTTTGTCCCTACATTATTTATTAAAACAAGATGTTTTATAAAAGTAATATTAATTAGTGGACTGTTGAGTTTATTAGTTGAGCTTATGCAATATAAATTTGCTGTAGGTACTTTTGATGTAGATGATATTATTTTAAATACTATTGGCGGTTTTGTCGGTTATATAGTATTCAAAATATGTTTTAATATTTATTATAAACTGTTACATAAAGAATAATTTTTAAGATAAAAAAACAATCGTTAGGGAGGGAAATATGGAAGACAAAAAAATTACCTTAAGGTTGAATAATAAAAAACAAACAGGATTTGGTATAGCTTCTTTTATCTTATCGATTACTTCATTAATATTATTGTTGTGTGCTATTAATCTATCCGCATTTGGTAATAGGTTAGATAATAGTATTGTTATGGCTATAGGTATTATAGAAATAATTGGTTTTATTACTTGTTTGATTGGTATTGTTTACGGTTTTATTGGAGAATTTGCAAAAGATAAAATAAAAACTTATGCGCATATAGGAATTAGTAGTAATTTATTTTTAATGATATTTCATGTTATAGTTATTGTTTATGGATTTTGGGGATAAAATCGTAGAAATTGTGAGTATAATTAAAGATTGGAATTAATGATAAAATAGCTTAATGATAAAACTTTTACTTTATCATTAAGCTATTAATATTCTTATCAGTATTATCTTATATTATTAATAAATTTACTTTTATCCAATCCAACTAAAATAAGTTCTGCAATAATTAGTCCAAGCACAAATTGTACTACATTCCATGGTATTGAAAAAATTGGTATAATATAGCTACCATAAATTATATACGCTGCAATATAATATCCAAAAACCATAAATGTTCCAGAGATAACAAAACCAAAAGTATAAGAAGGTTTAAATTTAACGTTATTTAATTTTGCGATCAATAAAGATAAAACTAATATAAGCAATGGTACTAATATAGTGATAATAAGCAATTGAGTTTGTACTTTATTAGTACGCTCAATTAATTGTGACACAGAATCAAATTCTAAATCTTTAAGGAGGCTATTTACTTTTAGTTGGTTATCTAATGGGATTTTATTTGAGAGTATATTTCTTAAAATAATATTAAATGCTGTAAATCCACCAGCAAAGATTAAACTTAAATATATATATATTTTTTTGCTGTTTTTATGACTAACACATATTCCTACAATAGCGGCCATAATTGCTTTAATAATTAATGTAGGAATTGCCCAATGAGGAAAACCTAATAAAATATCTGCTAGTGCAGATCCTACTCCAGCAGCGAATGCACCACATATACTCCCTAATAATATAGCAGCAATAAATATCATACTATCTCCAAGATGAATATAACCATTAGTAAAAGGTACGGGGACCTTTAGAGACATGGTAGATAGAAGTATAAGTGCTGTCATTAATCCAGTATAAGTTATTTTTTTAATGTATTCATTTGTTTTCATTATCGTCACCTTGCCTTTTTTTATAATTTACATATAATATATAGTATAAGTGTGCATTTTGGAAGTCACAGTTTTTTATAAAATAAAAGGGACAGTTTTGCAAATGCAAAATATTTTAGAAAACATCTAACGTTCTCGGTATACAGAGAGTGAAGAAAGGGTGATTATAAATGTATTTAATTCCAAATCTAGACTTAAATATAAGTAAACCTTTATATGTTCAACTATATGAATACATCAAGCAAGAAATATTAAGCGAAAGAATTGAGCAAAATGAAAAATTACCATCAATAAGACAATTATCTAAAAATCTTGATATTAGCAGAACAACTATAGAAAATGCGTATCAACAATTACTAGTGGAAGGTTATCTTTATAGTATTCCTCAAAAAGGATATTTTGTAAGTTCTTTTGATAAAACTTTTTTTTGTAATAATAATAAAATTGAATGCATAAATGAAGAAAAGATGCATAATAATATTAAATATGATTTTACAAATGAATACGTTGAGAAGCATAATTTTGATTTTAATTTATGGCGAAAATATATGAATAAGGTATTAAGTTATGAATCTGAAAAACTATATAAAGCAACAAATGTCCAAGGTGAAATCGAATTAAGACAAGAAATAGTTAAATATGTTAGAAGATCAAGAGGCGTTAATGCTGATATACATCAAGTTATTATTGGAAGTGGAGTTCAGTATTTATTAAATATATTAACTACTCTTATGAAAAGGATGAATATTAAAGAATGTGCTTTCGAAGATCCTGGATTTAATAGAGCGAAAAATATATTTATAAATAATAATTTCAATATTTTACCAATACCTATTAAAGAAAATGGAATTGATTTACAGAAACTTGGCGAATCTAAAGCGAAACTTTGTTATGTAAGTCCATCTCATCAATTTCCTACTGGAATTGTTATGTCAGTAGATCAAAGGATAAAATTATTAAAATGGGCAAGCCAAAATGATGGATATATTATTGAAGATGATTATAATAGTGAATTAAGATATTATGGAAAGCCTATACCATCAATGCAAAGTTTTGATAAAAATGGTAGAGTAATTTATCTAGGCTCATTTTCAACGTTATTGGTTCCTTCTATAAGAATTAGTTATATGATATTACCAACTAAGTTAAATAATTTATATCAAGAAAATAAAAATACATATATTCAAACAACATCCAAGACTGAACAATTAGCTTTAGCAGTATTTATGAAAGAAGGAATGTTTGAAAAACATATTAGAAAACTAAAAAAAAATTATGCGAAAAAAAATTTAATTATGTTAAACACTGTTAAAAAGTACATGGGTAATACTGTAGAAATAGGTGGTACTGATTCAGGACTTCATTTACTATTAAAAATTAATACTAACTTATCCGAAGAAGAAATAATTGAAAAAGCTTATAAAAAAAATATTCAAGTATGTGGAATATCAAAATATACTATATACAAAAAAATAAAAAATAAACCAATTATTATATTATCTTACAGAGGAATTAATTCAAACGACATAGAAGAAGCTATAACTTTACTAAGTAAAATATTTAGATAATAATTTAGTATTATCTGTATAATATAGAAAAAATATTCATTTTTTCATTAATTATAAGACGTATAAATAACTTTTTTATAATAAAACAAAGGTTATTGTGATATACTATATACATGTGAGTTATTTAATTAATAGCTATATTAAAGTATATCAGTTTATTTAATATATATTATAAAACGATTAATCACAGGAGTTGAGTTAGTTGAATAAAAGAGCATTACTTGTAAATGATTCAAGGTTTGAAAGTTTAATAATGAGAGATATGTTAAATGACTTAGGTTATGACGTTGAATTTGCAGATGAATTTGATGCATTATATGAAGCAGAGCAATTTGAACCTAATCTTGTTATAGTTAATTATATTATGAGAAAAACTAGAGGGGATAAATTGATTAAAGATATAAAAACAAGTATTCCAGATAGTAAGTGTTTATTGTCTTCAAATAATATAATAAAACGAGAAAAGATTGAAGAAAGTGTTGATGGTATTTTGCATACACCCTTATCTATGTTTACTTTAAAAGATAGTCTTAATAGAATAGGAGAAAATGAAGATGTTATACGATTTATAGGGAAAGATATTTCATATTGCCCTCATTGCTCAAGTGATTTAAGTGATTTTAACGAAGGAATTGTTTTCTGCCCGTATTGTGGAAAAAGTATAAAACAACAAGCATCAAATAAATAAACTTTATGTGATTGTAGATATTATATTTGCAATCACTTTTTTTCATCTTATCAAAACCAATATCTCATTCGGATCCTGGTTAGGGACTAATAGTATATTGTAATATAACATCTTTTGTAATATAATGTATTATTAGTATATACTTTATTTAAATTTGTTGCACAAAAATAAATTTAGAAAGAAAAGGTAAAGGGTGGGGTTCAATGAAGGAGAATGTTAAAACAAGTCACGAACAAAAGAGGTATAAGTATTATTTAATAGTAATATGTGTTATTTTTTTACTGAATATAGGGCAAATGATTTTGGGGGCAATAATTGGGACTCGTTCAGTATTCCTATCAGTTAGTTTAATTTTATTACTCATCATATCAATGATAATTACGTATGTATTTACTCATAAAACATTTAACATAAATAAAGTATTATATCTAACATTGATTCCTATGACAATATGTTGGGTAGTTATTTTTTATACATCTAAAAATATTGTTGTATTTACAGGAATGTTTCCTGTTTTAGTTTTATTGGTATTCTTGGGACGATATAAAGAAGTTATAATTATTGATATAATTAATGTCGTTTTAACTATTTATAAAATGATTGAATTTTCTGATCATGCAACTGAGTTTGATAAAACTTTAAATGTTTATATTATTCTTGTCTTAATAGTTTTTTCTACTGCTTGTTATATAGGAGCTAAGATATTGCATAATATGATGAAAAGAAATAGGAATATGATTAGTAATTTGGAAGAATCTAAAGAAGAACAAGATAAAATGATGGATAAATTAATACACACAAGTAAGATCATATATAATCATTCAAATGAATTAAATACTATAATGCAGGATATGAGTATTATGTCCAAAGATATGGAACAAGCTGTAGAACAAATAAAAGAAGGTGCTAGAGAAGGCGCAGAATATACAGAGCAACAACTAGAATCGACTACTCATATTCAAGAAATGATAAATCAAGCTTCCAATACATCTTTATCAATTAATGATACCTCAAAAGATATGGAGGATATTATAAATAATGGAATGAAAATTGTAGAAACATTATATGATAATAATAATGTCTCTAATGAAAATAATACTCAAACATATGAAATTATACAAGAATTAAAGCAAAAATCTGATAATATTGTAGCTATAATAGAAACAATAAATAGTATTGCAGATCAAACAAATTTATTAGCTTTAAATGCAGCAATAGAAGCTGCAAGGGTAGGGGAAGCTGGGAAAGGTTTTGCAGTTGTTGCAGATGAAATAAGAAAATTAGCAGAACAATCATCACAATCGGTTAATCATATTACAGAAATTATTATAGAATTACAACAACAAACAGATAAGTCTCTAAATGCTTATGAAGATTTAAATAAAATAAGTTCCGAACAAGATAAATTAGTTAATGATACAAAAAATATTTTTGATACAATTAAAAATAGCACAATAGAAAATACTAAAAGTATTGAGTTATTATCATCAAAAATCACTTCAATTGTTGAAGAAAATAGTAATATAGTAGGATCTACAAATAATCTTTCTGCTATTACACAAGAAAATTATAGTAGTTCAGAAAGTGCTGTTTCCTTAACTAGTCAATATATATCATTATCAGAAAAGGGTAATAATATATTAGAAAGTTTGAATAAGACATCAGAAGAACTTGTGGCGAGTAAATAATATAATAAAATAATGTATAGTCTTGATAAAAACACGGTCTGGTTGGTAGTCCAGACGCATCTTTCTAGATGCCAGTAACCTTCCCCCTTTGGGTTGTCCATTCATGACGATTTATAATAAAAGGGGATGAAAGAATGAATATTATATTAACTGTATTATATGAAGAACCTTATTGGGTAGGATTATTTGAGAGACAAGATAATGATAATTATTATGTAGCTAAATGTATTTTTGGGAAAGAACCTAGTATGCCGGAGGTTTACGAAGTAATTACAAAAAATTATTCTAAATTAAAATTTAGTAAACCGATAAAAAATACATATAATGTTAAGAAAAAAGTTAATCCTAAAAGAAAAAGTAGAGAGGTAGCAAAATTAACTACTAATAAGGGTATTTCAACTAAAGCACAACAAGCACTCAAGCAAGAATATGAGAAAAATAAAAAAGAAAGAAAAATTATAAGTAAAGAGGTAAAAGAAAGAATATTATTAGAAAAACGCCTTAAGAAAGTTCAAAAGAAAAAACAGAAGAAGAAAGGGCATTGATAACTGGTAACTAGACTTGATAAAATAGACCATAAAATTACCAGAATAAATTAAGTAAAAAAATGTTGACAATAATTATTTATTTATATATAATATTAATAATTTAATAATTAAATTCGATGATTGAAAGTAGTAAGAATTATTTGTAATAATAGAGAGTCGGGGATGGTGGAATCCTGATATTAACTGTAATTCTGAATGGATTCATGAGAAGTATAGTGAACACATAATTTGTAAGTAGCTATTACCGTTTTTCCTACGTTATAAGGATAGGATATGTTAGTATCTGAAAAAGTTAAGCACATATAGGTGGCATAACGAATATTCCTTCGTCCTAATAGACGGAGATTTTTTGTTTTTAGGAATATTTATATAACTTAGTGCTTGAAGTTGGGTGGTACCACGAGTGACACTTCGTCCCAATAAATTGATGAAGTGTTTTTTTATTACCATTTTTTATTGAGTAAAAAATCATTGGATTTGGAATATTAAATTAAAACTATTAAATTAATAATAATGGAAGGGTGTTGGTTACAATGAAACATGAATTTGGAAAATTTGGGGGACAATATGTACCAGAGCCAGTTATTAAAGCATTAAATGAATTAGAGATAGCTTTTAATAAAGCAATGCAAGATGAAGAGTTTAAAAAAGAGTATTTATATTATATGAAAGACTATGTGGGAAGAGAGTCACCATTATATTATGCTAAAAATATGAGTGATAAACTTGGTGGAGCTAAAATTTATTTGAAAAGAGAAGATTTAAATCATACAGGGGCTCATAAAATTAACAATGCAATTGGGCAGATATTACTTGCTAAAAGAATGGGTAAGAAAAAAATAATTGCAGAAACAGGAGCAGGACAACATGGTGTGGCAACTGCAACAGCTGCAGCTATGTTTAATATGGAATGTGAGATATTTATGGGAGAAGAAGATACTAAAAGACAAAAATTAAATGTATTTAGAATGGAATTATTAGGTGCAAAAGTTACTCCTGTAACAAGAGGAACAAGAACTTTAAGTGATGCGGTTGATGAGGCAATTGAAAAATGGGTAGAAAGGGTTGAAGATACTTTTTATTTATTAGGTTCAGCTGTTGGGCCACATCCATATCCAACTATAGTTCGTGAATTTCAAAAAATAATTGGTGAAGAAGCTGTTAGACAAATAAAGGAAAAAGAAGGGAAACTTCCAGATTATTGTGTGGCATGTGTTGGTGGTGGAAGTAATGCAATAGGGTTATTTCATGAATTTAACAAATATACTGAGGTAAATTTAATTGGTGTAGAAGCAGCAGGGAAAGGTATTGATACTAATTTACATGCAGCTACAATGACCCTTGGAAAAGAAGGCGTTATTCATGGAATGAATACTATTTATGTTCAAGATGATGAAGGGGAAATAAGCCCAGTATACTCTATATCAGCAGGGTTAGATTACCCAGGAGTTGGACCAGAACATGCACATCTTAAAGATATTGGAAGAGCAAGATATGAAGCAGTAACTGACGATGAAGCCGTTAAAGCGTTTTTATATTTATCTCAAACTGAAGGAATTATTCCAGCAATTGAAAGCTCACACGCAATAGCTTATGTTATGAAATTAGCACCAACACTTGATAAAGATAAAATAATTATAGTTAACTTATCAGGTAGAGGAGATAAAGATGTTGAAGCAATTGAAAGTTATTTAAGTGCTAATGATATGCCGATTATTATATAGTTTACTTATGAAGGAAATGGTGAAAAAAAATATAAAATAAGTTATAATAATAAAAGAGTTGACAATTTATGTTATACTCTTTTGTTTTGTGTTAAAATAAGTATAAAGATATGATATACTTTATAAGAGGTGATAGTTATAATTAATACAATTAATCAATTTGATCAGAAGATTATACTTTATACATACGAGCATTTAAGAACACCATTATTAGATAATGTTATGAGGTTTTTTACTCGAATTGGCGATGGCTTTGTTATATGGATCATTATATGTTTAATTTTAATGATAAGTAAGAAATATAGAAGAGTGGGAATAATTGCATCTATTGTATTACTTATAAATACTATTTTGGGAGAAGTAGTACTAAAGAACTTAATAGAAAGGGTACGACCTTATGAAGCTCTTAATTTAAAAATAATAATAAAAGAGTTAAGTAGTTTTTCTATGCCATCAGGACATGCGTTAAGTAGTTTTTCTATTGCTTTTGTGGTAACTTCTCTAATAAAGCAATGGAAAATTTATATGCCTATTTTGATATTAGCTATAATTATAGGATTATCTAGGATTTATTTATCTGTTCATTATCCAACAGATGTGTTGCTTAGTATATTAATAGCTTACATAGTAAGTAGTATTGTAATTAGAATTGCTAAACATAAAAAGTTTATTCAAAACAGGCAATGAGGAATGTAGTTTTGCAATTACCTAAACAATTATCTATTTAAAAGGAGAAAATATATGAAAGAATATTATAAAAAAGAAAATGAAGTAATAGCTGATGAGTATGCCAAGTCATTAATAAGTATTGAAGACATTGTTAAGAGAACACAAGGTGATGATAAATATGAAAAGTACTTTAATAAATTAGGAGAATTTATTTTAATGCTATCGGATCATGAAAGAGAATTAGATGAAAATTATTTTAAAAATAAAACTTTTGAAGAACTAAAAAGAATAAATAAAAGTCTATATCAAGACATATTACCTGAAAATTATAATATGTGTTATGGAAATCCAACTTATGCAGTAAACCAATTTGGTAAAGAAATGGGACAAATTTTATCATTTCTATATGCTAAGGTTTTTGAAAACATACAATTTGCTTACCAACATAAAGTTTTTCTAATGAATAGAGTTAATCAATTGTTTATAAAGATATATGAGCATATTATGAATAACAATAGGTTATCTCATAGTGAAATAAAAACAATTATATTAGAAGATGCCAGAAAATATGTAGGCAAAGAAGTAGAATTACATTACGATGAATTATGTAATAGTAATAGAACGTATCTTAGTGATATGATAAGATGTGATGATTTATCTAATTATAAATATTTATTTAAATATGGTTATTATATTAGTGAAAATGAGATAAAAATTGCACAATACTTAAATAGTGTGCCTAAGGATAAAATAAAACTAATGGCAAATATAATGTCTGAGGGTTATAGAATAGGATTTATTAGAGATAATAAAGATATATCTATTAAATCCGCTGTTAGCTTAAGGTATCGAATTGGTTTTGAACTAGTTATTAAAGAGGTAATTAGTAATTTTGAAAAAATAAATCTAAAACCAATAATAAATATTGAAACAAAAACAGATACAGAATATGGTTTTTCATTTACTAGATTAGATTCTACTAAACCTAACAAGCAATATTACTATGATCATCGATATGATTATGCTTTATATTTTGATGAAGACTATGTACAAGTTAAACAACAAGCGATTAAAGAGCATGTTTGTTCTATGGGTGATAGTTTACATGCTCAAGGTGGCCCAGCAGTACTAGAGATATTTGGTGAAAAACCATTTTATCCAGAAAACAAATCAGAATGTTTGAAATTAAATAATGACCAAACATCACTTGATAAAATAAGTAAAACTGGGGAACGAAAAGAATTTACAAAATATTTATCAGGAGATAATTATAGCTTTACAATTGTTTCTTATCCAATTCCTGAAATAGGTGAACAATTTGAGGAAATATTTGATGAAACTATTAAAGTAAATACTTTAGATGTAGAAGTATATGAAAGAATCCAAGAAAAAATTATAGATGCACTTGATAAAGGGGACTATGTCCATGTTGTAGGAAAAGGAACAGACACTAAGACTGATATAATGGTTAAATTACATGAAATAAAGAATGCTGAAAAAGAAACTCTTTTTCATAACTGCCTAGCAGATGTAAATATACCTGTAGGGGAAGTGTATACGTCACCTACATTAAAAGGAACTAATGGTACATTATTTGTTAAAGAAGTATATCTCAAAGGTTTAAAGTATAATAATCTTAAAATTACTTTTAAAGATGGTTATATAGATTCATATAGTTGTACTAATTTTGATTCAGAAAAAGAAAATGAGAAATATATTTATGAAAATCTAATATTTCCTAATGATACGTTACCCATTGGGGAATTTGCTATAGGAACAAATACTACAGCATATGTTATGGCAAATAAATATAATATATCAGATGTATTACCAATATTAATTACAGAAAAAACAGGACCTCATTTTGCAATAGGAGATACATGTTTTGCTTGGGGGGAAGATTTGTGTGTATATAATTCAAATGGAAAAGAGGTTATTGCAAGAGACAATGAGAAATCAATCCTTAGGAAAACAAATATTGATGAAGCATATACAGGGAAACATACAGATATTACGTTGCCATATAGTGAACTTGAATCTATAGATATTATTACCAAAGATAAAAAAAGAATAAGACTAATCAAAGATGGTCGTTTTATACTTGAAGGAACCGAAAAATTAAATAAGGCTCTTGATGAAGCATAAAAATAGGATATAAAAAAATAATAGGGTGATGACGATGAAAAAGACAAATAAAGAAAAATTCAATGAACTATCAAGAAGGCAAAAAGTAGATTACATTTGGGAATATTATAAAATTCATATTTCTGCAGGAATTATAGCTATAATAATTATTGGAAGTTTATTAAATACTTTGGTATTAAATCCACCTCCAAAGGCAGCAGTTAGTGTTAACTTTATGGGGAAACATCTAAATTCAAATAATACACAGGATATAGAAGATAAATTAAATTCTATAATAATTACAAAAGAAATGGGTAATAAAAAAGTATTTATTAATTTGTTTAATGTTATGAGCGGAAAAAATATGGACCCTCAATTAGATATGGCAACAAATACTAAATTTGCTGCTAATGTTTCTGCAAAAGAATTAGATGTTTTAATTATTGAAAAAGATAAATTTCTTCAATTGGTATCTTTAGGAACAATGCTTCCGTTAGATGAAATTTTATCTGTAGAGGAGTTGGATAAATTAGGTGAAAAGATAATTGAGGGAAAAGGTGAAAATGATAC
Organism: Vallitalea sp.; assembly: GCA_025210235.1. GTDB lineage: Bacteria > Bacillota > Clostridia > Lachnospirales > Vallitaleaceae > Vallitalea. Next base: position 43,143 of record JAOASG010000057.1, read on the forward strand.
TAAAAATATAAAATATGGAATTGATGTTACAAATAATGAAAAAGTTAAATCTATAATGGTTGGTAATGATAAGAAGGTAATGTGTGTAGTTAGTAATAGTCAGCGATTAGAAGAAAGTTTAAAAGTTATTAAGTGGTTTTTAGATATTAAATAATATTTTTTTAGGGGGATAACATTGATTAATTGGTTAATACGTAATAAAGATTTATTCGAAGCAGTATCATATTTAATTATAATAATTGGTGCTCCAATAGGTATCTATACATACATAAAATCTAATAAACAAGAAAAAAAAGATAGGCAATTTGGTACATATGATGCATTAGATGATAAATTTATTGAATTTCAAATGATGTGTTTAGACAAACCTTATTTGAATATATTTGATGTGGAAAACGAAGAAAAAGTAGAACTTAATTCATTGCAGAAAAAAGAAGAGTTAATTGCTTTTTCTGTATTATTTGCTATATTTGAAAGAGCTTTTATTATGTATAGGGAAAGAAGTTACAAAGATAAAGGAGAACAATGGCAAGGTTGGTTAGAGGTTATTGAAGAATATGCAAAAAGAGAAAATTTTAGAGAAGCTTGGGCAAAAAATGGTTTTGGTTGGGATAAAAGCTTTGAACATTTAATTAATTATATTATAAAAGAAAGCATAGAGACAGAACTAAATGAGAAAGAATAAAGTAATCATAGACCATAAGACAATACACAATGAAATTATAGAAGATTTTTTTAAGGCATATAATAGTAGTATAAAATTAGAAGATGATAAAGATTCTAAAAAGGATTTTAAATCTATTATAAATAGTTCTGATGAAACTGCTCAATTTGGCGTTGCATATATTAAGATAAATAACAAAATTGTAAGTGGGACATTTTATGTCGCAATTAAAATTCCGAAAGATAAACAAGAAATTTGGAAAACAGATATTGCTATTATAATTATTTATACATTTACTTTAGAAAACTATAGAAGAAAAGGTTATAGTTATACTATATTAAATGAGTTAGAAATTTATTTTAGTAAGTATAGATGTATATGGTTTTGTGAAGTGCTTGATGAAAATAAATTAACAAATAAGCAATTAAAAGAAGAACAAAAATATGCAGATATTACTTGTTCAGATAGAGAAAAATTTTGGACAAAAGTAGGGTTTAATAAATGTATATTTAATTATTATAATCCTTTACCTGATTTAAGTAAGAATTGTAATGGAATAATAGATTATAATGGATTATGGGTAAAAGTTAGTTTTTATGATGAAAATCATAAATATATTTTAAAGGAATTAGCATTATTTGCTTTATATAGCTATTTTAAATATGGATACTTAGCGGGGAATAGCTATGGGCATAAATGGGAAGCGTATAAAAAAAATAAACACAGCATAGGAAAGATTAAAGGAAATTCAATTGAATTTAAAAAATTACTTATGTGATTTTTTAAAGGATTGATTTCCTTTTTTTTCTATTTTATTTATTTTAATAGAAAAATATCGTATGTAGTAAAATAATAAAGGAGTACGTTTATTTTTGAGTATATTTTTTAGAGAGAAAAACGAATATTTTTAAATAAAACCAATAAAATGTTCGGAAATCTATTGACTTATTATTAATTTATTTGTAAAATGTTCTTACAACCAATTAAAAAAATGTAATTAAGGAGTTGTTCGTAATGAATAATCTTTCTAAAAAAATTGGAATTATTGGTGGAGGTCAATTAGGTAAAATGATGGTACTTGACGCCAAGAGATTAGGGTTCTATGTTATAACATTAGACCCATCAGAGTGTTGCCCATCACACAGTATATCAGATGAGCATATAATAGCTTCTTTTGATGATGAGATGGCAATAAGAAATATGGCTGAAAAAGTTAATGTCATTACTTATGAATTTGAGCATATTAATGTAAACATATTAAAAAAATTAGAGCTAGAAGGTTATATAATTTATCCTACAGCAAAAAGTTTGGAAATAATTCAAGATAAATACTATCAGAAAACTACACTTCTCAAGAGTAATATAGCAATTCCTGAATTTCAATTAGTTAAATCCATACAAGATATAAAAAATGCCGGCAAAGAGTTTGGTTATCCAATGATGTTAAAAGCATGTACAGGTGGGTATGATGGAAAAGGTAACTGCGTTATAAAAAATGAGGATTTTATCCAAGAAGCGTATAAACAGTTGGGTAGTGGTAAAATATCACTTATGGTTGAAAAATTTGTTGAGTTTAAAAAGGAAATCTCTGTTCTTGCTTGCAGAGGAATAAAAGGTGAAATAGTTGTATATCCAGTAGGTGAGAATATTCATAAAGATAGTATATTAGATGAAACCAGAGTGCCTGCAGACATAACAAAAGAGTGTACAGAAAAAGCTATGGAACTTGCACATGAAGTAATGGAGATATTTTCAGGTGTTGGTATGTTTTGTGTTGAGATGTTTGTTACATTGGATGATACATTATTAATTAATGAAGTAGCTCCTAGACCACATAATTCAGGACATTATACAATTGAAGGCTGTACTACATCACAATTTGAACAGCATATAAGAGCTATTACAGGAATACCTCTTGGAGATGTTAATCTTAAATGTCCCACTGTTATGAAGAATTTATTAGGTGAAGAGGGAGAAAGTGGAGTAGCTTATTATACAGGACTTAATAAAGCTTATAAAGATGGAAATGTAAAGGTTCATATATATGGCAAAAAAGAAGTTAGACCAAAAAGAAAAATGGGCCATATTACAGCGTGTGCAAATACAGTAGATGAGGCTGTTAAAAAAGTTGAAAAAGCTAAAAAATATTTAAAGGTTATTAGTAAATAATATCGTTTCTTAAAAAGACATTGGGTTATATTAATTAAATTTGTTAGAAAATTGAATAAATAATTAATAGGAGGTTATAAATATGAAACCTATGGTTGGAATAATTATGGGAAGTGATTCAGATTTGCCTGTTATGCAAGAATCGGCTAAAATATTAGATGAATATTGTATACCATATGAGTTAACTATTGTATCGGCTCATAGAACACCAGAAAAATTATTTGAATATGGTAAAAAGGCTAAAGATAGAGGATTAAAAGTAATTATAGCTGGAGCAGGAGGAGCAGCTCATTTGCCAGGAATGATAGCTTCACTTACTACATTACCAGTTATTGGAGTGCCTGTAAAAACTAGAACATTAAATGGTATTGACTCATTATATTCAATTGTTCAGATGCCACCAGGAATACCTGTTGCTACAGTTGCAATAAATGGTTCCAAAAATGCGGGGATATTAGCGGCTTCCATAATTGGAAGTTTTGATGATAATATAAGCAAAAGAATTGCAGAATATAAAAAGAACTTAAAAGATATGGTTGAGGATAAAGCAGAAAAGTTAGAAAAAATTAAGTACGATAGATACTTACAAGAAATGTAGGAAAATACTAGACCAAAAATGAATAAAAACAAATAGGAGGATTATTAGAATGAAAAAAACTGAATTACTATATGAAGGAAAAGCAAAAAAAGTATTTATGACAGACGATAATGATAAGTTAATTGTATCTTATAAAGATGATGCTACAGCATTTAATGGTGTAAAAAAAGGTACAATAGAAGAAAAAGGAAGTATTAATAATAGAGTTTCTAATTATTTAATGGGTTTAATTGAGCAAGAAGGTATACCTACTCATTTTGTTAAAGAGTTAAACGATCGTGAGACAGTAGTTAAGAAAGTTCAAATTGTGCCTTTAGAAGTTATAGTTAGAAATATTGCAGCTGGAAGTCTAAGTAAAAGATTAGGACTTGATGAAGGAACTAAGTTAGATAAAACAGTACTTGAATATTGTTATAAGAATGATGAATTAGGCGATCCTATGATAAATGATTATCATATTTATGCTCTTTCATTAGCTACGAAAGAAGAACTTGAAAAAATATCCAATATGTCTTTCAAAATAAACGAAATTCTTTCAAAATATTTTGCTACAGTTAATATAGAGCTTATTGATTTTAAACTAGAATTTGGAAGAACACCTGATGGAACAATTATTTTAGCAGATGAGATATCTCCAGATACATGCCGTTATTGGGATAAAACAACAGGTGAAAAATTAGATAAAGATCGTTTTAGAAGAGACCTTGGTAATGTTGAAGATGCATACAAGGAAATTTTAAAAAGAACTATAGGGAATATGGGTTGCAATTAGAAGGAAAGGAGTATTCCAAATCATGTTTGATAAATTAAAAGAAGAATGTGGCGTATTTGGAGTCTATAATAATAATAAATTTGATACATCAAGATTGACTTATTACGGACTTTTTGCACTTCAGCATAGAGGACAAGAAAGTGCTGGAATAGCTGTTAATAATAATGGAACTATTTTGTATAGAAAAGAAATGGGTATGGTTGCAGAAATATTTGATGATGTAGTGCTAAACTATTTAAAGGGGCATTCAGCGATTGGACATGTTAGATATTCTACTACTGGAGAAAGTTATGCGGAAAACGCACAGCCTTTAGTAATAAAATATACTAAGGGTCATATGGCAATAGCTCATAATGGAAATATTACAAATGCAAGTGAAATAAAAAAAGAATTAGAAGAACAAGGTACAATTTTCCAAACAACTTCTGATACAGAAGTTATTGCAGCTTTATTATCAAGAAAAAGAATAAAATATAAAACTATCGAAGAGGCATTAAAAGAAGTTATGACAATTATTAAAGGAGCATACTCTTTGCTTGTTATGACACCTAATAAACTTATTGCTGCTAGAGATCCTTTGGGTATGAGACCATTAATTATTGGTAAGAAAGAAGATTCTTATGTTTTTTCATCAGAATCATGTGCGTTTGATTCTCTAGGCATAAGCTGTGTTAGAGATGTAGAACCAGGAGAAATTATTGTAGTTGATAATAAAGGGATTACATCTATACAAACACCTACTCCTAAAAAATCAGCTTCTTGTATTTTTGAATATATATATTTTGCAAGACCAGATAGTGTAATGGATGGGATAGAAGTTTATAGTGCTAGATATAAAGCGGGTATTACACTTGCTAAAGAGCATCCTGTTGATGCAGATGTTGTAGTAGGAGTACCTGATTCTGGACTAGCTGCGGCACATGGATTTGCTGATGAATCAGGAATTGAATATGTTGGTGGATTTATGAAAAATAGATATGTTGGAAGGACGTTTATTCAACCTAGTCAAGAGATGAGAGAGCTAGGAGTTCATTTGAAATTGAATCCTATAAGAAGTCAAATAGAAGGAAAAAGAGTTGTAATGATTGATGATTCACTTGTAAGAGGTACTACAAGTAAGAAAATCGTAACTTTATTAAAAGACGCTGGTGCAAAAGAAGTCCATGTTCGAATTAGTTCACCTCCTGTTAAATATTCATGTTATTTTGGAATAGATACGCCTGAACGAAAAAAATTAATAGCTGGGAATATGTCGATTGATGAGATTAGAGATTTAATTGGTGCTGATAGTTTAGGGTATATAAGTAATGAAGGATTACTTAGTACATGTAATAATGGAAAAAGAGACTACTGTATGGCATGTTTTAATGGTAATTATCCAATACAGGTTAATCATGAGGAGGAAAAATAATGGCAATGGATTATAAAGCTTCTGGTGTTGATGTAGAAGCAGGGTATAAAGCAGTAGAATTAATGAAAAAACATGTAAAGACTACATTTAGAGAAGAAGTAGTTACAGAGATAGGTGGTTTTGGTGGATTGTTCTCCTTGGCAAAACATAAAATGGAAGAACCTATATTAGTTTCTGGGACTGATGGAGTTGGAACAAAATTAAAGATGGCTTTTTTACTAGATAAGCATAATACTGTAGGGATTGATTTAGTTGCCATGTGTGTAAATGATATTATCTGTTGTGGAGCTGAGCCATTATTCTTTTTAGATTACATCGCTTGTGGTAAAAATATTCCAGAAAAAATAGCAGAGATGGTAAGTGGTGTTGCTGAAGGGTGTAGACAATCTGGAGCTGCACTTATTGGGGGAGAAACAGCCGAAATGCCAGGATTTTACCCAGAGGATGAGTACGATATGGCTGGTTTTGCAGTGGGTATTGTAGATAAAAGTAAAGTTATTGATGGTTCAAAGATATGTGAGGGTGACGTGCTTCTAGGATTGCCTTCATCTGGGATACATAGTAATGGGTATTCTCTTGTAAGGAAACTTTTTGAACCATTAGAAGATAATGCATCAAAATTTAATGAAGAGTTAGGATGTACTATAGGTGAAGAACTAATTAAGCCTACAAAAATATATGTAAAACAAATAAATGAGTTAAAAGAAAAAGTAAATATAAAAGCAATTAGCCATATAACAGGTGGAGGATTTATTGAAAATATTCCTAGAGCATTAAAAGAAGGTTATTGTGCTAAAATAAATAAAGGGTCATGGCCTGTTAATAAGATTTTTAATATAATGCAAAAGCTTGGACAAGTAGAAGATAGAAGTATGTATAATACATTTAATATGGGGATTGGAATGGTACTAGTACTTAGTAAAGAAGAAGCAAACAAGGCTATTAACGTTTTGGAGAACATGGGAGAAAAAGGTTATTTGATAGGGACAGTACAAAAAGGAGAGCAAGGAGTAGAATTAAAATGTTAAAAATTGGAGTTCTTGTTTCAGGAGGGGGAACTAATCTTCAAGCTATTATTGATAAAATAGTAGATGGTACTATACCTAATACAAAGATAGTATCTGTAGTAAGCAATAAAGAAAATGCTTATGCCTTAGAAAGAAGTAAGAAATATAACATAGATGGTAAGTGTATAAAGCCTAGTGACTATTCGTCAAGAGTGGAATTTAGTGAGGCACTTAAAAATCATTTTATTTCATTAAATGTTGATTTAATTGTTCTTGCAGGATATTTAGTTGTTTTATCAAAAGAATTTGTAAGCGCTTTTCCAAATAAAATAATGAATATTCATCCTTCACTAATACCATCATTTTGTGGTGATGGGTATTATGGATTAAAAGTTCATCAAGCTGTAATAAATCGTGGTGCAAAGCTTACAGGTGCTACTGTTCATTTTGTTGATGAAGGGACAGATACAGGACCTATTATTCTACAAAAAGCAGTTGATGTTAAAGATAGTGATACGCCAGAAATACTACAACAAAGAGTAATGAAAGAAGCAGAATGGATAATATATCCAGAAGCTATAAAATTGTTTGCTGAAAATAGAATTGAAATTAACGACAATAAAGTAATAATTAAATAGAAATAGAAGGGATGAACTTAATGAATATTTTTGTTATTGGAAGTGGTGGTAGAGAACATGCCATTGTATGGAAATTAGCAAAAAGTAATAAAATAGATAAAATATATTGTGCTCCTGGAAATGCTGGTATTGCAGAGATAGCTCAGTGCGTTGATATTTCTGCTACAGATATTAATAAACTGGTTGAATTTGTTAAGAATAATCCTATTGATTTAACCGTAGTAGGTATGGATGATCCATTAATGCTAGGAATTGTTGATACTTTTGAAAAAGAAGGATTAAAAATATTTGGGCCAAGACAAAATGCGGCAATTATTGAAGGAAGTAAAATATTTTCAAAAGAATTAATGAAAAAATATAATATTCCTACAGCAGAATATGCAGTTATAGAAGATGTAGTATCAGCAAAAGAATATATAAATAACTGTGAATATCCAGTTGTGATTAAAGCTGATGGATTAGCTCTTGGGAAAGGCGTTTTAATATGTAATACATTAGAAGAAGCAAAAGAAGCAATTAATACAATAATGATTGATAAAAAATTTGGTGATGCAGGAAATAAAATTGTTATTGAAGAGTTTTTGACAGGACCTGAAGTATCTGTATTATCATTTTGTGATGGTGAAAATATAATTCCTATGGTTAGCGCGCAAGATCATAAAAGAGCTTTAGATGGAGATAAGGGATTGAATACAGGTGGAATGGGAACTTTTTCTCCTAGTAAATATTATACAGAAGAAATTCATAAAGAATGTATTAAAACAATTTTTACTCCTTCAATAAAAGCGATGAAAAGAGAAGGAAGACCTTTTAGGGGAATTATGTTTTTTGGACTTATGTTAACTGATAAAGGACCTAAATTATTAGAATATAATGCAAGATTTGGTGATCCAGAGGCTCAGGTAGTTTTGCCTAGATTAAAAACAGATTTAGTAGAAATTTTTGAATATGCAATTGAGGGTAGATTGAATGAAATAAATATAGAGTGGGATAATAAAGCAACAGTATGTGTTGTTTTAGCTTCAGGAGGCTATCCAGTAAAATATGATAAAGGATATGAAATAAAAGGATTAGAAATTCAAAAACAAAAAGAAGATATTATTGTTTTTCATGCAGGAACTAAAAAAGAAAATAATAAGATAGTTACTAATGGGGGAAGAGTTCTAGGTATTACAGCAATTGGAAATGATATAAATGAAGCAAGAGAAAAAGCTTACAATGCTGTAAAAGAAGTGGATTTTTCTAATAAACATTTTAGAAGTGATATTGGAATTAAGTGATGTTACTGAAAAAGTCCTTTAGTGTTTATATGTATATAAAAGGCCACTAAAAGAGGTAGTGGCCTATACTATATATACTATACCATTTATTACTAATTACTAGTAATTATTGTTCCGCTTTTACCATCCATAACAAGGTGAGCATTTTCTAAGGAAGCAATTACTGCTTTTCTTCCTGTACCACTTTTTACAAATTCAATAGCTGCTCTTACTTTTGGTAACATACTACCTGGAGCAAAATGTCCTTCTTCGCAGTATCTTTCAGCTTCTTCAACAGACATAGTATCGATATCTTGTTGGTTAGGTTTACCCCAATTGATAGATACTCTGTCTACTGCTGTTAAGATAAAAAGATAATCGGCATCTACTGTTTCAGCTAGTTTTGCAGAAGCGTAATCTTTGTCAATAACTGCTGGAGTACCTACGTAATCACCACTTTGTTCTTTTATTACAGGAATACCACCACCACCACAAGCAATAACAATAAATTCGTTATCTAACATATTAACAATAGATTCTTTTTCTACAATATCTACTGGTTTTGGAGATGGAACCATACGTCTATATCCTCTTCCAGCATCTTCTTTAATAACTAAGTCTTTATTTTCTTGCATAAGCTTATCAGCTTCTTCTTTAGTATAATAGCTACCAATTGGTTTTCTTGGATTTTTAAATGCTTCATCTTCTTTACTCACCTCAACTTGAGTAACAACAGATGCTACATGCCAAGGCATTCCTTGAAGAAACAGTTCTTTCTTTATAGCTTTTTGAAGATGATAACCAATATAGCCTTGACTCATCGCTGTACACTCTGGAAGCTCAATCGGAACAACTTTTTCATTAGTTTTAGAAGCTTCCTCAAATGCTAAGTTAATCATACCAACTTGAGGACCGTTTCCGTGACTAATAACAATTTCGTTTCCTTGACTAATTAAATTAACAAGTGCCTTAGAAGCAATAGCCACTTTTTCTTGTTGTTCTATAGGGTTATTTCCTAAAGCATTACCACCAAGAGCGATAACAATTCGATGTAAAGCGTTTTTATATGACATATATTTTCCTCCATTATATTATAAATATTAATTTTATTTAGTCTATCTATTAGTGTTAGATAATATAACTATATGAAACTATATGAAATTAATTCATAAGGTCGAGTATTTAGGGGTTGTCCTATAGACAACCCCTAAGTAATTTGTATTAAATGTCTATTTTTTACTATTTGCGTAAAGAATATAACCAAATAGTGTGGTAAGTCCTGTTCCGATAATTAAAGTAAGATGATAGAGTGAATCCCATCCTTCACCTGTAAAGAACAGAAGAGCAATTCCTAAAGTTATAAATAAGAAACCTAATATACTTGAAACATAAAGTCCAAATTTGCCAAATGGTACTTTATATGGTCTTGGTGTATCAGCATCTTGATTTCTAAGCTTAACTGCAGTTGGGAATAACCATAAATATGGTAAGAAGAACACTAGGAAACTAAATGATAAAATAGTCCAGAATGCGTCATTAGCACTTTCTGTAAGGGAGAAATTCAATAGGATTAATAATGTTGAAATTACACCCATTAATATATATGAATAATCTGGAGTATTGTATTTTTTATTACGATGTCCAAGTAGCTTTGTTTTTTTAGTAAATTCAGCTTCATCAAGAACTTCAACACCACCTAATGTCCAAGAAATCATATTTGATACAAGAGTAAATAGTGTCACAACGATAATAACGTTAAATACTGCTGTCTGCGCTCCTCCAAATACACTACAAAGTTCTTTTAATGCAAGGAAGAAACCATCAAGTGGATTAATTGATTCTGCAGGAAGAGCAGCTAGAACACCAAATGTACCTATTATATAAAGAGCTGCGATAAGTATTCCTGCTAAGACAGTCATCTTAGGAATATTTTTTTCTGGTTGATCAATTTCTGAAGCAATTGAACTAATTAACTCAAATCCCAAGAGATTGTATACTATAGCCGAACTAAATGAGATAGTATCAAAATCGAAAGATAATGAGAAATTGGATAATGAAAAATCATTTGCAAATCCATTTTGTGCACCGTAAACAACACCTAAAACACCGAAAACAACTAGTACGGCAACTTTTAAGATAGCTGCAATATTGGTAACAGTAATACTTAGGTCAACACCTCTAATACCAATATAAACTACTACCCAACACATAAATATTGCGATAAAAGCAGATGGCCATACACCCATATCAGGTGCGAATGCCATTGAGAACCAAAAGCTAAATGCAATAAATACGGCTGGCATCCAAAATGCAACGTTTACCCAGTAAAACCATGCTACAAGAGATGCCTGTAATTCACCAAAAGCTCTTTTAACCCATGTATAGATACCACCATCTTCAGGATATGCGGCTCCAAGTTCTGCGTTGATTAAACCATAAGGAATAAAGAATAATATTGTTGTTAATAACCAAACTGTTATGGATGATACACCCATTGCTGCGGGAGCTACAAAAGTATCTAGTACTACGATTCCACAGACTGTAAATGAGATCATTTTAAATAAACTTACTTTTTTTTGTTCCATGATATCTCTCCTTCACTTTTAATAGCATTTATTTTTTTAACCCCATAGGCTGTTGCTGGGTGATACAATGAATATTTCCTCCCCCAAGGATAATTTCACGAGCATATATTCCGACTACTTCTCTATCAGGAAATACATTGCTCAATGTTTCAATAGCTTTTTTATCATAAACCTCATCATTAAATAGAGGTAGAATGACAGCTTCATTTGCAATATAAAAATTAGCATAGGAAGCGGCTTGTCTGTCGCCTTCATTACGAGGGAGAGTACCGTCTACAGCATCTACACCTTCGCTTTCTTCCTTAGTAATTAGTACCTCATTTGGAATATGTAGCTTATGAATAGTAAGCTTTCTTCCTTTAGCATCGGTTTCATTAGATAAATAATCATAAGCTGCTTTTGAAAGAGGGTACTGTGGATCGTTTTCATCGTCAGTCCAAGCAAGAACTAAAACGCCAGGTGCACAGTAGTGTACGATATTATCAACATGTTCGTTTGTTTCATCAAGATAAATACCATTTGGAAGCCATAACACTTTTTCTACACCTAAATATTCTTTTAACATGTTTTCAATTTCTTCTTTAGATAAATCAGGATTTCTACTTTCATTAAGTAAGCATTCTTCTGTAACAATTGCTGTTCCATCGCCATCACTATGAATAGATCCACCTTCTAGAATGAATTCTTCTAAAGAATAATAATCAATATTTTCTATTTCACAAACTTTACGAGCTACTTGATCATCTTTATCCCAAGGGAAGTAAAGACCATCGACTAAGCCACCCCAAGCATTAAAGCGCCAATCTACACCACGAACATCGCCTTTTTCGTTAACAACAAAAGTAGGACCAATATCTCTCATCCAAGAATCATCATTTGACATTTCAACAACACGGACATTGCTACTTAAGGCTTCTCTTGCCGCTTCATATTGTCTAGCAGATACACACATAGTTACATTTTCATACTTAGCAATGGTTTCTGCTACGTCTACAAAAGCTTTTTGAGCTGGTTTTGCACCTAATCGCCAGTTATCAGTTCTTTCAGGCCAAACCATCCAACATCCAACATGTTTTTCAAATTCCCCTGGCATTCTAAAGCCGTCTTTTTTTGGGGTACTATTTTGTATTTTATTTGCCATAGCTGTATCCTCCAAAATTTAATTTAGATTTTTATTTTACTTAACTTTCCCACTTTAAAATTAATACATTATATTTATTAGTGAAAAAGTTAAGTATTGAAAACTTTTATTAACTATTTATATTATTTTAATTTATTTAAGAAATCATTTACTTTAGTTTCATGCATTTTCTTAACTTCTTCACTAGGTTGTTCGATGAATTTATGTGTGAAGTAAACTAAAATAGCCATTTGAGCTGTTAATCTATTTTCTGCTTCATCAAAAGCAACACAGTATTCGCCTTCTAAAGCTTCTCTTGTAACTTCTTCTTTATCATTAGCTGGAAGACAGTGAAGTAACATTGCACCTTTTTTAGCTTTGCTCATTAGCTCTTCAGTAATAACATAGTCTGGCATGAAAGCAGCTAATCTTTCTTCTTTTTCATCTAATTGAGTTACCCAATAGAAGCTATCGCCATATACTACGTCACATTCGCTAATTTTTTCTACATCATCAGTTATTTCATATGAAGCACCAGTCTCTTTGCAATATTCATCAGCAAGGTCTAGCCATTCTTGTTCCATTTGATATTTTTTAGGACCAATTTGTTTGAAGTTCATACCATATTTTGTACAAGTTAATAGTAGTGAACGACAAACATCTGTTGCATCACCCATAAATGCAAGTGTTAAATCGGATAATTTTCTTCCATCTGTAATATGTTCTTTAATAGTAAATAAATCTGCTAACATTTGAGTTGGATGGAATCTTGTGTCAAGACCATTAATAACAGGTACTGTTGACATTTTACATAATGCATCAATAGTTTCAGGATCATTAGTACGAGCCATTACTATATCACACATTCTTGATAATACTCTTGCTGTATCATCAATAGACTCTTTTGCACCAAGGTGAATATCTCTTGGTGATAAGAATAAACCATGTCCTCCAAGTAGTGTTGCAGCAACTTCAAAAGAAACTCTAGTTCTTGTTGAACCAGCTTCAAAAATCATTCCTACTGATTTATTTTCAAAAAGTTTTGGAATAGCATTATCTCTTCTTGCATCCTTTAGAAGAGCCATTAACTCCATCATGTCATCCATTTCTTTTGTTGTGAAGTCTTTCATTGAGATCATATGTCTCATATCTTGTTTTTTTAAATTTGTTGCACTAGAACTTGGTAATTTCATTGTTTTCAGTCTCCTTTTATATGTTTTGGTTTTGATTAGTCCGCAATAAGTAATATAATCTAATTTCAATATAGTTTTTTTGTGGAATAATCTTATATAATTAAATTATTAATTATCTAAAATAATCTCTTCTAGAGAGCGTGCTTTATTTTTGTTTCTTGTACAAAATGATACAAGAATAATTAGTAATAAGTTTACAAGTGCAGGAACTAGAGTGAAAAATTCCCATGGTTCAGGAATAATGGTTAGCTGAGAAATGCAGCCAATAACATTAATCAAAAGACCACCAAGCATACCTGCAATAATTCCATAAGTATTTACCCAGTTTGATTTTAGGGCAAATACAAAAGGGAAAAATAAAACACCAAATTGTAATGTAAAGGCAAATATAGTTAAATCATAAATATTAGTACTAGCAAGACCACAAATAGCGGATAATAAACCTACTATTATAACAAAAACTTTGGTTATCCTAAGTATTCGTTTATCATTAGCTTGTGTTTTTGCAACATCTTTTTTAATAAATATAGGTCTATATATATCATTTGAAAAAAGAACTGCTGTTGCAAATAATGACGTACTTGCACTTGATAAAATAGCAGCTAGTAGTGATGCAACGAAAAAGCCTAAACCTACAGGGTTTAAAAGTTCTTTTGCTAAAAATGGAATTAATAATTCACTATCTTCAGCAAAAAGACTTGCATCAATAGTTCCATTAGAAACTAGAGTAATGCCAATAAGTGCTATTAATATAGGTATAAATCCTATTGTCCAATAAAGTCCACCAGCAATAATCATTCCTTGTTTAGCTGTTTTTTCATCTTTTGCCATAAAGGCTCTTTGTGCAATATCAGGGCTAGGAATATTACCTAGAGCCATACCTGCCCACATTGCGATGTAACTTATCCATGAAGCAAGTCCTTTTTCTCTTGGCAAAAAATTCCAAAAGTTTTTTGGCGTGTGAGATATAACATTTGGAATACCTCCTGCCACATTGAATCCAACTATTAGTATTGCCAAAAGACCAATAAATATAATAATCATTTGTATAGCATCTGTCCAGACTACTGCAATTAGTCCACCCATATAAGTAAAAATGACAACAACAGCTGTTGCAATAAGAAAACCTAGAATTAGGTTGATGCCAAAAAGTATATTAAGAATTTTACCAATGGCAAGAAGCTGTACCGCTGTCCATAAAATATAAGTGGGAATCATAAGTGAAGCAGCTAGATAACCAGTGGTTTTACCAAACCGATAATTGTAAAGTTCACCTACGGACCTAATTTTTAACCGTCTTAAAGTTTTAACGAAAAAAAGTCCGATAAGTATTAATGCAAGCCCAGCGGCAAATGGATCTTCTATTACTCCATAAATACCTTCATTATATGCTGCGCCGGTAGCTCCTATAATTGTACCTCCGCCCCAAAAGGTGGCAAATAACGTTCCGACTATTAGTATAAGAGGAGCACCTCTTCCAGCTACCAAATAATCATCGGAGTTTTTAACTTTCTTACTGGCAATTTTTCCTACAAAAATGATTCCCATAAGAAAAAGAAATATTATAAAAAGTGGTATAAGGTTATCGTAGTTCATAGTATTATTCCTTTCACTTTTTAGGTAATTGAAAAACTAAGGCTTTTAGTATGTTTTGCAATTACTTATTTGAAAATGATACCGTCCCTTTAAATTGGTATAAATTTAACATAAATGATCAATGATAATATTCAAGATACCAATTTTGTTAAATAAGTAAGTCTAAATGGGGTAGTAAAAGCACTACTTGGCTATATTATACATAGAATAGTTCACAATGTCAACATAGTAATGACCAATTTTAACAAAATAAAGTCATAAACTGCATTTTTAATGACCAAAATGGACATATTAATGGGCAATATCTTTTTTGTCTATTGATTATTCATTTTAAATATGATATTATACTCTATAAATATTATTATGATACTTTGATTGGGAGAATAAACATGGTTAAGAAAATAAAATCTTTTGATAAAATAGATTATCAAATTATAAAGGAATTATCTAAGAATGCTAGAGCTTCTGCATCTGTTATTGCAAAAGCCATTGATGTAAATGAAAGAACTGTTAGAAGAAGAATTACTAGGTTAGTTGACACAAAGGCAATTCGCATTACAACTATAGTTGAGCCTAGTATGTTCGGTTATCATTCTATTGCCGATATTAACTTAAAAGTAGAAGAAGAAGTATATGACGATTTTATTAAATCGTGCAAAAAAAACCCAAATGTATGTTATATAGCATCAGGATGGGGAAAGGCTAATCTTGCTATTGAAACAAGATTTGTAGATAATGAAGAAATGTATGATTTTATTAATTATACATTACCACAAACAGAAGGAATTGAGGTTGTTAATTTCTTTATTATACCTAAAATTATTTATAATATTGATAGTTGGCTACCTAATAAAAGTGATTTTAAGGAGTAGTATAAATATACTTGACTAACAACGTAAGAACTCTAACTGACAATAGTATCGGTTAGAGTTCTTTAGTCGTGTAATAAGAAATATATTGTTAAATTGTAGGATACATTATATTTATTAAATTAAAGTTTAATAGTCATCTAGTTGTATCCAAGTAGAAAGACTTATGCTATTAAATTCCTTTAGGTTCTTAAATAACTCATCTAATTCTAACAAAGCTTTTTTAACATCTCCATCAGCAATAGCATCCATTAGTTTTGCATGGCTATAATTAACTTTTGAAGTTAACTCTTTATCAATAAAATAGTTAAGATAGTACTGCCTTCTAGCTAAAGCGTGTTGAGGTAATAACATTTGGCCAATAAACGGATTTTTACTAGCTTTACACAATAACCTATTAAACTCATCATCAATTCGTAAAGCTTCTATTGCAGGTGCCCATTCTTCGGTAACTTTCCTATATTCACTAGCTAGTTGTTTTAATTTTTTTCGTTCTGCTGGAAAGGCATATTTTGCAGCTCTTTTAACAACTAACTCTTCTAATACTTTTCTAGGTTCCATTTGTAACAATAATTCTTCCACTGTAACTATACGTATTAAAATTCCTTTGCGAGGAATTGTTTTAAACAAATGAGTTGATTCTAAACGTTTCAATGCTTCACGAACAGGGGTACGCCCAATGTTGAGATATTCACTAATCTCTTTCTCAGAAACAATGCTTCCTGGTTTCAATTCTGCAGTTACAATCATTTCTTCTATTTTTTTACTAGCATCATCAACTAGAAAATCAGCATTTTTCTGTTTGAACTTATATTCCATTATAATTCTCCTTCCTCTCACTTTGAATTATAACATATCTAATAATTTTATTATATACAAAAAAACATATTCAATTTTAGATAAGAGCATAGGATAGTATATTATATTAAAAATTACTAATATGTATTGACTTTTTTGACATAAAATGATAAATTATAACTATAATATATCAGTAATATATTACAGAAATATTATTAGTATATTATATATTTCTAGTCTTAAATTTTCATCTAAACTTCACTATAATATATATTTTATAACGTATTACATAGAATGTATTTCATTTTAGTGTGGTTAAAGCCTATCATAATATTTTAAGGAGGATTAATATGAATCATAGCATTATTCAAGGTATTAAGGATTTACCAAAGCATTTAAATTCTAAGACAATAAGCTCAGGTGTTATTGCAGGTATTTTTGGTTGGTGTACAGCACTTATATTATTTGCTAATGGTAATGCTTGCGGATGGAGTATGCAAGAAACATCTTCTTGGATCTTTGCATGCTGGGTATTCGGACCAATTTTAGGTATTATTTTATCATTAAAGTATAAAACTCCAATACCAGGTGCTTGGTCTATATCAGGAGCTGCAATTGTTGTATCAGGAGCTTCGGCAGGTTATTCTTTGCAACAGTTATGTACAGGATTTTTATTAGCAGGTATATTAGTGCTTGTTTTAGGGGTAACAGGATTAATCAGTAAAGTAATGAAATTTTTACCTATGCCTATTGTAATGGGAATGACTGCAGGATGTTTATTTAAATTTGTAACAAATATGGTAAACTTTATATTTGATTGGTCAAGTAATATAAATGAACCCAATTATAGTAAATATCTATTAATTGCATTTTTTGCAATTGCAGCATGGTTAATATTTACTAAGTTTAGACCTGTAATTAAAGTTATACCTCCAATTTTAGCCGCTTTTGCAGTTGTAATTATATGTGTATTTGCTTTTGGATTATATGATGCTTCAACTTTACAAGGGATTAAGTTCTATGGTCCAAAATTTATAGGATATTCTTTTGAAAATATGGGAGGAGTATTTGTATCAGTTTCCCTTCCGTTAGCACTTCTTGTTATTGGTGCAGAAAATGCCCAAGCTATTGGTGTATTAAAAAGCCAAGATTATGAACCACCTGTTAAGAGCATGACTATATGGTCAGGCATTGGTGGTGTTATTACCTCTTTATTTGGTGGACATAATGCTAATATTGCAGGTCCTATGACTGCAATTGTTGCATCTGATGAATCAGGAGATAATAAAGATGATCGTTATGCTGCTGCTGTTGTATGTGGTATATGGTGTTCTATTATTGGTATCTTTGCTAGTTTATTAGTACCTTTTCTAAGTACTATGCCACTTAAATTAATCTATTTAGTAGCAGGTTTAGCAATGGTTGGTGTAATATTATCATCTTTACAATCAGCTTTTAAAGCTAATAAATTCCAAATTTCAGCTTTCTTTGCTTTCTTTATAGCATTATCACAAAAATCATTTTTAGGTATTGGTTCAGCTTTTTGGGCATTATTAGCTGGAATTATTATAGCAGCAGTACTAGAGACTAAAGACTTAAAACAAATTATGAATAACAAAAATAAAAATTAATGAGGAATTATTATGAAAAAATATAAAAATTTAATTACTTTTGATTCTAATTGTGATTTACCAGTTTATGATGAAGTAGATGTTCTAGTTGCAGGTGGTGGACCAGCAGGAATAGCAGCCGCTGAGACAGCAGCAAGACATAATAATAAAACATTACTTGTTGAAAGACTGGGATTTCTAGGTGGAGCATCTGTAGCTGGTTACTCAGGTACATTCTGTGGGATGTATTATGGATGTGATAATCCATTAGAAGAAGAACCAAAACAAGCAGTTTTTGGTTGGACAAATAAATTTTACGAAGCATTAAAAGAAAAAAATGGCGTTACCGAACCGCAACCATATGGAAAAACATTTTTAGTACCTCATAATCCACAAGTTTTCAAGGAAGTTGCTGAAGATATGATTCTAGAAGCAGGAGGAAAAATATTATATCATTCAACAATAGTTGGTGTTATTAAAGAACTTGATGAATTTAAAGGTGTTGTTATTGATACAAAGAGTGGTCTGGCTCAGATAAAATCAAAAGTAATAATTGATGCAACTGGAGATGCTGATATCATTTATCGTGCAGGTTATGAATATACTATGGGTGATAATGGTGTAATTCAAAATCCAACTATGATATTCCGACTTGGTGGAGTCAATGTGAAAAAATTCTTTGATTATTGGGGTAATGATAGAATATCTCCTGATAAAGTAACAGAAGCTATGAAACACGCTATTAAAAAAGGAGCTAAACTTCCTAGACTTAAAGTTTGGGTATATCATACAACAAGACCTAACGAATTGTTTATGAATGTTACACTACTTACTGGTAGAGATGGACATCTACTAAATGTATGTGACCCAGATGATCATACAGAAGCGGAACAAGTTGCACGTAAGCAAGTCAACGAATATGCAAAATTCTTCAAAGAATACATACCTGGCTGCGAACAGTCATTTATTAATGATTTATCTTGTGAAGTTGGAGTTAGACAAACTAGAAGTATTGTTGGAATTGATAAATTATTAAATGAAGATGTCAAAAATGCTAGGAAAAGAAGTGACGGTATAGTAGCTTGTCCATGGCCAATTGAATTACATAATGGGGAGAAACCATATCTTTTTTGGCTAATTAATGATTATTATGAAATTCCTTATGGTGCTCTAGTTCCCGCAGTTGGTGAAAATCTAATTGTTGCAGGTAGAAATCTTAGTGCGGAACATCATGCCTTAGCAAGTTGTCGTGTAATTGCGCAATGTTTTGGCTATGGTCATGCAGCAGCATTAGCGGCAAATAAATCGGTGAAAGAGAATGTTAAATTTAGAGAAATTAAAGGAGAAGAAGTAAGGAAACTATTGAATCTTGAAGATGCAAGGTTAGGACAATAATTGTTTAATACACACATTTTTTAATTTCTTTTGTTGTTACATTAAAAATAATGAGGTTACAGTATACATATTATACTGTAACCTCATTTAGTTTATTCATCTTGATTCAAAAAGAAAAATCTTATATAATATAGTAAACGATTACTATTGATCAAGTAGTTGCATTAGGTTCATGTCTAAAGTTAAAGAAGATTATTATAAACCAAACCCAGAAAAACATGAAACATATAAGAAGTTATTTAAAGAATATAAATTACTTCATGATTACTATGGTAAAGGTGGTAATGATGTAATGAAACGATTAAAAGATATTAAATTAGAAAGTAGAAATTAATAGAAATATAGCATACTATATATATAAACAAGACCACAATTTAGTAATTAAATTGTGGTCTTGTTTATAATAATTAGAAGATATGGTATAATGTATATCGAACTATATTAATACTAACAAACATAGTATTATTAAACTATGATTCAACAAAAAGGAAATTAAATTACTTTTGAAGATTAATTATACAAGGAGTTTATAATGGCACAAATTATTAATAAGTCAAACCATTTAAGAAAAGAATTATTTTTAGAATATTTAAAAATAGCAGTATGTTTTATTTTTGCAGTTTTTTGCGCTTTCTTAGCTTTTTATACCTATGGATTTTCATTGATTGCAACATTAATACTAGGTATATATATTAAAAAACTTAAAGTTAATAGTGATATATTAAAAAGTGGACTAAAAGGAGAAAAAGAAGTTTTGGATTTATTATCTAACCTACCAAAAAGATATAAGGTCATATCAGATATATTAATTCAAGGTAAAAATACTTCAAGCCAGATTGACTATGTAATAATAGGATCTAACGGAATATTTATAGTAGAAGCTAAAAACATAAAAGGAACTATTAGTGGAAAAAATGGGTCAAAATATTTAACTCAAGTTAAAATTGGTAAAAATGGCAAAGAATATAAAAGAGAACTATATAATCCAACATTACAAGTGAAAGGACATGTACTAGGACTTAATAAATTACTTATAAGAAATAATTTACATAAAAAAATACAAGGTATAGTATATTTTTCAAATGAGGAATCTAATGTTAATTTTAGATCTAATAATATAGTAGTATTATCAAAGAGTAAAGATGATTTGTTAAAATATATTAAAAATTATAAAGAAGATGGCGTAAAGTTAACTCCTAAGGAACAAATGAAAATTACAGAATTACTTAAAAAACATATTATGTAAGCACAAAAATATAATAATTTAAATTTTATAAAAAGTTACCCAAAAAAAAATCATCCTACGAATAATATAATGAAAACACAGAGAAGATGGTAATTAAACCTAAAATAAGAACAAGAAACATATGCCAGATTGTTATGTGTAAAAAAATTAGGTGATTGCAAATACAATGAATAGCAATTACTAATAAAATATTAGGAGGATGTATCATGTTAAAAAAATCAATAAAAATTGCATCAATAGGTGTAATAGCTTTATTAAGTACAGTGTTACCAGTATCAGCAGCTAATGTTAAATCAAATAACTCAACAAAGGAATATAGTAAATCAGATACTATTAATAAAATAATTGACGAATTAATAGAAGAGTTAATAGATGAGTGCGATCTTGAAGATGTAAAAGATGAAATAGAAGATGCAATAGACGAAGTACTAGACGAAATAGATGAACTAGATGAACTAGATGAGCTAGATGAAATAAATGATGTAAAAGAAGAAATTATAGATGAAATTAATGATGAGATTAACGATGTATTAAGAGAACTAGGATTATATAAAATACTAATACTAAGAAAACAAATACCAAGTAAAAACAAACAAACGGTTTATATTAATAATGACTTAGACCCAATAGACTTAAATATAAATCTAAATGGAGACGTTGATGCAGATGGAGATTGTGATATTAATTTATCTGATGAAATGATTGAGAGGATATTTGATAAATTAATAGAAGAATGTTTGGGAGATGAAAACGAACCTGATAAAGATACAGATATAGATGCAATAGATTTGAGAGCAAATGTTGCTGCAGAAGCTAATGGAGATGCTGAAGGTAAAATTCAATTAACTGATGAAATGATAGATGAATTAATTAGATACTGTGTAAAAGATGAAAATTATAATGAAGAATATATGGATATATTAGATTTTAATGCAAGTGTAGAAGCAGATGTTGATGTAGATGCAGATGCGAATTGTGGAGTTAAATTAAACAATGATATTATAGAAAAGATAATTAATGATGAAGATATAGAAGATATAGATATAATTGATTTTAATCTAAATGTAGATGCAGATGTAGATGCAGATGCAGATTGTGAACTTAATTTGAATGATGAAGCAATTGATAATATAATTGATAATATAGTTGATGAGATAACTAATGACAATGAAATTGAGAAGTTAGGAAATGTTGTAAAAGGATTATTCTAGTAACTATATTAATATAATATATTATATAATTAATCAATTTTATTTAAGTTTTCATATTTAATTAAATAAAATCAGATTATATCGGGAAATTCAGTTGTGCATTATAGCTTAGTAAATAAGTAATACAAATTAAGGTGAAATTTATGGATAGTCAATTGATTATTGAAGCACAAAAAAATATAGAATTAAAAAATGAAATAATTGAAAAACATATACCTTTGGTTATTCATACTGTTTCTAATGTACTGGGCAGATATGTATGTACTTATAATTCTTATGAGTACAGTGTTGGATTATTAGCATTAGATGAAGCTATTGATAAATATAATTCTGATAAAGGTTCATTTTCTAATTTTGCGATAATGATTATAAGAAATAGAGTTATTGATGAGATTAGAAAAGAAAAGAAACATAATACTATTTCTTTAGAAGATTATAAGCAACCAATAGAGTGCGAAAGTCCTGATTACGATTTGAAGGAAGAGATAGAAGATATAACGAAAGAACTATCAATATTTAGAATTTCTTTTGAAGATTTAGTTGATTCTAGTCCTAAACACTATGATACTAGATCAAGATGTATTGTTGTGTCAGAGAAATCAAGTAAAGATGAGGGGATAATTAAATTATTATATAAAAAGCTTAAATTACCAGTTAAAGAGATAATTAATAAATTCAATGAAACAAAAAGATTTTTGTATAACAATAAATCATATATTACTTGCTTAATTATTATTTTTTATAAAGACTTTGATATTATGAAAAATTGGGTGATTGGCACTTTAAAGGATGATCAAAATGGAATTATATAGAGGGAAAGTAGTTAAAATAGAGGGTGATTATGCTATTGTATTATCAGATACAGGTGCCTTTCATTCAATTAAAATAAAAGGTCATATGGTGGTTTCACAAGAAATTATATATACAGACTATGATTTTGTTAAAATTAAAAATAAATCAAGTATTAAAAAAAGATATTACTATGTAGCTTTAGTAGCTTCATTATTACTGGTTATATATATTGGATGTATTTTCAATAATCCTTCACCATCGGTTTATGCTATTGTCTCAATTGATATAAACCCAAGTGTAGACTTATATTTAGATAAAGATTTACAAGTTACTAAAATTAAGGCTCATAATATAGAAGGACAAAAGATAATAAGTAATGAACTTTTGAATAGACCTTTAGAAGATGTTATTAGTAATATCGTAAAGAATTCAGAAGACAATAATTATATAACAAGTAATAAAAATAGTATACTAGTATCTACATCTGTAATAGAGTATAACGTAGATGTTAATACTATAAAAGATACTGTAACTAATGCAGTACAACAGACTTCACATAATGAAATTAATCTATATTCAATAGATGTAGAAAATATTGATATGAATAAATGGAAAGAGTCTAAGATGTCAATAGGTATGTATGAGATGGCTACAAAATATAATTATGATAGAATTAAAGAACGTACTTCCGTAACAGAATTAATGGAAGAATATGAAACTATTAAAGATAATGTTAATATTAATAAGCAGATTATAAAACCATTAAAGAATAAAAAAGACCAGAATAAGGATTCTGAAAAAGATATTAATAATAAAGTAAATATAGATTTTGATAATAAAAAACAAGATTTTATAAAAAAAATAATAAATGAAAAAAATAAAATAAAAGACAATATTGATCACCAAGATCATGAGGCTAATGATGTTGATGACAAAATGGATGGAGTAATAGATCAAATAGAAGAAACGATAAATCAAGTAGATGATGGAATAGATGAAACAATAGATCAAGTAGGAGATAAAGTAAATGAAACGATAGATGAAGTAGAAGATAAAATAGAAGAAACGACAGATCAAGTAGAAGATAAAGTAGATGAAACGATAGATCAAGTAGAAGATAAAGTAGATGAAACGATAGATCAAGTAGAAGATAAAGTGGATGAAACGATAAATGAAGTGGAAGATAAAGTAGACGAAACTATAGATGAAGTAGAAAATAAAGTAGATGAAACGATAGATCAAGTAGGAGATAAAGTTGAAGAAACGATAGATCAAGTAGGAGATAAAGTTGATGAAACGATAGATCAAGTAGAAGATAAAATAGAAGAATCGATAGATGAAGTAGAAGATATGATAGATGAAAGGATAGATCAAGCAGATGATGAAATAGAAGAAGTACTAGATAACGTAGAAAAAAATTTGAATAAAATAATTAACGGCTTAGGTGATTAAGTAATAGATATAGTAATTATCATTGAAGATTGTGATGAGATAATCAGTAAAGTGACAGATAAAATATAGTATAATCAATTAGGATCCTTATTTAAAATAATAAGTTAAAGAAATTAGTATAATTATAAAATAATTACATAAACTAATAAATATTAATTAATGTATTTCTTTTACAACTATATTAGTTACCTATTAGTACTTAAGAAAGGACTTTATTTATGAAGCATATAAATGAAAAAGATAATAAAAAGGACACTAATTCTAATAATAAATTGTCTCATCCATATATGGGGAATTTAACTTCTCATGAAATTGGTATGATGGCAAAATCAGGAGAATTAGACGGAGAGATGTTTAAAAGAATGATTTCTAATATACAACAAGATACAGAAGATGGACCAAATTTACCATAAATGTAGGCTAAGGAGTAGAATCGCTCTTTAGCTTTTTTAATTTTATTAAGTTTTTTTAGTGGGAAAGTCTTGGAATTTATAGGAATGTAGATTTAACATAAAAGTAATATCTATTTATTTGAATATTATGATATAATGTTTAATATATAAGTAATTGCAAAATACATTTAGTTGATGGAAGGAGAGGATTAATTGTATGGGAAGTGATCTAACTTTGTGGGTAGCTATATTTAATGGATTTTTATCATTTTTTACTCCGTGTGTTTTACCATTATTACCATTATACTTTAGTTATCTTGCAGGTACATCAATAAAAGATATTGAGAATAACATAGATGTACAGAAAACAATGTTTATAAATTCCATAGCTTTTGTATTGGGACTTTCAATACTTAATATTACTCTTGGTTTTGGAGCTAAAGTTATTAATACTACACTAGTTCAGTATGAAGATATTATAAGAAAAGCAGGAGGTATTTTGATTATTGTATTTGGACTTTACTTTTTAGGACTATTTGATATCAAGCTATTTAATAAACAAAAAAGATTTGAATATAATAATTATAGCCCTAGTTTTTTAAAATCACTTATACTAGGCATAACGTTTAGTTTTGGTTGGACGCCCTGCAACGGACCTATTATTGGAACTATACTTTTTTTAGCAAGTTTTGAAAAAAACTATTTCAAAGCGGGTGGAATGATGCTTATTTATTCGATTGGATTTGCGATTCCTTTTTTAATATCAGTTTTTTTGGTAAGTAAGTTTATTAATAACTATAAAAAAATATATAAGCATTTTAATAAAATTAAAATTATTGCAGGATTATTAATGATTATAATGGGAATAATGTTATTTACAGATACTCTATCATTATGGCTTAAACTTAGTACTTAGTATTAATTAATTATAACTTGAGGTGATTATAATGAATTTAAAGAATAGTGTTAAAAGTATAGTATTATTGATTACTGTTATTACATTATTATTAGTTGGATGTAAATTAAATGATATGGATGACTTAGATAATGATAAAATTATTACAGATAATAAAGAGTCAAATGATCTAGAAGATACTACAGTTGAAAAAGATAAAGATACAAGTAAAGATAAAGATGAAAAAGAAGATACCACAGATGATAAAAATGAAGATGATAAAGATAAATTACTTGCCCCTGATTTTACGCTAAGTAATGGAAAAGGTGATAATTATACATTATCTGATTTTAGAGGTAAATTAGTATTTGTTAATTTTTTTACTACATGGTGTGGATATTGTGAGGAGGAAATGCCAGATTTTCAGAAAGTTCATGAAAACTATAAAGATGAAGATGTAGCAATTATTGCTATTAATGTACAACAAGATGAAGAGATTTCAGTAGAAGAGGTTATAACATGGGTTGAGGAAAGAAATTTAACATTTCCAGTGTTATTTGATGAAGATGGTACTTCAACAGACCACTATTATATTAATGGATACCCAACAACATATGTTGTTGACAAAGAAGGGTATATTATTGGTTATGTAAATGCATTAAATGAAAAAATGCTTGAGAAATTAATAAATGATTATAGGTAGACTACAATATCAGTATAAGATGGGCATAGGCAAAAAGATGGCATATACGGAATAATGGTTATGATTTTCGCATAACGCTTTCTTCAAAAGAAAGCGTTATTATGATATAATATAATATATATTTCACTTTCGCTTAATCTATAAAAAATTAGCTTATCTGCATAGAGTATTGATGTGAGAAAGTTGAGTAAGTAAAAAGCAAAGATGAAGATAATAAGGGTATAATTATAATAAAAGGGGGCTTGGATAATGATATGTGAAAGATGTCATAAACGACTTGCAACCGTATACTTAAATAAAACAATTAATGGTGAGAAAAAAGAGATACATCTATGCAGTAAATGTGCTATGGAAGTAAAAGATAATTATTATAGCAATGATTTTTCTTTTGAGAGTTTACTAAGTAGCCTTTTAAATATAAATACAAACACTGAAAATGGTAGCTATAATGAAAATAATGTACCAAGATGTAATAAATGCGGAATGACTTATACTGAATTTAGAAAAAAAGGTAAATTTGGATGTAGTAATTGTTATCACTCTTTTTCAAATTTAATTAATCCTGTAATAAAGAGTGTTCATGGAAGTAATTTACACGTTGGGAAAATTCCAAATAGATCCGGTGGAAAAATCATATTAAAAAAACAAATACAATCATTAGAAGTTAAATTAAAAAACGCTATTACTAATGAAGAGTATGAACAAGCAGCTAAAATTAGAGATACTATTAGAGAATTAAAAAAGGAGGGGGGATATGCTAAAATGGTTTGAAAATAACTCTAATACTAATGATGTAGTAATTTCAAGTAGAGTTAGGTTAGCAAGAAATATTGATAAATATAATTTTCCAAGCAAATTAACTAATGCAGATGCTACAGAAATTGTTAGTAAAGTAGAAGAAGCTGTATTAATTGAAAAAGATGAAAAAAGTTATTTCCATGGAATAGATATGAGTGAAATAAGTGCTTTAGATAAAGTAGCTATGGTAGAACGACATGTCATAAGTCCTAATTTTATACAAATGTCAATACCAACAGGGCTTATTTTATCAGAAGATGAAAGTATTAGTGTAATGATAAATGAGGAAGATCATCTTAGAATTCAATCTATAAGTAATGGGTTTAACTTAGACGAGGCACTTAAAAATGCAAATAGAATAGATGATTTATTAGAAGAGAAGATTACTTATGCATTTGATGAAAAGATAGGATATTTAACATCATGCCCTACTAATGTTGGAACTGGACTGAGAGCCTCTTATATGATACATGTACCTGCTCTTGAAACTACAGGGAAATTACAATTTATTTTAGATGCTATTGGCAAATTTGGTATTACTGTTAGAGGTATCTATGGAGAAGGGACAAAAGCAAGAGGAAGTGTTTTTCAGATATCCAATCAAATAACACTGGGACATTCTGAAAATGAGATAATTGAAAACTTAACAAGTTTGACAGCACAGATTATTGAACAAGAAAGAGCTCTAAGAAAGAAGTTGTTAACTGAAAAAAGAATACAATTTGAAGATGCAGTATTTCGCTCATATGGGATTCTTGCTAATGCAAGGGTCATAACTTCAAAGGAAGCTATGACATTATTATCGGATATAAAACTTGGATGCGAATTGGGAATTTTAGAGTTTAAACCACATGAGCATATGAATATATATGGTCTTATGACATGTATACAACCAGCTAATCTTCAAAAGAAAATAAATAAAGACCTAAAAATAGAAGAGAGAGATATAGAAAGAGCAACTTATATAAGAAATAATTTGCCAAAACTAATATAAAGAATCAACTAAATGTAGTTTTGAATTACTTATATGTAATCGCAAAACTAAGGATTTCAATTCTTTACATACAATATGTAGTTCTTATTATAAGCGGGAATTCAACATATTGTATTAAAGAATCAACTAAATGTAGTTTCGCAATTACTTATATAAAAAAATATATACGTAGAAAGGATATGAATCATTTATGATGGGTAGATTTACTGGACGTGCACAAGAAGCAATTAGTTTATCCAGACAAATAGCAAAAGAATTAGGACATGGTTATATTGGTACAGAACATATACTATTAGGATTAATTAGAGAAGGTAAGGGAGTAGCAGGTCAAATATTAAATAGCCAAGGAATAACAGAAGAGGTTATATTAGAAAAGATAAAGAAAATAGGATTAATTGGAAATATCACTCTTGAGGATAAAGAAGATTTTACTCCAAGAGCAAAAAGGGTTTTAGAATCAAGTCTTAGAGAAGCTGTTTCTATGAAAACAACCATGATAGGAACTGAACATATATTATTAGCATTATTAAAAGAAACAGATTGTATAGCAGTTAAACTAATTAGTAGTTCAGGTGTAACTGCTCAAAAGTTATATCAATTAATATTAAAAAATTTAGGTGAATCCCCTACAAATAAAGAAGAGCAAGGAGTTAAAGGGAAATCCAATACACCTGTATTAGATCAATTTAGTAGAGATTTAACTAGAATGGCAAAAGAAGGTAAATTTGATCCTATTATTGGACGAGATAGAGAAATTGAAAGAGTAATACAGATATTAAGTAGAAGGACAAAAAATAACCCTTGTTTAATAGGAGAACCAGGTGTAGGTAAAACAGCTATCGCTGAGGGATTAGCTCAAAAAATAAGTGAAGGTAATATACCAGAGACTTTAAAAGATAAAAGAGTAGTTGCACTTGATTTATCTTCAATGGTAGCAGGTTCAAAATATAGAGGAGAATTTGAAGATAGAATTAAAAAAGCACTTAATGAAATAAAAGAAGCAGGTAATGTATTATTGTTTATTGATGAAATCCATACTATTGTTGGTGCGGGGGCAGCAGAAGGTGCTATTGATGCATCTAATATATTAAAACCATCTTTAGCAAGAGGTGAAATACAACTTATAGGGGCTACTACACTTGATGAATATAGAAAATATATAGAAAAAGATTCAGCACTAGAGAGAAGATTTCAACCTGTTAAAATAGAAGAGCCTTCAGAAGATGAAGCTATAGATATTCTTAGAGGATTAAAGGATATGTATGAAGCTCATCACAAAGTTCATATTACCGATGAAGCTATTATTTCAGCAGTAAAATTATCTAATCGTTATATTACAGATAGATTTTTGCCAGATAAGGCAATTGACCTTATAGATGAAGCATCATCAAAAGTAAGATTAAGTACTTTTACAGCACCACCAGATATAAAGGATTTAGAAAGACAATTAGAAGAACTAGAAAAAGATAAAGAAATAGCAATTAAGACTGAAGAATATGAAAAAGCAGGAGATATAAAAAATAAACAAGATGAAATAAAAGAAAAATTAGAATCTGCAAAGTTAGAGTGGGAATCAAAAAATTCCATGTCTAATCAAATAGTCGATGAAGAAGAAATTGCAGATATAGTTTCAAGTTGGACAGGTATCCCTGTTAAGAAACTTACAGAAGAAGAAGGAGAAAAGCTTAAAAATCTTGAAGAACATCTTCATAAGAGAGTAGTTGGACAAGAAGAAGCAGTTTCTGCAATAGCAAAAGCTATAAGACGTGGTAGAGTTGGCTTGAAGGATCCTAAAAGACCTATTGGTTCTTTCTTATTCTTAGGACCAACAGGTGTAGGTAAAACAGAGCTTACTAAAGCTTTAGCAGAAGCTTTATTTGGAGATGAAAGTGCTCTAATAAGAGTTGATATGTCAGAATATATGGAAAAACATAGTGTTTCAAAATTGATAGGATCACCTCCAGGATATGTAGGATATGATGAAGGTGGGCAAGTAAGTGAAAAGATAAGGAGAAAACCTTATTCGGTTATTTTATTTGATGAAGTAGAAAAAGCACATCCAGAGGTTTTTAATATTTTATTACAAGTTTTAGATGATGGACATATAACAGATGCACAAGGAAGAAGAATTGATTTTAAAAATACTGTTATAATCATGACGTCTAATGTTGGAGCAAGAAACATAGTATCTCCAAAAAAATTAGGTTTTATTTCTGAAGTAGACGAAAAGAAAAATTACGAAAACATGCAGAAAAATGTAATGGATGAAGTAAAACGATTATTTAGACCAGAGTTTCTTAATAGAATAGATGAATTAATAGTATTTCATTCTTTAACAAAAGAAAATATTAGAGAAATTGTTGGTATTATGATTAAGCAAGTAGCTATAAGACTTAAGAAAAATGTGGGTATAGATCTTGCTGTGACAGATGATGCAAAAGATTATTTAGCAAAAGAAGGATTTGATGAAGCTTATGGGGCGAGACCACTCAGAAGAGCTATTCAATCAAAAGTTGAAGACAAATTAGCAGAGGAACTACTAGATAATAAAATTAAATATAGTGATAAAGTTATTGTAGATATACAAGAAGATAAACTGCATTTTTCAGTGGAATAATTAATTAAAATTAAATTACCTCTAGTAATTAGATATAAAATAATATATAATGTATTTATTCAACTTTTAACGACAAAATAGGAGGGTTTAAGATGGCTGGTATTCAAGAGCTAATCAGGGTAGAAGATAATAACAAACTAAGTTTTGGAAATCATATAATGGATGAAAAGAAAAAAATAATGGGTTTTGAAGTTGATGGAGATATATATAAGGTAAAAACCTATAATGAAATAACTAAGTTAGAGAAAAATGGGAGACTTCTTTTTGAATCTGTACCTGGGACTACAGTTCATAATTTCTCATTAAACGATAAAATAATTGATTTTAAAGTTGAAGGAAAAGAAGATGCTCAGATTACTTTAGAATTGGAAGTAGATCAAGAATATAGGATTTATATTAATCAAATTCAAGTTGGAAAAGTAAAATCCAATTTAGCAGGGAAAGTTAGTTTTAGTGTTGAATTTACTAATGGAGTACAGGATGTATTAATAAAAAAGGCGTAATACTTAAGGCAGCTAATTAGCTGCCTTTTCTTAATTAGAGGAAAACTTATTAAACGTGGGAGTGTTCTACTAATTAAAAAAATAGGAGCATATTTAATGCAAGGGGGGATATTAATGGCAAAGCAAAAAAATATTTATGTGTGTTCTGAATGTGGGAATGAATCACCTAAATGGATGGGACAATGTCCTGCTTGTAGACAGTGGAATACATTTGTTGAGGAAGTTAAAGTTAAAACAAATAGTATTCATAATTCAAACGAAATAAACCTAAAAAATAAACCTGAAAAATTATCTTGTATAGAAATGAATCAGGAAGAAAGAGTTCTTACTAAAATTAGTGAATTGGATCGTGTTCTAGGAGGGGGAATAGTAAAAGGTTCATTAACACTAGTGGGAGGAGATCCTGGAATAGGTAAATCAACTTTATTATTACAAATGTGTCAATTTCTATGTGCACAAGATATTAATGTGTTATACATATCAGGAGAAGAATCATTGCAACAGATTAAAATGAGAGGTGACAGATTAGGTGTTAATGGTGATAAGTTAACATTATATACTGAGACAAATCTCTCGCTTTGTGTAAAAGCTATTAAAGATTTACTACCTAATGTAGTTATTGTAGATTCAATTCAGACTATATATAGCGATGATATTACATCATCAGCTGGAAGTGTTAGTCAAGTTAGAGAAGTTACTTCGGCTTTAATGAAAGTCGCAAAGGGACTTAGTATATCTACATTTATTGTAGGGCATGTAACAAAAGAAGGTGCAATAGCTGGACCTCGAGTATTAGAACATATGGTTGATACAGTACTATATTTTGAGGGAGTAAGAAGTGCTTCATATCGAGTTCTTAGAGCTGTTAAAAATAGATTTGGCTCTACTAATGAAATAGGTGTATTTGAAATGAGAAATAAAGGATTACAAGAAGTACCTAATCCCTCTGAATATATGCTTACTGGTAGACCAATTAATAGTCCAGGATCAATTGTTACTTGTTGTATGGAAGGTACAAGGCCTATGCTAGTTGAAGTACAAGCTCTTACAAGTCCTACTAATTTTGGAATGCCTAGAAGAACAGCTACAGGAACAGATTATAATAGGGTTGTCTTACTTATGGCAGTTCTTGAAAAAAAGATAGGTATGCAATTAGCTAGCTATGATAGTTATGTTAATATCGCAGGTGGATTAAAAATTACAGAACCTAGTCTTGACCTTGGTATTATATGTGCTATTGCTTCTAGTTTTAAGAACATTCCAGTAAATTCTAAAACTGTTATTATGGGAGAAGTGGGACTTACAGGTGAAGTTAGAGGGATTACAATGGCAGAACAAAGAATAATTGAATCTAAAAAAATGGGATTTAAAAAGTGTATTATATCAAAGGCTAATGTGAAAGGTATTAATATAGATGGAATAGAATTAATAGGAGTAGAAAATGTAGCACAAGCTTTAAATTATATTTTTTAGGAGTATATTAAAAGGGGTTTCCCCCTTTTTTTAATATTGTAGAAAAGTCTGTAGTAGCTTTTCTTGCATTATTCAATGTTGAATTTACCTAATATATTAATCTTATCCATTTCCTTTAATAATATATCATTTAAATTTAAATCAAATGAATTACTTATACATGCTAAATAATAAAGACAACTACCAATATCATGTTCTATACGATCTTTACAGTCTTCGCATAATTTACCAGAGATATGATGAGGATCTATTATTTTAATCATATCCAAATTAATATCATCATTATAAGAATAGAGCTTATTATTAGCATTAATCTCTATACACCCACAATAGGTACAAGCTCTTATAATATTTTTATTAAGTTTAGCAGATACTTCCTGTAATTTTGCTAATTGTTCAAGTATATTCTTATTAAAATAATCGTTTTCTTTGACGGTACATTGAAATTCTTCTGTTATTGTATGATTTAGATTAGACACAAGATCACCCCATTTACATTATAATACTATATTACCATATATTTACAATATATAAAAGGCTTATTTATAATTTATTAGGGTAAATTTATAAATTTTTAAAGTTATTATAAAGTATTATTGCTTTTTTATAATAAAATTTTTTTATGAATATTATTAAAAGGCTATCTCATATAGAAGTAACTAAAAATCAAAAATTGAGTAAATGATTTTTTTGTGCCTTTTAGAGATAGCCTATTTTAGTTTTAGGTGTATATTATAATGCTAAAAATTTTTCAATATCTTCTTTAATAATTTCAAGAGAGCTTCTCCAGAAATTAACATCATGAGAATCAATATTCATTATTGATAAAACATCTTTAATATTATTCTTACCTGTTGCAGCAAGTAGTTCATCATACTTAGGTATGAAATCTTCACCCATGTCTAGATATTTAGCGTATAATCCTTTTGCAAATAATAAACCAAAAGCATAAGGGAAATTATAGAAATTAGCTTCAGCATAATAATAGTGAGGTTTACAATTCCACATATATGGATGTAAATATTCGTGATCTAGTCCATCACCATATGCTTCTTTTTGAGCTTTTAGCATAATTTCTTTTAATTCATCAACAGAAACAGAGGATTCTTTTCTTTTTTCAAATAGTTCTGTTTCAAATAAATATCTACTATAAATATCAACAATTGTTTGATTTGAACCCATAATATCAGTTTCTAAAATAACTAGCGCTTCGTCATCAGTTGCATTTTTTAAAGCTGCATTCATAACAATTGTTTCGCAGAAAATAGAAGCAGTTTCTGCTATAGGCATTGGATAATTACTATTAAAACTAGTTTGTTCATTTAAACAATCTCCGTGATAGCCATGACCAAGTTCATGAGCTAATGTTGTTACATCATTTAAACTACCTGAATAGTTAGCCATAATTCTACTTTCTTTTATTGCATGTACACTACTACAATAGGCACCACCTATTTTTCCTTCTCTTTGTTCTGCATCAATCCAATTTTCTTCAAAAGCATTATCAGCAAAGTTTCCAAGTTTCTTACTAAATGAACTGAAGTTAGATACGATAAAATCTCTTGCTTCTTCAAAAGAATATGTCATATTTACATCTCCAACTGGTGCAAATAAGTCATAGAATGGAAGAGAGTTTTTATGTCCAAGCATCTGTGCTTTTTTCTTTAGATATTTGTGGAAATAAGGTAAATATTCTTTAATAGCTGTCATCATAGCATTAAGAGTTTCTTTATCCATACGAGAATTCTCTAAAGTCATTTCAAGTGGAGAAGAGTATCCTCTTTTTTTAGCGATTGTTATTACTTCACCTTTTATTGCATTTAAACAAGCTGCTGATGATTGGTCTATTTTCTTATATGATTCAAGTTCAGCCTCATATGCTTTTTTTCTTTTTTCTGCAGAAGAATCATATGCATAATTTCTAATAACTGGAAGGGGAAGTTTTTCATCTTCAAAATCAACCAATAAAGAAGAGGTTACAGTTTCTTGTAATTTTGCCCAAGCATTAGAACCTGTATTTTGCATTTCTGCAATTAACTCTTCTTCTTTATCACTTAATAAATATTTAGAAAGATATTTTTGCTCTTTTAATACAAATTCATGTTCTTTTAACATATTAGAAGAATTAATTATTTCATCAAAATTTTCAAGAGTACTAACCCATTTTTTGAACTTAACTTCTAAAATTGTAAGTTTTGGCATATAGCTTTCCACTTTTTCCATTTGTTTAAGAGCATCTACATTTTTGGTATCAACACTGTAAGTTAAGTATCCATAATTATATAATTTATGCATAAGATCGTCTAAAATATTATGTTTTTCTATATAATATTCAAGTTTTTCTTTAGCATTATCATTAGATACAAAATTAGTATCTTCGTATTCATTAGTTTCTTCAATGAGTTTATTCAAAAGACTAAAATCATTTTTTAATTCTGTACAATCAAATGATGTATATAGTTTGTCTAGATTCCATCTCATATTCATTGTATTACCTCCTTTAATCTGTTCATATAATTTTACCAAATGTTGTAACTCGGTTATATTTTATCACATATTTTTATATTTGTTTATTACTTTCAATAAAAAATAAAAAAAATTTGTTTATTAAAGTATGTGTGTTTGCTTTTAGATACTTCATGATCTATGTTTACATTATATCGTATTAGTAGTATCCTTAATATATGAACATTTTAGGTATTATTATCCATCTAATAGACAACGATTCTGTTTCTTATTGGCACAGTTTTTGCTAATTAAATATATAATTATATGTATTTTCACAAATTAACCCACAAATAGACTAAAAAAACAATTATATGTCTAGTAATTATAGACATATAACATATTCGAATAGTAAAAGTAATAAACACATTTATAAGAGATTTTGATTAAATATATGAAAAAATATATCGATGAATATTTCATAATGCTATTAAGCATAATGATAATAAATGTATTTTATTTTCTACTAGGAGGACATTTTAATGGATTATAGTATGGATATGAATATATCTCAATCACAAGGATTGATTATTACTCCACAGATTGAACAATCATTAAATATATTAAAGATGGATAGTGATGAACTAGGTAGTTTAATAGAAGATAAGCTATTAAATAATCCAATTTTAGAGATTTCAGAAACATATTATAAAAAGTCTAAGTATAATCTAACGGATAGTGTGGATGAGTATATTAATTCAATTCCTGATGAAAAAACATATGACAAAGATCTTTATAAATTTTTATTAATGCAACTCCATACCCATACAAATAATTTGACTAATAAACAAATTAATATTGCAGAACAAATTATTTATAGTATTAATGAAAAAGGTTATTTACCTTATGAACCTGAAGAATTGGCAAATATTTTTGAAAGTTCAATTTCTGATATTTCTAAAATAATAAGGTTGATAAAAAGCTTTGAGCCTAAAGGTATTGCGTCTAAAAATTTATGCGAGTGCTTATTATTTCAAACAAAAGATGAGAATATAAAGATGTTAATTACTTTTTGCCTTGAAGAAATTGCAGCAAATAATTTATCAAAAATAATTTCAAAAACTAATATGAGTATAGAAACAATTATTAATTACATAAAAATAATTAAAAAAATGAACCCAATTCCTAGTCGTGGCTACGCTATTAATCCTAAAAATTGTTATATTTATCCTGATATTGTTGTTGTAAAAAATAAAGAAGGTTTTTTGATAGAAATTGTAAAAAGAAAAGCTTCATATCTAACAATTAATAATAAATATTTAGAATGGATTAATAAGTCTAATGTAAATGAAAATAGTGCAAAAACTAATCAAGTTCTACTTCAAGATGCAAAGTTTCTAATTAAAGCTATAAATCAAAGAGAACTTACTTTGGAGAAAATAGTGAGTACAATAATTAAAAAACAAATAAAGTTTTTTGAAGAAGGGAAAAAATATTTAACAGTATTAAATATGAAAGAAATAGCTGATGAAATAGAGATGCATGAATCTACAGTAAGCAGAGCAGTAAATAATAAATATTTACAATGTAGATGGGGTATTTTTGAATTAAAATATTTTTTTTCTAATAAATCTCAACAAGGTTCATATGATGGAAATATTGTAATGAACCCTCATGAACTAATTAAAGAAATTATAAAAACTGAAGATAAACTAAAACCACTTAGCGATGAAAAAATAAGTCAATTACTAAAACAAAAAGGTATAGCTTTATCAAGAAGAACAGTAACAAAATATAGAGAGCAAATGAAGATACCTAAAAGTAAAGAACGAATTAAATGGTAGAAAAGAGATGATTAGATGAATACTAAAAAGATAAAGGTTATTATTAAGTACGAAAAAGGATTACATATTCGTGTAGCAGCTATGATTGTACAAAAGGCAGGAGAAATACAAAGAAAATATAATGTTACTTTTAAGATTAAAATTGGCACTTTTAATGAAGTCCCATTAACTAGTATTCTTTTAGTTACTGCTTTAAAAATTAAAAGAAATGATCAACTTGATTTAATTACTTTAGGTGAAGAAGTTGAAAAAGCAGCACAAGAAATGAAAAATTATTTAGAAAGTGATTTTAGTATGAAGGAAGATAATTTATCAGAAGTTGATACAATCCTTCAAGATAATATGGTAACCTCTGCAAATATTTACAGTGCTATTGATAATGGATTACTAGTTGTAGATAATCGCCAAACAATTATTGTCTTTAATAAGCAACTTGAAACACTTATGGGTATATCAGCTGAGAAGGCTCTTGGCCAAAATGTTAATGTTATTTTCCCTAAATCAAAGATTACTAGAGTCTTAAATTCTAAGAAAAGCGTGCCAACGTATCTTACAGTTATAGGGGCATACGATGTTATGGTGACAACAACACCGATCATTGAAGGAAATAATATATTGGGAGTTATATGTGTGTTTGACGATATATCTAAACTTATTGATATATCATGGGAACTTGATGAAATTAAA
Source organism: Vallitalea sp. (assembly GCA_025210235.1). Taxonomy (GTDB): domain Bacteria; phylum Bacillota; class Clostridia; order Lachnospirales; family Vallitaleaceae; genus Vallitalea. The sequence goes on from JAOASG010000057.1 coordinate 80,879, forward strand.
GAGCTTAAGGAAAAATATCTGCTTATACTTGAAACTGTCCAAGATGGCATATGTTTATTTAATAAAAATGGAATAATTACTTATTTAAATAAGGCATACAAAGAAATTACAGGTAATGAATCAGCAGAAGGTAATGATCTTAATGTGATTTCACCTAATGGAAATAGAATGTCTGTATTAAGAACAGGTAAAAAAGTTAAAGGAGGTATAAGTCATAAAGCTAATGGTACAACAATTATTGCTAATATTACTCCAATAATAGTTGAAGAAAAGATTATTGGAGGAATCTCTGTTATTAAAGATATAACAGAAATAGAAAAGCTAATGGAAACAATAAGTCAGTTATCCGCAAAAGCAGAGTATTTAGAAGAAGAACTTAACAGGAGAAATAAACTAGACCCTGCTTTTAATCGGATTGTGGGTACTAGTTCAAAATTATATGATGCTATGAAGATTGCAGCAAAGACATCTAATAATAATTTAAATGTATTGATTAGAGGTGAAAGTGGTACAGGAAAGGAATTAATTGCAGAGGCAATTCATTATTCTAGTAAACGTATGAATAAACCATTTGTTAGAGTCAACTGTGCAGCTATACCAGCAAATTTACTTGAGAGTGAAATGTTTGGTCATATAAAAGGGGCTTATACGGGTGCAATTAAAACAAAAATGGGTAAATTTGAGTTAGCAAATGGAGGAACAATTTTCCTTGATGAAATTGGTGAATTGGATAAAAGCATGCAGGCTAAAATGCTTAGAGTAATACAAAAAAAAGAATTTCAACGTGTTGGTGGGGAAAAAACAATTACTGTTGATGTTAGAATTATTGCTGCAACAAATAGAGATTTAGAGAAGCTGGTAAAAATGGGAGAGTTTAGAGAAGATCTTTACTATCGACTTAATGTTATCCCTGTATGGTTGCCTCCATTACGTGAAAGAAAAGGAGATATTCCTATATTATTAGATTATTTTTTGAATAAAATTGCTAATGACCTAAATGATAGACCAAAAACCATAAGTAAAAAAGCTCTGGTTAAACTTGAAAATTATGAATGGCCTGGAAATATACGAGAACTTGAGAATGTAGTTGAAAGGTTAGTAGTTCTAAGTGATAAAGATGTAATTGATATTGATAATTTACCAAATTATATTAATGAAAAACAAATTTCTCAGAGTGATATTTATGATAATGACTTGGTAATTCTGAACAATACTAATATTAACGATATGTTTGAAGAAGAAATAAAGTCATGGAATACATATGAGAAATTAATTATTCAAAATGCAATGAAAAAGTATAAAAGCTTTAATGCTGCTGGAAAGGCTCTAGGTATTTCTCATAAGACTGTAGCCTCAAAAGTAAGGAAATATCATATTCAATGGGAAGATTAAATGTATTGGCACGATAATTGCTACTAAATAAAGTATAGCAATAAAGAATTTAAAAATATAAAAATATAAAAATATACTTTATATTTAAGTGAAAATTATTTAATAAAGGAGGATGAATAATGACAACAAAAATCTATCAATGTATGGTTGAGATTAACAAAAAAATTCAAGAAAACAAAGAATTTTTAACAGAACTTGATGGTGCTATTGGTGATGCTGACCATGGTATCAATATGGCTAGAGGTTTTAGTGAAGTTGTTAAACAATTACCGGATGATGAAGAAGATATTGGTGTTATATTAAAGAAAACAGCGATGATTCTTTTATCAAAAGTAGGAGGTGCTTCTGGGCCATTATATGGAACAGCTTTTTTGAAAGCAGCAGGAGTTGTGCAAGGTGCTACTACTCTTAATGGACAACAAATCTCAGATATGCTAGAGGCTGCACTTAATGGAATTAAGTTAAGAGGTAAGGCGACAGTTGGAGAGAAAACTATGGTTGACGCTATTGAACCTGCTTATATTGCTTTCAAAAAAAGTCAAGATGAAGGTAAAACAATTGGCGAAGGTCTTGATATTATTTGTGAAGAAGCCAGAAAAGCTGTTGAATATACTAAGACTATTCGTGCAACTAAAGGTAGAGCAAGTTATTTAGGAGATAGAAGTATTGGACATCAAGATCCAGGTGCAACATCTGTTTTAATAATTTGTGAGACTATTAACAGTTTTTATAAAAGCATAAATTAATTAGATGAGGGTGACAGTATGGTAGGAATAGTAATTGTATCACATAGTAATAAAATTGCAGAAGGTATCTTTGAGTTAGCTATACAAATGACGGGTGAAAACCATTCTATGGTTGTTGCAGGAGGTATGGATGATGGCGGTATTGGAACAGATGCTATGATGATAAAATCAGCAATAATAAAAGCAAATAAAGGTGATGGAGTTATTATAACAGTTGATTTAGGTAGTGCTGTTCTAAGTGCAGAAACAGCGATTGAACTTCTAGATGAAGATATATTAGTACGTATTGCAGATACACCTGTTGTTGAAGGAACAATTGGAGCTGCTGTTCAAGCATCGATTGGTGGAAGTTTTGATGAAGTAATTGAAGCCGCAGAGAGTGCAAGAAATATTTTGAAATTACAATAAGTAAATAGCTACATTAAAAACCATTTCATAAGAAAGGGGGTAGACATAATGAAATCAGCTATATTTATTATTGGAAGTGAATTAGGAATTCATGCAAGACCTGCAGCTGAAATTGTAAAAATTAGTGCAAAGTATAATTGCAAAGTTATACTAGAAGCAAATTCAAAAAAAGCTGATGCAAAAAGTGTTTTTATGCTATTAGCGTTAGGAGCAAAAAAAGGAACAGAACTTAAATTAAACGTTGAAGGTGAAAATGAAGAGAAACTTTTTGATGAGTTAAATGATTACATTGGGAATAATTTCTATGAGGAGTAATAAAATGGTATTAAAAGGACAAGTAGCTGTTGAAGGTATAGGAATTGGGTTAATACAAATTGTTAATATTAATATAGACAACTTTCTGAATGCATATATTCAAGAAGATATGGAAACAGAGAAAAATAAATACCAACAGGCAGTTAATGAAGTAAAAATTGATATAAAACAATTATTACAGAAAATAAAAAATTCAGATGATGACCCAAGTATTATGGAAGCTCATTTGATGATGATTGATGATATAATGCTTGCTGAAAAAATCATATCAAATATTAAACAAGGTCAAGATGCACCTACTGCTATCACAAACGCAAGTATAGAACTTGAAAATATGTTTAATCAACTAGAAGATGCATATTTAAAGGAACGAGCAGCAGATGTGAAAGATGTGTGTAAGCAAATTTTATTCAAAGTTATTGGAGCAAAGAGATTTTCTTTAGTGGGTAGTAATAAAATTATAATAGCTGATGATATTGAGCCATCACTTATGGCAAGTTTTAATAGTAACCAAGTATCAGGAATTATATTAAAAAATGGTAGCATGACATCACATTCAATAATTATAGCAAGAAGTAAGGGTATACCTACAATAGTAGGTGTTTCTGTTAACTTAGAAATGGTTAATAATGAAACTATGGCAATTATAAGTGGAGAAGGACACTTAATAATTAATCCAACAACGAAAGAAGAAGAATATTATCAGTTACAAAAGGAGAAAAACAATAAACTTCTTTCATATTATTTATCAACAGCAAAATTACCTGCGATAACTATAAATAAGAAGGAAGTAACTGTTGCAGCAAATATTGCAACACCAGATGATGTTGAATATCTAGAAGATAATGGTGTTGATGGTGTTGGACTTTATAGAACAGAATTTCTTTTTATGGAAAGTAGTCAACTACCAACTGAAGAAAAGCAGTTTAACGCCTATAAAAAAGCTATTATGGGTTGTAACCAAAAGCTTTGTATTATTAGAACACTAGATATAGGTGGAGATAAACCTCTTGAAAGTATCCAACTTGATGGAGAAGAAAATCCTTTCCTAGGATATAGAGCTATTAGAATATGTTTGGATCAAAGGGATTTGTTTAAAAAACAGTTGCGAAGTATATTAAGGGCAAGTGCCTATGGAAATACTGCAATTCTTCTTCCAATGATTATTAACGTTGAAGAAATAATAAAAACTAAAGAGCTTATTAAAGAAATAATGTTAGAGCTTAGTAAAGAACAAACTAAGTATGATCAAGACATAAAAATTGGTGTGATGATAGAAACTCCTGCATCAGTAATGATGGCATCTTTGTTTAGTAAGTATGTAGATTTTTTTAGTATTGGTACTAATGATTTAATTCAGTATACATTGGCTGTAGATAGGGGAAATCAAAAGGTTTCATATCTTTATAATTATTATAATCCCGCAGTATTACATTCGATAAAGAGAGTTGTTGATGCGGCTCATAATGAAGGTAAATGGGTTGGAGTATGCGGAGAGATGGGAGCTGATAAAAAAGGTATAGTTGCTTTATTATCATTAGGTGTAGATGAATTAAGTATGAGTTCAATTCTTGTACCTGAAAGAAAAGAATTTATTAGAAATTTTAATAATGATTTAATTGATACTAACTTATTATTAAAATGTAAAACTCCGGATGAAGCAAAATCTTATTTAAGTACAGTAGAAAAGCAAATTGATAACTCTATTAAAAGCAAGTTTACTTGACATCAATAACGCGACGTAGTCCTTTGTTCTCTTATATGAAGATTATCTTAATGTTCTATTGGTAATTTTGGTTGGTCAATAATATCAATCAACTAACCAAAAATACCAAGAATTATAAAATTGTAATTAGTATTATTCTACAATATAAGTAGAATGACAAATATATTATAGTAATTTCAATTAAAACTTTATGAAAAAATACAATATAATGTTGGCACAGTATTTGCTTATTATATTTGTGTAGTAAAAACTTTATAAAAGTAATCGTAAAACTATTACTTCTTTAGTTTTACAATTGCATAGAAAAATAAGGAGGATTTATTTAATGAAAAAAATGATTAATCAACCTGAAAACATTGTGGACGAAATGCTAAGAGGTATGGTTGCTGCTCATCCAAACTATGTAAAACGAGTAGAAGGCTTTGATGTATTAACAAGAGTTACAAGTCCAAATAAAAAAGTTGCATTAGTTAGTGGTGGTGGTAGTGGACATGAGCCATCACATGGGGGGTTCGTAGGAAAAGGAATGCTTGATGGAGCTATTGCTGGTGCTGTATTTACTTCACCAACACCTGATCAAGTATTTGAAGCAATTAAAAATGTAGATGGTGGAGAAGGTGTATTATTAGTTATAAAAAACTATACTGGGGATGTAATGAACTTTGAAATGGCTGCTGAAATGGCAGAAGCTGAAGGTATTAAAGTTCAAAAAGTTGTAGTTGATGATGATGTAGCTGTTGAAAATAGTACATGGACTACAGGTAGAAGAGGTATTGCTGGTACTATATTTGTTCATAAGATTGCAGGTGCTCTTGCAGAAAAAGGTGGAAGTCTAGAAGATGTTACTAAAGTTGCAGAAAAAGTAATTGCTAACGTACGTTCAATGGGAATGGCACTTAGCCCTTGTACAGTTCCAGCAGCTGGAAAGCCAAGCTTTACTTTAGAAGAAGATGAAGTTGAGATTGGTATGGGAATTCATGGAGAACCAGGTACTCATCGTGAGACTATTAAAACTGTTGATGAAACAACAAAGCATTTATTAGATAAAATATTAGAAGAAGGCATCTATAATGAAGGTGATGAAGTAGCTGTTATTATTAATGGACTAGGAGCAACACCTCTTATGGAATTATATCTAGTTAATTTAAAAGTTGCAGAATTATTAAAGGAAAAAGGAATTGCTATTGATAAGACATATATAGGTAATTATATGACATCTATAGATATGGCTGGATTCTCAATTTCTCTTATTAAATTAGATGATGAACTTAAAGAATTATTACATGAACAAGCAGATACTCCTGCTTTAGTTCAATTATAAGAAATTATATTTTTGTATGGATTTCATGTTAATAAAATAAATTTTAAGGGTTTTTTACAGATTAATACAATAAAAGAGGTAGCTGAAAACTTTGAAAATCTTTTAATATTTAACAAAGATTTCAGTTGCCTAATATAAAGATAAATAAAAAATGGGGTAAGTTGTTCGGATTTTAAGAGTGAGGCAAATATGATACATATATTTTAATTGGATTTGTTAGAGACTAATATTATACGGGAGGGAAATTATGAGACAATTAGGTACGTTTATTGGTAGTATGATTGCTGGAATTTTAGTATTTTCTGTTTGGGGAAAATTAGCAGGAGATTATGGATTAATCGGTGGATGGTTAGCAGCTTTATTCACTATTGGACTTTCTTGGTCATTATGTCACTACGTAGGAACAATCTATAATAGAGACGGAGCTGCTTGGGTAGATCTTGGTCTTCCTGTAGGGGTTGCAGGTACAACAATGGGAATGTTTAATGGACAACCATTAGGAAATGCATTACCAACTCTTGCAGTTTTAATCATTGGTGCAATTTTAGGTGGTGTAGCAGCGGCAATAGTAACTGATTCAATGGAAAAAGCAAATTCTTAAGAATAGGGAGGAGAATATTAATGACTACTTATGGTATTATTACAACTTTGGCATCAGGTTTTATATTTCCTTTTATTATAGCAATGGTTTGGGGACATTATGTAGACAAGCATAAAATTTTTGGGGGAGTCGTTGTAGCAGGAATGGTTGTAGGAACTATGTGGATGGTTAACCATGGAGTTGGATTTATTGTACAAGGAACAGATGCACCTTGGGTAGATCAAGCATGGGCAGCAGGAGTTGGATTACTTGCTTTTGGTTTCGCAAAAAAAGCTAGTTTTAAAAAGACATTTCCTACATTATTATTTTCTATATTAGGTGGTGTAGTAGCAGGGTATATTGTTTCAGTGTTAGGTAAATAATATAAATAGAGAAGTTGGTTTAATATAAAAAAACATTAGCATAACTGAATGGTGCTAATGTTTTTTTATGTCTTATAGTATAGTTCTACTATTTTAGTAAATGAGATAGGAGAGATTCACAAGGATTCATTAATATGATATAATATGATATGCAAATATATCCAAGACATTATTGAAGTATATTATATATAATTATGATAAATGTTAAGGAAGTTACTATATAGAATATAAAAAGTAATGAAATTGAATTTATAATGATTTTGAGGTGATATTTTGACTGATATTGAAAAAGAAAAAACTATGGAAGATTTTTTTGAAAAGAGACAAAGGAAAGAAAAACGTAAGTTGATAATAAGAACGGCAATAATAACTTCAATTATTTCTGTTGTGGTATTTTGTATAGTTTCTTATAAACTCTACTCATATAATAGGTATAAGGAATGTTTGTATAATGATGGAGCTTTATATCTTTATCAAGAAGGGGAACTAAGATTAATTGAAGATAATGATGACACGAAGGAAAAGATTTATTTAGGAGGTGGGTTCAGAATATATATGAATGAAGTAGAGGGTATATATACTATTTCTGATGAAAATGATGGCTTCATAAAAATATATAAAGATAATATTCTTCAACATATTTATGTAGATGATTATCTAGCTGATTTTGTTTCATATTTAAACCCAAAAGTATGGTTTGGTGGGGCAAGACATATTATATCTAATAGAACATATAATATACGCTCTGATAAAGAGATATCTAAATTAAAAAAATTAATTGACGAAGGTGGAGAAAATTATCTATTATCTTCAGACTTACATTACATAAAAATTGATAATAAATATATAATAACTAGGTAGATAAATTAGGTTACTGAAAAAACTAATTAAAACATACTTGGTAATTTTACCCATATATTTAGGCAACTTGACTTAGTTTTTATATATTGATATAATATTAACAAATTCAATGAATTGAGAAATTTCTTAATTTATTTGTTTTTAGTTTCAGATGACAATTACAACCTAACAGAATAGAGTTTTACTCTTAACTGAAAGGAAGGACCATAATTGATTATTACAAGGATAAATGCGTTTGTTTTTATTGTTTTTTCCTTGTTTAATTTATGTATACCTTTCTTATATTAATTAAGAGAGGTTTTTTTATTACTCTTAATTAATTAATTAAATAGATATGCACTTAATAAATGATAGTGAGAGAACTATTGTATGTAAAGAATTATGATTTCTAGTTTTGCAATTACCTAAAAACTAACATGAAGCAAGGGGGTTTTTATGAAACATCTAATTGACCAACTCTATAAAGATAGTAACCTATCCAAGGAAGACTTTTTGAAAATCTTACAATGTTCTAATAAAGAAGATATTTCCTATCTAACAAAGAAAGCCAACGAAAGACGTGAAGAAAGTTATGATAAGAAAGTTTTTCTAAGAGGACTAATTGAGTTTACGAATTATTGTAAATGTCATTGCAGATATTGTGGTATTCGTTCAGAAAATAAAAAAGCTGATAGATATCGTCTAACAGAAGATGAAATACTACAATGTTGCCATAAAGGATATGTACTTGGATATCGAACCTTTGTTTTACAAGGTGGCGAAGATAGTTATTATACCATTAGTAAACTCGTTAAAATAGTTAGCAGAATAAAAAGAGAATTACCTGATTGTGCAATAACTTTATCAATAGGCGAATTATCATATGATAATTATAAAGACTTATATGATGCAGGTGCAGATAGGTACCTTTTAAGACATGAAACAGCTTCAAAAGAATTGTATGAACAGATTCATCCCTATATGAGCTATGAAAATCGTCGCAGATGTCTAAAAGATCTAAAAAAGATTGGTTTTCAAGTAGGAGCTGGGTTTATGGTAGGTCTTCCCAACCAAAAAGATGAAGATTTAGTTGAAGATTTAATGTTTTTAAAAGAACTTAATCCTCATATGATAGGTATTGGACCATTTATACCTCATGACGATACCCCTTTAAGACATGAAGCAGGTGGTACAGTTGAAAAAACTGTTATTTTATTATCTATAATTAGACTGTTATTACCAAAAGTGTTACTTCCAGCAACAACAGCTCTTGGTTCTCTTCATCCTACAGGAAGAGAACTTGGATTAAAAGCTGGTGCAAATGTAGTTATGCCAAACTTATCACCGATTTCTGTACGTGAAAAATATGCTTTATATAATGGAAAAATATGTACAGGTGATGAAGCGGCAGAATGTAGGAAATGTATTCAAAAAAGAATTGAATCTATAGGATTTAACCTTGATCTTTCAAGAGGAGATTATATTAATTGGAGGCGTTTACAATGTTTATAAATCATGATTATATCGAAAATCTATTAGAAAAGTCAAAACAGGCAACAAAAGAGGAAATAGATAGTATTTTAGACAAGGCAGATTTACACAAAGGTCTTTCACACCAAGAAATTGCTATTTTACTTCAGACAGAAGATGAAAAACAACTTAAAAGAATATTTAAAATAGCAGGTAATATTAAAAAATCAATTTATGGAAATCGTATTGTAGTATTTGCACCATTATACATAAGTAATTATTGTGTTAATAATTGTAAATATTGTGGGTATAAAAGGGATAATAATTTTTCTAGAAATCGTCTTAGTATGAAGCAAATACAAGAAGAAGTACGTATTTTAGAAAAAATGGGGCATAAACGTTTGGCTTTGGAAGCTGGTGAAGATCCTGTAAATTGTCCTATTGATTATGTTCTTGATTCAATTGAAGCAATTTATAATACAAAACTTGATAATGGAGCTATTCGTAGAATTAACGTCAATATTGCAGCAACTACTGTTGAAAATTATGAAAAATTAAAAGCAAAGGAAATAGGGACTTATATATTATTTCAAGAGACTTATCATAAAGAAATTTATGAAGATGTTCATCCAAAATCAATAAAAGGTGATTATGAATATCATCTAACTGCATTTGATCGTGCTATGACAGGTGGAATTGATGATGTTGGAGGGGGAGTTTTATTTGGACTTGCTGATTATAAATACGAAGTTCTTGGGTTGATGCTACACAATGAGCATTTAGAAAAAGAATTTGGAGTTGGATTCCATACTATTAGTGTTCCTAGACTAAAGAAAGCAGATGGAATGACAATGGAAGAATTTCCTTATCTAGTTAGTGATGAAGAATTTAAAAAAATAGTTGCGATAATTAGGTTAGCTGTGCCTTTTACTGGTATGATTTTATCAACTCGTGAATCAGTTGAAATGAGACAAGAGGTTATTAAATACGGTATCTCTCAAGTAAGCGCAGGTTCGTGTACAGGTGTAGGTGGTTATAAAGAACATGAAATGGGCATGGCAAAAGATCAGTTTGAACTTGCTGACCATAGAAGCCCAATGGAAGTTCTAAAATCTCTTATGAAATATGGTTATATTCCAAGTTATTGTACAGCTTGTTATAGAAATGGACGAACAGGAGATCGTTTTATGAGGCTAGCAAAATCAGGACAAATACAACATGTCTGTCAGCCTAATGCAATGATGACACTTATGGAATATGCTCTTGATTATGGGGATGAAGAATTTATGGATATGGCTGAAAAAGTTATTGAACAAGAGGTTTCAAATATCTCTAAACAAAAAATTAAGGATTTATTAATTAATAACTTGGAACGTTTACGAAATGGAGAACGTGATTTGTTTTTATAAGGAGGTAAAGGATGAATCAGACACCAAGAGCTAATAGACCACATATTGCACTTTATGGAAATAGGAATGCAGGTAAATCATCTTTATTAAATGCTATTATTGGACAAGAAATATCCCTTGTTTCCAATATTAAAGGAACTACAACGGATCCTGTATCAAAGGCAATGGAACTAATTCCGTTTGGTCCTGTGGTTTTTATAGATACAGCAGGACTTGATGATGATGGTGAACTGGGAAATATTAGAGTTAATCGAAGTATAAAAATATTGCAAAGAACGGATTTTGCACTCTATGTCATTGATGTCAATGATTTTAATGAAACAAGCTATAAGGAAGCAGTTTTATTATTTAAACGTTTTCATATTCCATATTTAACTGTATTTAATAAAATGGATAGCTTAAATAGTATTCAATTAAACTCTTTTAAAGAAAGGTATAAAAATGCATATTTTGTTTCTGCAAAAGATGGGGATAATATATTAGAATTAAAGAATGCTATAATAAAAGGAATTGAATCCGAAGAAAATGAACCACCTATTGTAGGGGATTTACTTCCATACAATTCTACAGTTGTTCTTGTTGTTCCTGTGGATTCAGAAGCACCAAAAGGTCGAATTATTTTACCACAAGTACAGGTAATTAGAGATTGTCTTGATCATGGAATTAAATCATATGTTGTTAGGGATACGGAACTTAAAGATGCTCTAAATGATTTGAAATCTGTTGATTTAGTAATTACAGATTCTCAAGCTTTTAAAAAAGTAGATGAAATAGTACCAGATAATATTCCATTAACTAGTTTTTCTATTTTATATGCTAGATATAAAGGGGACCTTTTTAAACTTGTAGAAGGAGTAAATGCTATAGAAAGTTTAAAAGAAGGCAGTAGAATATTGATCTCTGAAAGTTGTACGCATAATCATTCCCATGAAGATATAGGTAGAGTTAAGATTCCTAAAGGGCTTGTAAAACATTTTAAGCATGATTTTAATTTTACGTTTAGAATGGGACATGATTTTCCAGATGATGTATCAGAATATGATTTAATTATTCATTGTGGTTCTTGTATGATTAATCCTAAGACTATGCGTACTCGTATAAAATTGTGTGAAGAACAGAGAGTGCCAATTACTAATTACGGAGTTGTTTTAGCATATCTAACTGGGATACTTGATAGGAGTTTAGAAATATTTCATTTTCTTAACTAAGATTGATAAAATGCTATAGGTGTTGTGTAGAGCGTGATTCTAAGTGTTTTTCATTTTTAATGGAGGAATATTAACATCTTTAGTATCTTGCCAAAATTAATTGTCATAAATAAATAATATAAAGATGGTATTTGCGGTTACAAATCATATCTATATAACCTATGATCTGATTCTAGTTAAAATAGATTTTCATGTTTTTATGAGTTTGAGGTGCATAAAATATTGAAAAAAATATTACATAAATCTATAAAATAGTGTATAATTTTAAATAATACTTAATATAACATATTTAAAGGAGAATATACACATGAAAAAATTTTGTTCATTATTTTTAATCTTATTAGTAGTATTGCAAATATCTTTGCCAGTTTTTGCAGTAAATAAAAAAGAAATTATTGAGGAAATGATTTCTTATGCTAAGGATGAGCTTGAAGAAATCCAAATACCACTAAGTCCATCTACAGATTTTGATTTATATTTATGGAAAAGAGTTAAGGTAACTCAGAGAAAGGCAACTATTGAAGAAATTCAAAGCGTTAAATCTAAAATAATTATTGAACTAAAAAATATAATTTTACAGCAATCACCAGAAGTTCTCAATAAAAGCCTTAATCAATATAAAAAAATAGTAAAAAGTGGATTTACATATGAGTGGTGGGATCCTTCATCTGCGATCGACGATTATGAACTTTCAGGAAGATATGAGAATAAAGCGTTAAATGAGCTTTTTGCACAAGAAAATAAAAAAATTGATAAAGAGTTTGAGTTAACCTCACTTGATACTAATAAAACTAAAGATAGGTATATAGAAGAGATTATAGATTGTGTTAATGAGGCGATTAATGTATTAGAGATTCCTTTTACGCCTGATAAATACTATGATACTTCATCATCTAAGTATATTAGTATTACACCAAGGCAAGCTACACAACAAGAAGTTAAGATTGCAAAAGAAAATTGTCTGTCAAAAATTAAAGAATGTTTACTTGAGTATGATGCTAATATTATTTCAGTAAGCATAAATGAGATTAAAAAAATAGTAAATAAAGTAAGCTATTTTGAATGGCAAGATCAAGAAAGCGATAAAGATTTTAAGCTGAAAATTGTAATAGATTATTCTTCAGTAAAACGAAAACTAGATGAAATAAAGATTAAACTTGAAAATGAAGAATATAGAAAGTTGTGGAAAGAAGGTATGCCTTCTTGTTGGGCATGGCGTAAAATCGAATATGCTATAAATAATGGATATGTTCCTAAGAATCTTCAGAATAACTATCAAAAGAATATAACTCGTGAAGAATTCACGGAATTATTTGTTACAGTCTTATTTTCTGACTTTAATAAGTCTATATCTAAAGAAGAAAAATATAAAAAAAGTTGGGAGTTCGATTTGTTGACTCTAGAAAATTTTTTATCAAAAGTAAATACTACAAATTCATTTAATGATACTACAAATAAATATATAAAAATTGCTAATATTCTTGGAATAATTAATGGTGACGAAAATAAAAATTTTAATCCTTATGGACTAATAAAACGGGAACAGGCTGCTACGATGATTGCTAATTATTATCAAACAGTAAATGAATATACTGGTGATGACACCATCGAACAAATTGATGATTTCAATTTAATTTCTCCGTGGGCAAAAGAAGCAGTAAAGATTGCATATGGGGCTGGATATATGAATGGAACTAAACAATATAAAGCAGATTATTCTGAAGAACGTGTAATTCAAATGGGACATTTTGACCCAAAAGGAAACTTAACAAGAGAACAAGCTATACTTATTATCTGCAAAGCTCAAGAAATAAATAGCACAAAAAATTGCTTGCTTTTAAATGGGCTTATTCCTGTTGGAATGGATTCAATAATGTCTGGTTTTGATGTTGATGATAACACTATTAAAATGAAACGAAGTGGATACCATAATTTTGAAGTTGCAGCAGATAGATACATGTCAAGTCACCATTTTAAAACAAAAACTAGTTACATTATTAGTCATACACTAGAAGAACTAAATGCAATATACTTATTGCCATATTGTTTTGTTAATCATAGTATGTATAATGAGTCAAACATTGATAAAGTTTTAAATGGTGAACAAACTTTTTATGATTATGATGTTTTCACTGTAGAGCATAATAAAGATGGTTATTTAGTTGTTATTACTAAGAAAAAAAATAACGGATATATTTATCAAGATTGTATATTTAAAGAAGACAAATTGGTTCAATTAAAAGTAATAAATGATACGATTGATCAATATAATGATCATGAAGCAGAAGCAGAAGTAGTCGCTAAAAATATTATTAACAGAGTAATTAAATCAGGAATGAGCGACAGGGAAAAAATAGAAGCAATTAAAAAGACTTTAGATAACCATGGTTATTATTGGGATACTCCTTTATATCACTTACCTATGGGAGGAGGAGATGATTATCATTCAGCTTATAATGCGCTTGTTGAAAAATTTTCTAATTATTCTGGTTGGTATTATGCCTACCGTATGATTTTTGAATTAATAGGTCTAGAATTAAACCCAGAAAATGGATCTGAAGCTGATAAATATAATTTTTCTCATAAAGGAGTATTAACAGGGAAAATAGCTGTTAAAGTAGATGGAATTTGGGAGTATGTGGATTTTTTACCTCCAAAATATAATGTTCCTACAACTGATTAATACTATATTATATAAGATATAAATTTTTTAGAAGCAATTGATAGTGGAATGTTTTTTTTGGTAACTATTGCGAGACTTCTTTTTGGTAGTATTTCTTTTGTTTTAATGGGAAATATATCTTTAAGAAGTTCTTTTTTTATGCAGTAATTTGGGACTAAGGATATTCCGAAATTAATTTTTGCTAGTTCTACTAGTAAATCAATACTTGTTAATTCTATTTCAGGAGATAGAGTAAGGTTTTGTGATTGGAAAATACTACGAATATATTGACTTGTAGTTGTGTTTTTTTCTAGCATTAATAAAGGAAATTGTAGTAATTTTGATAAAGATATATTTTTATTTTTAAGCTCTTTAAAGTTGTTTCCTGCGATAAATATATCATTAAAGTTATAGAACTCATGAACAAGCATAGATGTACCGATTTTTTCATTGGGAATATTGGTTATAATAAAGTCAACCTTTCCTTGGTTTAGTAAATCGACACATTTAACTGATGTTCTATTTGTTACTTGTAAATGTATATTAGGATATTCTACGTGAAATTTTTTGAAATATGGTAAAAGTATATATTTGCATATAGTGTCGCTAGCGCCTATATGGATTTTACCTTGGCTAAGAGTTCTTGTTTCTAAAATATTGTTTTCTCCATTATGAATTAAATTAATTGCAGGCTCTATATGTTGAAGTAAAAGTAAACCTTCATGTGTTAGGGTTACTCTTTTTGTATTACGGTTAAATAGTGTAGTATTAAGATTTTTTTCTAAAGTTTTGATGGATTGACTAACAGCTGATTGAGATATATACAGTTTCTTGGAAGCTTCTGAAAAACTAAGTGTTGTTGCTACGTAGTAAAAAACTTTATAAAGCTCAAGATTGATATTCATTTATTAGTACTCCTTATAAATTGTATTAGTATTATTAATTTTACTTAATAATAGTATCATGGTATTATTGTTGTGTAAAGGAATTAGAGGTAAACTTCCGTAAATGCTATTTCTTTTATATTTTTTTATGGCTATTGGTTTTTGGTAAGCTGCTATAGGTGTTGCTCTTCCTTTACGTTAAACGTCCTGTTTAAAGGAAACGCGCTTAGCCGTCCTAGCACGCTTTCCGCAACACCTATAGCAGCTTACCTTCATATTGACGTTAAAATATAAAAGAGATAACATTTACTATGGTTGTAGCTGTTTTAATTTTCCTACAACCATGAGTATTATTAGTGGTGAAGAGATATAATAGTTAATTTATATAATATATTTAATAAAATTATAGGAGGTTCTTATGAATTCAATTAGAAGAGTTTTTGTTGAGAAGAAGATTGGTTGTAATACTGAAGCAAAACATTTGTTAGATAATCTTAGAAGTAATTTGGCTTTAGATAATCTAGAGAATGTAAGGATTGTAAATAGATATGATGTAGCACATATAACAGATGAAGCATATAAAAGTGCATTAAATACTATTTTTTCTGAACCACAAGTTGATATTTTATTAGAAGAAAAGATGATTTTAGGAGATCAAGAAACAGCATTTGCAGTAGAATATTTACCAGGACAATATGATCAAAGGGCTGACCAAGCAGCTCAGTGTATTAAAATACTAAATGCAGATGTAAGACCTATTGTTAGAGTTGCCAAAGTTATTGTTTTAAAAGGTGAATTAAGTAATGAAGATATTGTGAAAATAAAAAAATATTGTATAAATCCTGTTGATTCACGAGAAGCTATGTTAGAAAAACCTGAAACTTTAGATTTAGAATTTGATATTCCAGAAACAGTTTCAGAGGTGGATAATTTTGTTTCAATGGATAGAGAACAAATTGTTAAGTTATGGAAAGAATTAGGACTTGCAATGAGCATTGAGGATCTTTTATTTACGAAGGAGTATTTTGCTTCTACAGAAAAAAGAAATCCAACTATAACAGAAATAAGAGTATTAGATACTTATTGGTCCGATCATTGTCGACATACAACATTTTTAACAGCTATTGAAGATGTTACTTTTGAAGATGGAAAATATAATCAGCCAGTAGAAAAAACTTATAAGAAATATTTACAAGATAGAAAAGAAGTTTTAGGAGATAAAGCAGATAAAAAAGATGTTTGTTTAATGGATATTGCATTACTAGCTATGAGAAAATTACGTGCAAATGGGCATTTAAATGATTTAGAAATATCTGAAGAGATTAATGCATGTAGCATAGTAGTAGATGTAGATGTTGATGGTAAAGACGAAGAATGGTTAGTTATGTTTAAGAATGAAACGCATAATCATCCTACAGAGATTGAACCTTTTGGTGGAGCGGCTACTTGCCTTGGTGGAGCGATAAGAGATCCTTTGTCAGGACGTTCTTATGTTTATCAAGCAATGAGAGTAACAGGCTCAGCTGATCCAAGAATACCTTTAGAAGAAACATTGCCTGGGAAATTATCACAGAAAAAAATCGCTAGAGAAAGTTCTCATGGTTATAGTTCTTATGGTAATCAAATAGGACTTGCAACAGGTAAGGTAAAAGAAATATATCATTCTAATTATGTAGCAAAACATATGGAGATCGGTGCTGTAATTGCTGCAACACCTAGAGAAAACGTTGTTAGAGAAACTTCTGATGAAGGAGATATTATTATATTATTAGGTGGAAGAACAGGTAGAGATGGTTGTGGTGGTGCTACAGGTTCATCAAAAGAGCATACTGAAGAGTCTATTCACACTTGTGGAGCAGAAGTTCAAAAAGGTAATCCACCAACTGAAAGAAAGATTCAAAGGTTATTTAGAGATAAAGAAGTCAGCAATATGATTAAAAAATGTAATGACTTTGGAGCAGGAGGGGTATCTGTTGCTATTGGTGAATTAGCAGATGGCCTTGTTATAGACCTTGATAAAGTACCAAAAAAATACGCAGGTCTTGATGGAACAGAACTAGCTATTTCAGAATCCCAAGAGAGAATGGCAGTAGTAGTTGATAAAAAAGATGTTGATACATTCATATCTTGTGCAAATGAAGAAAATTTAGAAGCGGTTGTTGTAGCTCATGTAACAAAAGAAAAGAAATTAGTGATGAAGTGGAATGGACAAAAGATTGTTAATATAAATAGGGATTTTCTAGATACAAATGGAGCTACAGCTACTACAGATGTTCATGTATTAAGTCCTGTTGAAGAAGATAACTATTTTAACCAACAAAATTACAAAAAGAGTTTAAGAGAAAATTGGTTTGATATTGTTGGAGATATTAATATTGCATCTCAAAAAGGACTAGTGGAGAAATTTGACAGTTCTATTGGTGCTAGTAGTGTATTTATGCCATATGGTGGGAAACATCAATTAACTCCTACAGAAACTATGGTTGCTAAAATTCCTCTACTTAAAGGGGATACTTCAACAGGAACAATTATGAGCTATGGGTATAATCCATATCTTATGTCTTGGAGTCCTTATCACGGTGCAGTTTATTCAATTGTAGAATCAATTGCTAAAGTGGTTGCTACTGGTGGAGATTATAAAAATATACGCTTTACTTTTCAGGAATATTTTAAGCGTCTAGGTAAAGATAAAAGCAGATGGGGAGAACCTTTTAGTGCATTGCTAGGAGCATATCATGTGCAAGAAATATTAAATCTTCCTTCTATTGGGGGAAAAGATAGTATGTCTGGAACTTTCAATGATATTGATGTTCCTCCTACTTTAGTATCATTTGCAGTTGACGTTGTAGACGTAAATAAGGTTATATCACCAGAATTTAAAAAGGTAGGAAGTAATCTAATTTATATTCCATTAAGAAGAGATGGATATGATTTGCCAGATTTTGAACAACTAAAGAAAAATTATTCAAAAATACATGAACTTATTAGTCAAGGAAAAGTATTCGCTTCTCATACTATTGGATATGGTGGATTAGTAGAAGCAATATCAAAAATGACTATGGGTAATAAAATAGGTGTAATGATAAATGATTCAATTGATGAATCAAGTTTATATACTAGAGATTATGGTAGTATTTTATTAGAGGTTGATTGTAATCATAATTATAAAGAACTTTTTGGTGATGTTAATTATATAAATATTGGTAATACAATTCAAGAAGAAGTTATAAAGTATAAAAAAGAAAGTATTGAAATTGAGTCTATTATTAAATCATGGACAAGTGTACTTGAAGATGTTTACCCTACAAAAACTGTAGAAGATAATAAGGTAATTGACCAATTATATGATAATAAAGAAGTTTATATCTGCAAAAACAAAATAGCTAGACCAAAAGTCTTTATTCCTGTATTTCCAGGAACGAATTGTGAGTATGATTTATCTAAAGCATTTGAAAAAGCTGGTGCAGATGTAGATATGTTTGTATTTAAGAATTTAACATCTTCAGATATTAAAGATTCAATTAAAGTTATGGCCAAAAAAATTAACAATAGTCAAATGGTAATGATTCCTGGAGGTTTTAGCGCTGGTGATGAGCCAGAAGGTTCTGGTAAATTCATAGCTACAATTTTTAGAAATGAACTTATTATGGATTCAGTACTTGAGTTGCTTAATAATAGAGATGGATTAATGTTAGGTATATGTAATGGTTTTCAAGCACTTGTTAAACTTGGACTTGTTCCATATGGAGATATAAGAGAGTTGACAGATAATGATCCTACATTAACTTATAACACAATTGGAAGGCATATATCTTGTATGGCAAATACGAAGATTATATCAAATAAATCTCCTTGGCTTACTAATGTAAATGTTTCAGATGTGCATACAATACCTGTTTCTCATGGAGAAGGTCGTTTTATAGTTAATGAAGAAATAGCTAAAAAACTATTTGATAATGGTCAGGTAGCTACTCAATATGTAGACTATAATGGAAATCCTTCAATGGAGACTAGATTTAATCCTAATGGTTCATTATATGCTATTGAGGGAATTACAAGCCCAGATGGAAGAATTCTTGGTAAAATGGGACATTCTGAACGTATAGGGACAAATGTTGCCAAAAATATTATAGGTAATCAAGACCAAATGATATTTAAATCAGGAGTAGAGTATTTTACTAAATAAATTATAATCTTAGAAAAAATATAAGAGGTCTATTTACTTTATAAGGTAGATAGACTTCTTTTGTTTTATAGAAAGTTCTATAAATTAAGTAAATGAGATAGAATCATTCTATTTTAAGTTAAGGAAACATTTATTTTGTATTACAGCTTTTATAAGTATCATAATAGCTTATTTTATAATCAATTTTTTTTATTACATCTTGCAATTCATTAATTTGATTTAGTATTTTTTCCTTATGGTTTTGAAGTATGCCTACTCTTTGAGCAACAGTATGCTCTCCTTCCAAACTTAAATCAACAATATATTTTATATCTTTAATAGACATTCCAGTTTCTCTTAAACAACTTATTAAAGAAATCCAAAACATATCATCATCATTAAATTCTCTGATACCTTTTTCGTTTCGTTGCACATAAGGTAAAATACCTTCTTTTTCATAATATCTTATTGTATGTGTTGTGAGCCCTGTTTTTTCAGATATTTGTCCAATTGTATAAGTCAATTTAAATCCTCCTGTTATTTATGAAGTTTTTGATAATATATATGAATCCTATAAAAAACATATTATATATATAAAATTATTAGGTCTTTAAATTATACTATAATATAAATGAAAAAATCAAATAATAGTAAAATCATAAAATAGTATTTTCTTTACATTTAAAAGTAGTTCTATAATATTTGAATAAATAAAAATTTATAGATAGATGTATAATGTTAAAAAATATTAATTATATCAATCAATTCCACTTTATAAAATAAATCAATATCCCAAATTCCTTATAAATAAAGGGATTTGGGATTGTTTATCAAATAAATCCATTTAATAACAAATATATAAAATTTACAATAGCTATTTAAGGAGGTAATATCAAATAATATAAATAATGAGATTTAAATATGTGGAAAGGAGGAATATATAAGAATTACATAAAACAAAAAAATTTATCCTAACAATAATTACTGAGTTTTATAATTTTTTAAGGAGGAAGTTATGAAAAAAAGTATGAAAATTTTGGTTGTACTAATTATAATGAGTGTATTAATTGGGGGAGGTATGATTATAAAAAACAAAAGTAAAGGTATAAATGTAACAAGCGATGGAAATATTGTTTATTATGTATCTTTAGATGGAAATGATGAAAATTCTGGAACATTGGAAAAACCTTTCAAAACAATAGAGAAGGCAAAGCAAGAAGTAAGAAAAGTAAACGATAATATGGAGTCAGATATTATAGTTTATATTATGGAGGGGAACTACTATTTAGATAATACATTAGAGTTTAATCAAGAAGACTCTGGAACAAACGGTCATAAAGTAGTATATAAAAATTATAATGATCTTGGTAGTGCGAAGATTTTGGGTGGGAAAGCATTAACTGGGTGGCAGAAACATGATAAGAATATATATAAAATAAATATAGGAGACAACTGGGAGTTTAACACATTATTTGAAAAAGAAAAAAGATGTGATATTGCAAGGTATCCTGATAAGGGATATCTACGTATTAGAAATAAAGATAAAAAGTTTCCTAAAAAAATATTTTATTATTATCCAGGAGATTTACCAGAACTTACAGATACATCTGATTTAGAAGTATATGTATTCCCAGGAGCACGTAATTGGTCTAACGATATTATTAATGTAGATAACATTGATTTTAATAATAATAAAGTGACTTTGACAAGGGATCAAAAATACCGTTATCTTGGTGAACTAACAAAAAATTCAAGATTTTTTATACAAGGTTCCCTAGAGCTTTTAAATCAACCGGGAGAATTCTATTTAGATAAGAAGAAAGGTTGGTTATATTATTGGCCTAAGGATATAGTATCTTTAGAAAATGGAGATATTATAGCACCTACAGTAGAAAAGATAATTTCAGTAAAAGGTAAGTTAGAAAAGAATATTGAAGAAAGTATAATAGAAGATGTGGAGTTTGCTCAAAATATCGTATTTGAAGGTTTAACAATCAGTTATTCAGACTGTTCAAGAGATAACTTTAATTCGACTAAATCAGGAAATATATATCTTGAAAGCGTAAGAAATATTATAATTAAAGACTGTAGAATTACTAACGCACTATCCAATGGTATCGCTGTGCAATCTTATGCCCATGATAATGAAATAGAGGGTAATGTAATATTGGAAGCAGGAGGCAATGGAGTAATTATTCAGGGAATGAAAAATACCTCTAAAGAAATGAGTGTAAGAAATAAAGTAGTAAATAACTTTATAAGTGATATTGCAAAAATCTCTATTAATGGTGGAGGTGTATTGTTAAATCAATCGGGATATAATCAGATATCACATAATAAAATTGCAGATGCAACTCACTACGCAGTTGAATCAGTAGGAAGCAAATATGTTTATATGCCAGATGTTATAGAAGGAGAAAAAGTTGATAAAAGCGACCCAGCTAAAGCAAGTAAATTTAATCCTGGTAAACACAATGTTATTAGTTATAATGATCTATCTTATTGTAATTTAGATACTTCTGATACGGGGGTATATAAATCAGGTGGGGCAATATATAACATAATTGATAATAATTTAATGTATAACAGTGGAGTATTTGGTATTCAAAAAGGTGTTTATCTTGATGATGTTTCTGATTATACAACTATTAAAAATAATATTGTATATGGTATTGGAAAATATGCTAGTTATGGCATGGCATACAATATAAAAGGCGTAGAAAATGTAATGACTAATAATGTAGCTGATTATAGTAATATAGTTACAGGTATAGGTATTAATAATCATGAGATGCATAGTCAACCTGTTGCAGATAATCATATTACTAAGAATATTTTCTATAGTTCTGATAAGGGAGATGGATATTACTTTATATCATGGGAAGATAATAGGATAAAAGAATCTGATTACAATGTATTCTACCATGGAGATGGAAATTATAACATGGTTGGAATTCCAGGGGATGATACCCTTGAGAATTGGAAAACATTATTTAATGGTAGATTGGATCAACATTCGGTAACAAAAGATCCTCTATTCAAAGACGCTAAAAAGAATGATTATTCCTTATTAGAAGGCTCACCAGCATTAGAATTAGGATTTGAACAGATTGATACAACTAAAATAGGATTAAATGACCAGTTCAAATATATGGATGAAGTTAAGAAGGTAGTATCACAGATACCAGAGATTAAACCTGTTGAAGATGGTGGTTGTAATGAAAATATCCCAGTTTTAGCAGAAGACGAAGAGTTAATAAATGTTATTGATAGTATGAATAATATAAGAAATTGGGATGGATGGGTTGAAACAAAAGATAATAGTATAACAATAAGTGGAGATAAAAATCGTGCCATATATTCAGTAGCAAAATACAAAAATGCAATATTTGAATTTAATATGAAGTATGATTTCCAAGATGGTATAGGACACTGGCCTTCTATTGAATTAAGATCTCAAAATAGATATGCAGGTGGATGGAAAGATGATAGTGCATATTTAATAGTAATTAAGAAAGATTATTTTGAATTGCAAAAAAGACTTAGTTCAGGCAAAACTATATTCTTAATCGAAAAAGAACAATTAAAAAATGAAGTAATAGAAAGTAATAAAGCTAGTAAAATAAAGGTAGGAGCACTAGATGTTGAAGGTGGAGTAAAAATATTCTTATATGTTGATGATAAACCAGTATTTGAAATATTAGATACTGATGAACCAATAACTGATGGTGGGTTCTTCGGATTTTATGCATGGAAAAATCCAATTGTTTTAAGTAATAATGGATTAAGCCATGTAGTTAATAAAGTAGATAAGATTGCTAAAAAAACAGAAAAAAAGTCTAAAAAAGCAGATGGAGGTTTTAATATGAATCAAAAAGTAGAAGAGGGTTCTTTTGAAGAGAATGCTCTTGAGTATAAATGGAAATGTACTCCTGTTGAAGGGTTACCCAATGTACTTATATTAGGAGATTCAATATCTATTGGGTATACACTTTTTGTAAGAGAATTACTAGAAGGAAAAGCTAATTTGTATAGGCCTATTAAAGATGAAGGAAGATTACCATTTAATTGTGGTGATACAAAAATGGGTGTTAATAATATGGATATGTGGCTAGGAAATGAAAAGTGGGATGTAATACACTTCAATTTTGGGCTTCATGATTTAAAAAGATTAATTCCAGGTGCTGATCCAAAAGAATCAGATGATCCTTCTAGACCTCCTGTTAATTCTATTAAAGAGTATAAGCAGAATCTAGATAAAATAGTACAGAGATTAAAACAGACAAATGCAAAATTAATTTTTGCAACTACAACGCCTTATCCAGCTGGTGTCACTCCATGTCGGTTGCCAGAAGATGCGATAAAATATAATGAAGCCGCTTTAGAAGTAATGAGAAAATATGATATTGAAGTAAATGATTTATATGCACTGACTTTACCAAAACTAAAAGAGTTACAAATTCCAGTTAATGTTCATTTCAAAGCAGAAGGTTCAGAATGCATAGCTAAAAGTGTTTCGGAAGTAATACTTAAAGTGTTAGAACAATAATAACTTCTATTTTATAAGAAACCCATAGCTAATTATTAGCTTATGGGCTTTCTTTAACATTTACGACTCTTTGTAAATTAAAGACCAATTATTATGTCTTTTTTTTTTGCGAGATTTTTGTTACAATAATATAATGAATAGTATTAGATAGTGTAGTAATATCAAAAGCAATTTACATATTTGGTTTAATGTTTTGAGTACAGCGAAAGGAATGTCTGAAAAAATGAAAAAGCATAAAATATTTACTTTTTGTAAATTAATATTTCCATATATTATAATACTAGTAATCATAGCCGTTTTGGGGTCAAAAATGTATAATAAATTATATGATTTATCTATTAAAAAGACAATAGAAAATCAGATGTCAATGTTAAACAACACAAAGGAAGTTATCGACTTAAGACTAAAAGAAGTAGAAAATATTGGTACGGAAATTTTTGTAAATCCTGAATATAGAAATATAATACTTAACTCAGATAAAATGGATAATGAAAACTATTATAAATATATAGAGATATGGAATAAATTTAGATTTAAAGCCTTTAATAGTACTTTTATATTCGATTATGCACTATATCTTCAAGATATTAATTTGATTTTAACACCAAAACAAATGTCAAAACGAGTAGATACGTTATATTATAATAATTTTTTGAAATATGATGGTATGGAATTTGAAAAGTGGAAAGAAAATATATCAAAAAACTATAAAAAAGGAATATATTTTCCAGCTCAAAACGTTAATATTAATAATAAAGATTATAAATTGGTAACTTTTATACAATCATTACCTATTGATTCAATAAGGAATAAGGCTGTATTAATTGTTTTAATTGATGAAAACGAAATTCAAAGGATGTTTAATGATTATTCATCCGAAAAAAATGGTAGTATATTCATTATGAATGAAAAAGATGAGTTTATAACTTTTTTAGGACAAGAATCTCATAAATCAAAACTTGAAAAGTATAACTTTAATAGTCTGCAAGGTCATGAAATAATACCTTATGATAAATCAAATGATCTTCTAGTATATACAAAATCAGAGGAAAATGGATGGATATATGGTTCAATATTACCAGAACAAGTTTCAATGAAAGAAGTTTTTCTAGTAAAAGAAAGTATTATTAAGATGGTTGTTATTATAGTTTTAGTTGTTTTATTATTAAGTTTAATTTTTGCATATTATAATTTTAAACCTATTAATGAATTGTTTGATAGGACAAAAGGATTTGGAAGTAAAAATGGTAAATTAACAGACGGATATAAAATACTTCAAAATAGAATAGATAATTTGATTGAGAGTCATGATAGATTAGCTATAACAGTAAAAGAGCAAGTAGATAATATTGCCAGTTCTATAATTTTTAATTTAGTAACAGGTGAATATGCGAATGTAAAAGATATAATAAATATGTTGGATGAATTAGGAATTAATATTGAATCTAAATATTATTGTGTTGGAATTATCAAGGTAGATCAAGTAAGCGATGTAAGTTTAACTAGAATTATTGTTAAGAGTATTATTGATAAGGTATGTAGTAGTAATACTCTTACAACATATTTTGGTATTGATAGAATAGTAGTTTTATTTTATAGTAATATATTTGAAAAAGATGAATTCATATCATATATTAATGTATCAGGAGAAAAAATAATTGATTCATTGGAAAAGAATGGCGTAAATTCATATATGTCTATAGGATCAATTAATTCTTCTTTAGAAGAAATTTATCATTCATCTAAAGAGGCTAATAAAGTTCTGGCAAATATAGTGTATAAGAGAGATGATAAAATTTATTGGTATAATGAAATATTTAATGAGAAAAATAAGTATTATTTTCCATTAGAAGCAGAAAATAAATTAATTAATGTAGTTAGGAATGGAAAGGTAATAGAGGTTAAGGCTGTTCTAGATGAATTATTTGACGCTAATATTAAAAATAATAAGTCACCTATATCGAAAAAGTTTTTTATTATGGAAATTTGTGCTACTTTATATAAATTATATGATGAAATGCTTTTTGGAGAAATAAACGCAAAAGAAAAATATAATGAACTATTTTCTAAAATGAGCAATAACAATAATTATGAAGAATTGATAGAGTATATATATAATGAATTTGATGAATTTAGTAAAGATATACATATGAAAAAGGAAGAAAATGGAAGTCAAATGATTAGTAAAATTAATGATTATATTAAAGAAAACTATACTAATAATATGTTGGGATTAACAGATATTGCTGATAAATTTCATATATCTGAAGCGTATATCTCACGAATGTATAAAGACTTAACAGGACAAAACTTTTCTGCTTATCTAGAAAAGATTAGAATGGATAATGCTAAAGAATTATTAACTAATTCTAATATGAAAATTGAATCTGTTGCGCGTGAAGTTGGTTATAATAGTATTAATACATTTCATAAAGCGTTTAAAAGAGTAAATGGAATAACGCCAGGAGCATATAAAAAATTAAAACACTAATAATCTGTTGATATCAATAAATTCCACTTAATAAAATAAATCAATAAATATATTTTCTAATATTCCTCAATTCCTTATAGACAAAGGGGTTGAGGATTTTCTTATCAAATAAATCCATTAAATAATAAATATATAAAATTTACAGTATCTATTTTTGGGGGTATTATGGAATCACATTAAATACGCTGAAAGGAGGCATTAGAAAAAAATGACAAAAACAAAAAATAACAAAAATCATTTGAAGAAAAATTGGCAGTTATATTTAATGTTAGTATTACCCATTACATTTTTTATTATTTTTAAATATATACCAATGTATGGGGCTCAGATAGCTTTTAGAAAGTACAGGGCTATAGATGGTATATGGGGTAGTCAGTGGGTAGGATTTAAGTACTTTCATAAGTTTTTAGTTTCTCATAATTTTTTCAGTATAATTAAGAATACGCTTTCATTAAGTGTATTACAACTTATCTTAGGGTTTCCAGCACCTATTATAGTAGCTCTTGCCCTAAATACTACGTTAAGAAGTAGGTTTAAGAAAGTTGTACAATTTACAATATATGCACCACATTTTCTTTCTGTTGTAGTTATGTGTGGTCTTATTATACAATTTCTTGATCCAAGATTAGGTCTTGTCAATAAATTAATTTCATTAATTGGTATAGGTCCTATTAATTTCTTAGGAAAACCAAGCTTATTTAATGACGTTTATGTATGGACAAATATATGGCAGAGTACCGGGTGGGGTACTATAATATACCTTGCAGCATTATCTAATATAGATCCTAATCTACATGAAGCTGCTAGCATTGATGGTGCAAGTAGATTCCAAAGAGTAAAATACATAGATTTTCCTGGTATATTACCTACAGCAATTACTTTATTAATCTTAAACTGTGGTAGAATTGTAAGGGTAGGATTCCAGAAAGTATTGCTTCTTCAAAACTCTTTGAACTTACAAGCTTCAGAAGTAATCCAGACATATACTTATAGAATAGGTTTAGCATCTCAGATGGCTGACTTCTCATATGCAGCGGCTATAGGTATATTTACGTCAGTCATAAATTTAATACTAATAGTATCCGTAAATAAAATAAGTAGAAAAGTAAACAACCATGGAATTTGGTAAAATCTAATGAAAGGAGGAGCATATCGGAGATGCTAATAAAAAAAAATAACAATAAGAATAAGAAACTAAAAATGGGGAATAAAGATAAGCTTTTTTATGGACTTAATGATTTATTATTACTATTGTTCTTTATTATAGTATTATTTCCTTTAATACATGTAATAAGTGCATCATTTAGTTCGCCTGATGCGGTTGCAGCAGGACATGTAAAATTTCTACCAGTAGGATTTTCGCTAGCAGGTTATAAAGAAGTATTAAACTATAAACCAGTGTGGACTGGATATAGAAACTCTTTGTTTTATGCAACAGCAGGAACTTTTATAAATCTTGTATTTACAATATTAGCAGCATATCCACTATCAAGAAAAGACCTAAAAGGAAGAAAGATAATTACTATATTAATAACTTTTACTATGATATTTAATGGTGGATTAATACCAACATATATAATAATGCAAAAGTTAGGTTTTGTTAATACTCCTTGGGCGATGTTATTACCTAATGCAATATTAGTTTATAATTTTATAATAACAAAATCTTATTTTGAAAATAATATATCTGAAGAGTTATTAGACGCTTCTAAGATAGATGGATGTAGTGATGTTAAGTTTTTACTTAAAATCGTTTTACCTTTATCCAAATCAATTATTGCAGTTATTGGACTTTATTACGGAGTATTTCATTGGAATGCGTTCTTCCAAGCTATGATTTATCTAAGAGATGAAGCGTTATTCCCATTACAATTATTCTTAAGAGATATATTAGTTCTAAACGAAGTTAGTTTAGAAATGATGTCTGATTTAGAATTGATGGCAAAAATGGAAAACATGAGAGATCTTTTGAAATATTCAGTTATTATTGTTGCTAGTATACCTGTATTAATGGTATATCCATTTATTCAAAAGTATTTTGTTAAAGGACAAATGGAAGGTGCGGTAAAAGGGTAATTATAAATAAATTTAAATAAAATTTATAGAAAAGAAAGGGAGAGAGTTATGAGAAAAAGAGTAATTAGTTTAGGATTATGTTTATTACTTGTATTATCAGTATTTGTGGGGTGTTCAAAAGATAGTACTAAAACAAATAAGGTAGATGAGAAAGACGATAACACAACAGTACAAAAAGAACAAGGTGAAATTGTTACTAAGGCATCAGAAGGAAATAAATATCCAATAACATCAGAAGAAACTGAACTAAACATAATGGCAGGAGAAGATAGATTTGTTCAAAATGTTGAAGAAAATGAATTAACAAAAGAATATGAACAAAAAACAAATGTAAAAGTTAAATGGGAAATGGTAGCTCAAAAAAGTATAAAAGAACGTCTTAACTTAGCATTGTCTACAGGAGATGTATTACCAGATGTATTCTTAAATATGAAATTAAATAATCAGCAAGTTGTTTCATATGGTATAGAACAAGGATTATTAATTGATTTAAAACCATATATTGAAAAATATGCTCCAAATCTTAAAGCTATGTTTGAGTATGATCCTATGATAGAAAAAATAATAACTGCTCCAGATGGTGGTATATATACATTGCCACAAGTAGAAGAAACTTATCATGTAAAGGCACCACAAAAAGCATGGATTTATAAGCCTTGGTTAGATAAGTTAGGATTAGAAGTGCCTCAAACAACAGAAGAGTTAAGAGTTGTATTAGAAGCATTTGCTACAAAAGATCCTAATGGAAACAAAAAAGCTGATGAAATTCCTATGACAGGAGCCACTACAGGATGGAGTACATCTATCGTTGACTTTATTATGAATGGGTTCATCTATACATATCAATACCAGAGATGGATTGTTGATTAAGAAGGAAATGTATCCGTTCCGTACAATACACCAGAATGGAGAGAAGGTCTTAAATACTTAAACGGATTACATAAAGATAAATTATTAGATGAAGCGGCATTCTCTCAAGATGCAGCACAATTAAAGCAAGCAGTCATGTTTGAAGAAGCTCCTTTAGTTGGTGTTGTGGCAGCAGGAGCTAAAACAGCATTCTGTAGTCTTAACAATCCTCGTTTTAAGGATTATGTTGCACTTCCACCTTTAGAAGGACCTAAAGGAGCAAAAACTACAGCTACGAATACTTGTAGTGTTAATATAGGTAAATTTGCCATATCTAATCAATGTAAAGATCCGGCAGTTGCCATAAGATGGATTGATTATTTCTATTCACAAGAAGGAACGTTAAGAGCTGTAATGGGTGTTGAAGGAAGAGATTGGCGTAAGGCAGAAGAAGGAGAAAAAGGTGTTAATGATGAACAAGGCGTATATCATAGAATACTAAAATATGGTAAAGAGCAAAATGTATGTTGGAATAAATTGGTGCCATGTTTTTATCGCGACAAATTACGTAATGGTGAAGTAATTGATGAAACTTCACAAGAAAAAATGCTTTATGATATTACTAAAGAATACTATAGTCCATATTTTGTTGAAAATATAATGCTTCCACTCTTTATGTCTTCAGAAGAGGCTGAAGAAATTGCTGAATATGCATATCTTATTTCTGATACTAAGACAGGTTATGTAACAGTATCCTATTCAAAATTTATATTAGGGGAATGGGATGTTAATGATGATGGACAATGGGATAAATATATTAAACAATTAGAGGGTATGGGATTAAAAAGATTTATAGAAATCCAACAAAAAAATTATAAAGCACAATATATAGATTAATATGCATATCAATTATAGACAGCAGCTTAAACTGCTGTCTATACAATAATATAGTATAAGGAGATTATAATTATGAACAAAATACCATACTTTTTAGAAAATTATACAGAACTTTATAATGAAAATCCAAGAAAAGCAACTAAAAAATGGTTAGCAGATGCAAAATATGGTTTATTTCTTCATTATGGTTTATTTTCTATGGGGGATGAATTTGGAGAAAAAAAAATTCAAGAATGGTGTCAATATACTAACGCTATTCCAGTAAAAGAATATGAAAAATTAAAAGATAAGTTTACAGCTGAAAATTTTGATGCTGATTATATTGTAAGTTTAGCAAAAGAATGTGGAATGAAATATATTAATATAACTACAAGACATCATGATTCTTTCTGCTTATGGGATACAGAGTATACAGAGTTTAATAGTATTAATAGCCCTGCCAAAAGAGATTTATTAAGTGAATTATATGAAGCATGTAAAAAACAAGACATAGGTCTATTATTATACTATTCTCATGGTAGAGATTGGAAGCATCCACATGCGCCAAATAATGATGAATGGGGAGGTTCTGCAAGACCATTATACGATCCACCAGAAACTTCTTATGCATATGGTGAAGAACATGATCTTGACATATATCTAGAATTTATGAAAAACCAAATTAAAGAAATTGCAGAAAAATTCCCAGATATTATTGGATTTTGGCTTGATGGAATTGCAGTTCCTATGAGTGGAGATACTGATAAATTCAAGATTCAGGAATTATATGATTTTATACACGACCTTGCACCACATTTATTAGTTTCTTACAAACAAGGAATTCTTGGAACAGAAGACTTTTTTACACCAGAACATTACGTTCCTAAAAAAGTAGATGATAATAATGAAATGACTCAAGATTATCAAAAAAATGCAAGTAGATTAGGTAAAATAGGTGAAAAGCCAGATAAACTTATTGAAGTTAATACAACAATGATTCATGATCCAGTTTCATGGGGATATACTAAGATTGGAACTCATTTTACAGAAAAAGAGGTTTATGATAAAATAGTATCTGCAAGAAGTATTAATGCTAATTTTGTTATGAATACTGGAGTTATGCCAGATGGAAGCATAGATCCAATTGATGATAAAACACTAAGACAAGTAGGAAAGATGTTAAAAGAAAATAATATATTAAGTAAGGTGTGAAGATAATGAAAAACAAACCAAATATTGTCTTTTTATTTGCAGATGATCAAAGATTTAATACTATTAATGCTTTAGGAAATAAAGAAATAATAACACCTAATTTAGATAAATTAGTAGATAGAGGTACTACTTTTACTCAAGCGCATATTCCTTGTGGAACGTCAGGAGCAGTTTGTATGCCATCTAGAGCTATGTTACATAGTGGTAGGACATTATTTCATATTAAAGATGAAGGTCAGACTATACCAAAAGAACATATAACATTAGGTGAAACATTAAAAAATGCAGGGTACAGAGCTTTTGGAACTGGTAAATGGCATAATGGAACAGAGTCATATACTAGAAGTTTTACAGAAGGTAAAGCTGTATACTTTGGTGGTATGTGGGATCATTGGAACGTACCTGCATGTGACTATAATGAAGAAGGAATTTATCCATCAAGAACTGTATGTAAA
>JAOASG010000008.1 GCA_025210235.1 Vallitalea sp.
AAGAGAAAGTGAGTAAAAAGAAAAAGAAAATAGCACTAAAAAGAAAAAGATTATGGGCAGGAGCAGATGAAGATTTCTTAGAAAAAGTAATATTTAATCAAGAAAACTGAAGGAAATAAAGAAATAGAAAAAGCCACAAAAGAGTAAATGTTATCTCTTTAATATTTTAACGAAACTATCAAGGTAAGATGCTATAGGTGTTGCGGCAAGCGTGACAGGACGTCTAAGCGCCTTGCCTTTAAACAGGACGTTTAACGGAAAGGAAGAGCAATACCTATAGCATCTTACCAAAACCAATAGCCATAAAAAATATTAAAGAGATGGCTTTTACGGAAGAATGCCACAAATCATATCTATATAACCTAAGTCTTTATATAATAGTACTATTTTAGTGTTTTTAAAAAATTGCTTATTGGAATTTTAGTGAAAATAAATTTTTATGCGATTACCCTGACATTCATACCTAAAAGTATATCTACTAAAATTAATACGTATTATACTAAAGGTTTAATTATGGTTACTTGGTGTGCCTATGACTCGGTTTCTAATTACTATAATATTCATTGTCAAGCTTCTTCAGATAAAGGAAAAACTTGGATTGATTGGGCTAAAGGTCGAAGGGACAAACTTACATATGGAGATAATTATCACCAATGGTTGCCTACTATTTGTTGGAATAATGATGGAGATATTTTCATTATTTGGAGATAATTAATAATTAAAACTAGTAACATCTGATGAAGGAAGAAATCCTTCTTCAGTTACATTAATAAAGAAATACTTAAATAAGATATATGCCTTATTGGCTATATCATTATTATACAAGGAGATAATTAGATGAAAAAAATCAAGAATTTATTAAATTACATAATTGCATTAACTATTTTGTTGTTACCAATATTTATTATATATGTATTATTAATACTAATGTCAATAAACACAATGTTAGGTATGCCAATCGTGTTGTTAGTTTTGTTTGCACCATGTAAATTTAATTGGTTCATGTTATTTGAATTTTTGACAAGTAAATACTCAAATGATACTTTTGTAATTGATAGGAAAAATGTAATTGGTCAGAGAATTGGTTCATCACTATCATATAGATGGCTGAATAATAAAGATAAACTTAAAAGATTTAGTAATGCATTAAAAGACTTGAAATTCAATGGATTGAATAATATGGAAACATATACTTTTACTACACATCAAAAAATTATAAAGCAAATTGAAAAGGATAAGAAACTAAAAATTTTAGAAAAGACTGAAACAAATTCAATGACATTTTCTTTTATATTACTTTTAATGGGGCAAAAAAAAGAAAAAGAACCGCTAAAATTTTATAAGATAAGGATGACAAAATTATAAATAGAGTAAATGTCAATTTAAGATATAGCTTAGGCATTAATTTGGTTAAGCTCTTTTTTATACATAAAGTGAGATATAATATTACAATATTTTACAAAAACAACCAATTGTAACGAGTAAACAACCAATTGCCACAAAGATATTTACAATTCAAATAATTATGTATATATTCAATAAGTAATAGTATTTATTATTAATGCTGCAGCTTTAATATAAATTTATTAAAATAATAGTGTAACTTGACACTAAGTAGGAGGAATAATAAAATGAAACGTGTTATAAGCATAGTTTTGGTATTAGCACTTGTGATATCTTCTGTAAGTAATATTTCGGCAGCTTCAAATATTAACAGAGAAGAAAATAATGAATCTATAAAGAAAAATGAAGAATTAGTTATGTTGGTTGACCCTAAGGATTCTGGAACTTATGTTATAGGAGATGATTATGAAAACGGTGATGTTGAGTTTACTCAATATCGAGAAAATAAGATTGTTAGCCGATATATTGTAAAAAATAAAGAACGGGTAATTGAGGCTGAATACTATCAAGAAGCAGACGAATTAATAATAAATAGTGAATTAACGAGAGAACTAATTATAAGAACTGAAATTATTAAATTACCTGAACTTACGAGACAAGCTATGCCATCATTATATGGAACTACATCTGGCTATCTAGGAACTATTAAATATGATTATTGTGATGCAGAAAACTCGGGTATCTGTGGTGCAAAAGTTAATTATGTAAAAAATACGGGTTCAATTAAGTACGATATAAATGGTAAATATAGAGATTTAGCAGGATTAGCAGGCTTTATAGCTGGAACATTATCCCTTTCATCTGCACCAGCATTAGCTGTTGCAAAGTCTGTATTAAGTTGGCTCGGGTATGCATTAGGTGCTACAGCTATATTTATACCGGAGTGTAATTTACAATCAGACTATGATGAAATTGAATATTTTGTGGAAAATATTGATTCTCCAAATAATACAAATAGCTTTTATGGAACTAAGCATATAATTACTGAAGAAGGAAATCATATTAACGAAGTATATAAAAGTGGTGACTATTTCGCATATTCACCTTGGGAAGATATAATTTTTGGTAGGACTGTTTATAGTCGTTTGTTTGGTTACTTATATTATAACATTAAATCATGGAGTTAATAAACTGTAGTTATTGGAGAGAACATAGGTGACAATAAAACAAAGTTTAATATCTATAGCTATGGTATTTATATTCTTAGTACTCTTAATTTTTATCTTTTTTCCAATTAAGGAACATGATCTGTCAGATGAACCTATAGAGGAAATAATATCAGAAATAATATCAGAAGAAGAAATAAAGATATATGAATACCAAGATATACCGGGATCTATTTTATATTACGTAAATACAAATAATAACAACCAGTATCTTGTTCATGCTGAAGAAGCACTTTTTAATAGATATCGGTTTTTAAAACCCATGAAATTGCTAGACGAAGAAACCTTTACTATACGCAATCTTACTCATGAAATTTTAGTAACTTTTGATGGAAAAAGTATTAAGTTGAATTGGCAAAGAAGAATTATAAGGAATCTTTGGCCGTTACTTTTCATGGGTTTTGTAATGTTAGTAAATCTTATTAAAAGTATAGTCTGTAAGGTAAAGACAAAATAAAGTCTAAGGAAAATGTAAAGTTTTATTTGATTTAGAAATATTTGTTGATTGCTGTATAATAATGTGTTAGTATATTTAATAATAACTAAAGCACTGATTAGTACATAACAATAGCCTACCTTAATCGGTAGGCTTTATTTCTTTTCCCATTTCATCCTATATCCACATATCTCGGCAATACGTTACGCTTCTGAATATCTTAAAGTTCCTTGGGATAGCTTATTATTAAACTGCTGTTTAGACATTCCGAGTTTTTCAGCAATTTGTTGCATTTCAAATCAACTCGACCAAACATAGTACTTAATTTCATCTTTTAAATCCATTATTTACCACCTCTTAATAAGGTAAGTATATAATATAATATTATATAACAACATACACCGATAAACTATATAGTGTACTAAATATAGCTTCTAGGGGTGACATCATGCGATTACTAATAAGAGAGAAACGAGAAAAAAAGAATATAAGTATATCTAAATTATCCAAGTTAACTGGAATTTCTAGGTCAATGTTATATTATATTGAAAAAAATCAGAAGAAGCCTAGCTTTGAAACAGTTTATAAGATATCGGTAGCTTTAGATAGAAATATATATGAATTTATCGCAAAAGAAATTGTATAAACAAAGTCCACTATAGTGAACGTTATTCAGAAACCCATAAGGCATGTTTGGTGCTATAATAGTCATAGGAGATAAATAAAAAATCAAAGAAGGTAATCTTATGTTGAATTCACACTTAAACCTAGAATTTGACAGCATAGTGGACATAATACGAGACATAAAATTAAATAACACCTTAACCAAAATCTTAACTTTACAGAACACATGTTCGGGTGTATAATCTAGTTATGCACTTGGTAGCAATATTCGTAGCATTGTATTGACAGGTGAATTGGGAGGAACGTTATATGAATCAATTAGATGAAGAGAACAGAAAATGCTCAATGGCATTATCACAAAATCAAAAGTATATGGATTTATCAAGTAAAAGTATTATTATCTTTAATGAGTTAAAATGTGCATTGGGGAATAATAAAAAACTATTATTTGAATATGAAGAAGTGTTATCAGAGATACAGGGAATAGTAGAAGTTGAAGCATATAAAATTGGAAATATTGATTAGATATAAAATTAAGCAGATAGTATATGAACTATCTGCTTTTATATTTTTTGGTGTCAATTTTGGTGTCAAACCCAAAATATAGTATTTTCAAAATTGCTTAAAGTCAGTGCAGTTGGGGGGACTCGAACCCCCAAGTCCACAATGGACACTAGATCCTTAGTCTTAAATTAGCAAATAATGTAAGATAATACAAGGATAAACCTTTAATAGCACAAGACAAAAAACAAACAAATGTTCGTATATAATATTGACATAATGTTACAATATGTGTTAAAATACATACAAACAGATGTTCGCTATCTTGTTCCGATTTTATGCAAATGGAGTGATAAATGTGAGTAGACTTACAAAGAAAAGAGTAATAATCAAATTAAAGATGTTAGAAAAGCTTATGCTTTTGGATACACAATGCGAGAATTGTGACATGTATTCATGCATATTAAATAATATAATAAAAGAGTTAAAGGCTAGTTAATACCTTAACTCTTTTCAATTATGCGGCTAATTCATTTAGATTTTTCATTATTTGCCTTTTTAATAAATCGGTCTCATAACAAGACTTACACTTAATTCTCATAACTTTATAGCCAACATTTCCTAACACGTTATTTATAAAAATATCTCTATTTGTTCTATTTTGTTGGTTATGTGAACTATCATCTAATTCAATGCATATTAAAGGTTTTAAGTTTTTACTATCACATATAACAAAATCTATATGTTTTGATACTACTTTATTAAGACAAGTTTGATAATGGTCTTTATCGGTAATCTCTAGTAAATCAATTAATCTAACTTTTGAAAACAATATAACATTTAGTTCAGAACAAATTGGTTCTAATGTGTCATAAAAATTTAGTTCAGCTTTTGTTAAAATAGAGGGTACAGCTTTATATGACTTATAATAATCTTTTGAATTGCTTTTATTACTACTACTATTTTTGTTAGTACTAGTGTTTTTTTGTGCGATAATAATAAATAATAATAGTATAAATAAGCCTATAATTATTAGAAGGTTCATTAGTTAAATCCTTTCTGTTATTAAT
This sequence comes from Vallitalea sp., assembly GCA_025210235.1. Lineage (GTDB taxonomy): Bacteria > Bacillota > Clostridia > Lachnospirales > Vallitaleaceae > Vallitalea. The sequence continues at coordinate 5,202 of JAOASG010000008.1, forward strand.
CTCTTAATTTTTTTAATTCTTGAACTTCATACATATGCTTCATTTCATGTACTGCAAGTCTTTTATTTTGTTTATCTAGTTTGTTATAGTATTTTAGCAAAGTTTCTGTTTGAGTGTCAGATTGTATATTGGAATTAATATTACCTGTTAAAAGAAATTCCATTGAGACACCACATAATTGTGATAATTGATGTAATATTTCTGCTTTTGGTAACCTACCTTTTGTGTAATTTAATATAGCATTTTTAGATAAATTTAATTTCTCCGTAGCACTTTTTTGTGTGTATCCTGCCTTTTTTAGACATTCCTTTAATCTTGCTCCAAACTCTTGATAAATTAGTATCTTCCCCTTTCGAAAAAAAGTTTATAAATGTGTGGTTTTTATTTGACAACCATACAAATGTGTGGTATTATATATGTGTAGTAAATAAGCAACACATTTGTGTACTTATTATAACATATCTGTGGTTTAAGAGAAACAGTTCTAAATACTCACTTCTAATAAATATGTCGTTCTAAAGACGTTAAAAAAGCATTTAAAGTAACAAATAATAGTTGAAATAACCACTATTGAAGGGAGAGAAATAAATGCAAGGAGTTAATAAAAGAATTAAAGATTTACAAGACATGATAACTAATGCAGAAGAACTTTTAGAAGACGAAATGGCACGAATTATGCTTGGTGATGATGGAATTGAATCTATAGAATATATGATAAATAATTATAAATATAAAATTAAAGAATTGCAAAATAAGTAAATAAAGTAAGTAAGGGGTTTATACCCTATTTACATAAATTTAATCTAAAAATGAAAGGAATTGATAAAATGAATGGTATGAAACAACAAGTTACCGTACTAGGAATTAAAAGATTTATTGGAACGATTGATGGAAAAGAAATAAACAGTTTAAAGGCTGACGTATACGATAAACAGCCTTATACTCCAGAAGAAAC